>CAJCHO010000110.1 GCA_903970145.1 Mycobacteriaceae bacterium | reverse complement strand
GCGGTGCACGCCGGTCTCGGTGCGCAGGTGCCCGTAGGCGTAGTCGCCGGTCACCTTCAGGGTCGCGCTCTTGATGCCGGCCGTGTCGCCCGGGGACTCCTCGAGGAGCTCGGCCTTGAAGCCCTTGCGCTCCGCATACTTGAGGTACTGGCGCTCGAGCATCGAGGCCCAGTCCTGGGCTTCGGTGCCACCGGCGCCCGCCTGGATATCCAGAAAACAGGACAGAGGATCGGCCGGATTATTGAACATCCGGCGAAATTCCATGCCCTCGACGACTGCCCGCAGGGCGCCCACGTCGGCATCGATCGCGGCCAGTGTTGCGCTATCGTTCTCGGCGCGCGCCATCTCGAAGAGCTCAGCCGCGTCCACCAGGCCCGCATCGGTGGTGCGCAACCTGCCGACCACGTCTTCGAGAGTCTTCTTCTCGCGTCCGAGTTCCTGGGCGCGCTTTTGGTCGTTCCAGACCGTCGGATCCTCGAGCGCCTGGTTTACTTCGTTTAGGCGATTGGCCTTGGTATCGAAGTCAAAGATACCTCCGCAGCTCCAGCGAGCGCCGGCGCAGATCGGACAGGGAGGATTCGAGCAGATTGAGTTGTTCGGCTTCCATGGTGCATTCTTGGCAGATTGGATTCAGCCAAGAGTATACCCGCGCGACCGTGCGCGCCCTCGAAAGGCTCCGGCACAACTAGTTGCCGTTCGGGGGCTCGGCAGCCGGTACCGGGCTGCCGAGCGCCTCGGACAGGGCCGCGCTGTCTGAGAGCAGCAGCGCCTGGGCACTGATGCGGCCGATGTGCTCGACCTGCCAGCTCTCTTCGCTCGTAACTTCATTGATCTGGCTCGCTGAGCCGCTGGCGTGGCGGCGCACCGTATCATCAAAGAGAGCGCGCGCGGCGGCATCGCTTGCCGCACGCTCGGCCGCGGCAGCGCCATCCTCGTCGAGCGCGCGCAGGCTGTCGGCAACGTTCTGGAAGGCGCGCAGCACCGTCGACTCGTAGCGCGCGAGTGCGGCATCGAGATCGGCTGAGCTGGCGCGCTTTTGGGCGAGCAGCGAACCCCCGGCAAATAGCGGCTGGGTAATGCCGCCGACGAGGCCCCAGACGGCGGTCTTGCCGGTCAGAAAGCCTGCACGCGTGAAGCTCTCCGAACCCCCCGTTCCGGTCAGCGAGATCTGCGGATAGAGATTGGCGGTCGCAACGCCCACCTGCGCGGTCGCGGCGTGCAGGCGCGATTCGGCAGCGAGGACGTCCGGGCGCTGGTGCGCAAGCTCCGAGGGCACGAGTACCGGGATGTTGGCAGGCAGATGCAGTTCCCCAAAGTCGAGGTCGGCCGGGGCGTTTTCGGGGGTTCGTCCAATCAGCACTGCGAGCGCGTTGCGGCTGGCTGCCCAGGCAGCACGCTGACCCGGCAGGCTCGCGCAGGTGTCGTGGCTGCGCCGCTCGACATCGAACAAATCACGGCGCGTCACCGACCCGAACTCGAGGCGCCGTTGCGTGAGCCTTGTTTCTTCGCGGGCCAACGTGCACAGGCGTTCGCTGGCGGCGACCTGTTCCTTTTGCGCGGACGAGCGGATCGCGAGCGTCACAATATTGGCAGCCAGACTCTCGCGTGCAGCAGCGAGCTCGAAACCCTGGGCGTCAACGACTGCGCTAGCGGCCTCGTTGGCACGGCGGATGCCACCAAACAGATCCAGGTCGTAATCGATCTCGACCACACCGGCGAAAACCCGGTAGACATTGGTCGGTGGACCGAAGTCCGGCAGGCCGATGGCGCGCTGATGCTGGTATTGGGCTTCGACCCCGGCGCGCGGCAACTCGGAGGCCCCGATCTGTGCCGCCAGGCGCGCCTGGGCGGCAACGAGGCTTGCCTGCGTGCTGCGCAGATCGCGGTTCTTGGCGAGCCCCTCGCTGACCCACGCATCAAGAGTCGGTGAGCCATAAGCCTGCCACCATGGGGCAGCGACTGGCGCCGTGGCGCCTTGCGCGATAAGCCCGCTGCGCTCCTTCTCGTCATATTGCCTGGCTTCGGGGGCCGCCGGTCTCTTGAAGTCGGGGCCAAGGGTGCAGGCCGAGAGTGCGATAAGGCCGATAATGACCAGCGTGCGATGGGCGCTATTCATGCTCTCACCCCCGGGCTGACTTCGCTGCGACGCACCCGGAACCAGGCCGCATACAGGGCGGGCAGGTAGAACAGCGTCAGGATGGTGGCAACCGTGATGCCACCCATGAGCGCTGTTGCCATGGGCCCGAAGAAATTGCTGCGCAATAACGGAATCAGTGCCAGCACGGCGGCGGCCGCGGTCAGCGTGATCGGGCGAAAGCGGCGCACGGTTGCGTCGACGATCGCCTCCCAACGCGGTGCACCGGACTCGATATCTCGATCGATCTGGTCGACCAGAATCACCGAGTTGCGCATGATGATGCCAAACATGGCGATGATGCCAAGCAGTGCCACGAAACCAAAGGGCTTGCCAAAGGCAAACAGCGCAATTACCACACCGATCAGGCCAAGCGGTGCCGTCAATACCACCATCGCCACGCGTGCCACGCTTTGCAGCTGAATCATCAGAAGCGTCAGCACCACCAGGACCATGATCGGCATCTGGGCATTGATCGAGCCCTGCGCCTTGCCGTTTTCCTCGATCGCGCCACCCATCTCGATGTGGTAGCCAAAGGGCAGACTGGCGCGGATCGAATCGAGTTTTGCGGTCAACTGGCTCGATACATCGATCGGCTGTGCGCTGGCGATGACATCGGACTGCACGGTGATGGTCGGTCGCCGGTCGCGTTCCCAGATTACGCCGTACTCCAGTCCGTAATGCACCTTGACCAGCTGGCCGAGCGGCACGACAGCACCGGTCGGGGTGCGCATGGCCAGACCCTCGATCGCGTCCGGATGGGCGCGCTCGCCAGCGGCCGCGCGCAGGTCGACCGCGATCAGCTTGTCGCGTTCGCGGTATTGCGTGACGGTGTAGCCCGAGAGCGTGTAATTGAGGAAATTGGCGACGTCCTGCGAGGTGAGGCCCACCAGGCGCGCCTTGGCCTGATCGATGTCAAGGCGCACGCTGCGCTCGGCCGGCTCGTCCCAGTCGAACTGGACATTGCTCAGGCGTGTGTCGGCACGCATGAGGGCTGCCACCCGATCGGCGATTTCGCGCACTTTTGGAATATCCGGACCCATCACCCGAAAGCGCACCGGAAATCCGACGGGCGGGCCATTCTCGAGGCGCGTCAAGCGGGTGTGGGCATCCGAAAACCCGCTCGCAAGCCGACCCTCTAGGTAGGCGGCGAGAGCCTCGCGGCTCGCGACATCGTGGGTAGTGACAAGAAACTGCGAGAAATTGGGCTGAGTTAACTGCTGGTCGAGCGGCAGATAAAAGCGTGGCGCGCCACTGCCGACAAAGCTGACGTAGTTCTCGATCTCGGGGCGCCCGTGCAATTCCTGCTCCATGCGCTTGACGATGGCAAGCGAAGCATCGATCGAGTCTCCCTCGGGCAGGCGCAGATCAATCAGGAGTTCAGGCCGGTCGGAACTCGGAAAAAACTGCTTTGGGATGCTCGAAAAAGCCGACATGGCGATAAGGAACATGACGACGGTCACACCCAGCACTACGAAGCGCGAACGCACACACCAGTCAATCACGCTGCGCAGGCGATCATAAAAGGGCGTGCCATAGACGTCAGGCTCACCGTCTGCGGTCAGGCGCGTGTGGGTGGCGCTGCCTTCTTGCGGTGCGAGCAGTTTGCGGATGGCAGCTGGCAGCATACGCTGCCAGCGCGGCGCCTCATGGACCGCGCTGTGCGCGCCTGGCAGCAGATAGTAGCCCAGCAGCGGGATCACGATGACCGCGGCGAGCCAGGACAGCAGCAGCGAGATAGTCGAGACCTCGAAAATAGAACGGGTGTATTCGCCGGTGCCCGATTGGGCGAGCGCAATGGGCAGAAAGCCTGCTGTGGTCACCAGTGTTCCTGTGAGCATCGGGAAGGCGGTGCTGGTGTAGGCGAAGGCCGCAGCGCGGGTGCGCTCCCAGCCCTGTTCCATCTTCACCTTCATCATTTCGATGGCAATGATGGCGTCGTCGACCAGAAGACCCAGCGCCAGGATCAGGGTGCCCAGGGACACCTTGTGCAGGCCGACGTCAAAAGACTTCATTAGCCACGCGGTCGCGGCAAGAACGAAAGGAATGGCGATCACGACCACCAGGCCCGTGCGCAGGCCGAGCGTAATCAGACTGACGATGAGCACGATGCCGATCGCCTCGGCGACGGCTTCGACGAAGTCGTCGATCGAGCGCGTGACCGCGCGCGGCATCGACGAGAACTCGGTGATCTTTAAGCCCGCGGGCAGGCGCGCGCGGATGTCCGCGAGCTTGGCGTCGAGGCCACGCCCGAGCTCGATCACATCGCCGCCCTGCTGCATGGTGATGCCGATGCCCAACACCGGCTGATCCTTAAAGCGCAGCAGCGGACTCGGTGGATCGTCAAAGCCGCGACGCACGTGCGCGATGTCGCCCAGACGCACCAGGTGACCGTTGATGCGCAGCACCGTGTCGGCGATCGCAGCGACATTGTCGAACTGGCCCGAAGGTCGCACGAACACGCGGTCACCGGCGAGCGTATAGGTGCCCGCTGCGGCGACGGCGTTTTGCGCATTCAAGGCCTCGCCAAGCGCTTGGAGCGAGATGCCCAGACCCGCCATGCGCGCATTGTCGGTCTCGATGAAGACGTGCTGCGCCTGATCGCCAAAGAAGTCCGCCTTGCCAACTCCTTTTACGCGCAAGAGTTCGGCACGAATGTCCTCGCCAATGTCATGCACCTGCGCCATGTCATAGCCATCGGCCTCGATGGCGTAGAGGCTGGTGTAGACATCGCCGAACTCATCGTTGAAAAATGGGCCGATGACTCCGGCTGGAAGACTCGCCGCGATGTCGCTGACCTTTTTTCTGACCACGTACCAGGTATAGGGCACGTCCTTGGCGGGCGCGGAATCCTTGATGTTGAAGAAAATCTGGGTCTCGCCAGGCCGCGCATAGCTGCGCAGAAAATCGACGTTCGGTGTTTCCTGCAGCTTGCGCGCGATGCGATCGGCCACCTCCTCCTGCATCTGGCGCGCCGAGGCGCCGGGCCAGTAGGCCTGCACCACCATCACCTTAAAAGTGAAGGGCGGATCCTCGGATTGCGAGAGTTGGGTATAGGAGATGATGCCCAGCGCCGCCACGATGACCATCACATAGATCACCAGAGCGCGGTGGCGCAGCGCCCACGCCGAGAGATTGAAGCGCTCGTTCACGGCGCGCCGCCGCTGCCGGTGTCGGGCGCGGTACGCACCACAAGTCCCTCATTAACCGTGTGTACGCCCTTGCTGACGACTTCCTCACCGGCGGCAAGGCCGCTGGCGATGCTAACCTCGGTTGCTCCGTAGCCGGCTACGGCGACCGGTCGCAGACTGAGCTTGTGCTCACTCGGACTCACGACCCATACCGCAGTGTCGTTACCTGAATGAAACAGCGCCGAGGCCCGGATGCGCACTGTGTTAGTTGCGCCGCTGTCGGCAAAGCGGACCGTAGCGGTCATGCCGGGACGCACGACCGTCGGATTGGCGAGCGTCAGACGGACGCGATAGGTGCGGCTTTGCGGATCGGCGGCCTGCGCGAGCTCGCGCACCTGGGCCGATTGCTCCTCGGTACTAGCCGACCAGAGGCTCACGGTGGCCGCGGCTCCCGGCTTGATCGCCGCAATCGCATCTTCGGGCACATCGATGATCGCGTCGCGTGCACCGGCATAATCAAAGCCGAATACCGGCTGGCCGGCGGCGAGCACGGCACCGGCCTCGGCGTTTTCGCTGGTGATCAGACCATCATGCTCGGCAAGGAGCTTGGTGTATTGCTCCTGGTTGTGCGCGAGCGCGAGTTGCGCCTTGGCTGCGTCGAGATCGGCTCTCGCTACTGCCAGATTGGCTTCGGCAGTCTCCGAGTCGGCGCGCGACACCAGATCCTCGCGGGCTTCGCGCGCATTGCGCTCCTGAGTCTGAGTGGCGAGGGTGAAACGGTTCTGCGCGGCTACTACCGTCGCCTGGGCGGCGGCGAGGGATGCACTGGCGTCAGCCGGGTCGAGCTCAGCCAGCACCGCACCGGCCTTGACCGCGTCTCCGAGATGGGCGTAGCGCTTGGCGAGCCGTCCGGGGATGCGAAAGGCGAGCGGGGTTTCATAGCGCGCGCGGATTTCTCCGGAGTAGGAGCGGGCCGTGGCGAGCCCACCCGCTTGCGCCTTGACGGTGAGCACCAGCATCGCCTGACTGGTTTGGGGTGCCTTCGGGGAACAGGCAGCAAGGGCGAGCGCGACCCCAAGAAGGGTGATGCTGACGCAGGTGCGCCGGGTGCGAGTGGCGGACCTCGCGCGGCTTGGGCGTGGACTCATAAAAACCCCGGAAAACGTGTCGCGCACGAGCGGCACGACCACGGGGCAGACACTACATAATCACTGAACAGTTGTCAATGATTAGTTGGCGGTCCGGCCACTACCCCCTGCAAAAAGCTCTCGATCATGGTGGTGATCAGGGCGGCTCGCTCGCACCACGGGAAATGCGGCATGGTGATGAGCAGTGAAACGAGGCCATGTCCAGCCGCCCATAGCGATTGGGCGACCAGTTCCGGCTCAAAGCGCAGGTGCCCGGCGCGCCCCAAGGCCGCGATGTGTTCGGATATCAGCATGAAGCACTGGATGCCGGCCGGCTGCATCTCGAAGGGCATGCCGTCGAGGATTGCTTTTTCCTTGTGGTGCGTGGTCATGAAGGCAATACGATATTCGTCCTCGTGTTCTAGGCCGAACTCGACATAGGCGTGCATCATGGCGCGCAACTGATCGATCGGCTTCGCCGAATTGGCCTGGACCGCATGAAAGGCAGCCACCAGTGCCACAAAGCACTGCTCGCACACGCTCTCGAAGATCGCGTCCTTGGTCGGGAAATAGACGTACAGCGTGGTCTGCGAAATGCCCAGAGCGTCGGCGATCGCGCGCGTCGATACATTCTCGAAACCACGCTCGGCGAACATGCGCACGGCGGCCGCAAGAATTTCGGCGCGCCGCTCATGGCCGCGCCCGCGCGGCTTGCGCCCGCCGGCTTCTGCGGCCGGCTTTTCCATCTGCAGTGGTTTACCCGATTGGTCCATGAATTCCTGACTGTCTGCGCGCATCCAGACAGGCGCGCGCTTTTTTAGTGTACCTCTTGCGGTCCCTCCGGCCCCGCGTACTCGATCATCAGCTGCAGTCGCGCGGCGCCGCCATAGTAATCCTCCGCGATCTGGTAGGCCAGCCAGACGCGCGCAGGTAGGGTGTCGGCGTGGTTGAACCAGATGGCGTCAAAGGTCTGTCCCGAGGGCATACGCACCGACAGTTTGAGGTGCTTGTCTTTGAGGATGCGCTGGCGCAATACCTCGACGCGATCGCAAAAAAGTGGCGCCGCAAAACCCTGACCCCAGACGACTTCGCGCAGGGCGCGCACCGTCGCTGCCGAGGCATCGTTACCGGCAAGCGGGCCGTCGACTTCGAGCGTGCGCGCAAGTAGCGCAGGATCGAGCATTGCAGTCACCGCAGACTCGAAGGCCACCCCAAATTCGGCCAGACTCGCGCGGCTGATGGTGAGACCGGCTGCCATCGCGTGTCCGCCAAAGCGTTCGATGAGGGTCGGCGCCCGCTTGGATACCAGATCGAGCACGTCGCGCAGATGCAGGCCCGGGATCGAGCGACCCGAGCCGCGCAGCGAGCCGTCCGAGCCAGGTGCGAAGGCGATCGTTGGACGATGAAAGCGCTCGCGCAGCCTTGCTGCCAGGATCCCGACCACGCCCTGGTGCCAGCTTTCATCGAACAGGCAAATCGACGAGCGCGCGTCCAGTGCCCCCTTTGCTTCGAGGTCCGCGAGAATCGCCAGCGCGCTGTCCTGCATCTCGGCTTCTACCGCGCGCCGTTCGCGATTGATGGCGTCCAGTTCAGCGGCGATGACGCCGGCGCGCTCTACATCGTCGGTAACAAGGCACTCGATCCCGAGCGCCATATCGGCGAGGCGACCGGCGGCATTTAAGCGCGGTCCGACCGCAAAACCCAGATCGAAGGCGTTCGCGCTGCGTGCCTCGCGCCCGGCCACTTCAAAAAGCCTGGCAATGCCGGGCTGCATCGTGCCGGCGCGCATGCGCCGCAGACCCTGCGCAACCAGACGGCGATTGTTGGCATCCAGACGCACGACGTCGGCGACCGTGCCAAGCGCTACCAGATCAAGCAGAAGGTCCAGGCGCGGCTGGCTCGCCGTCGTGAAATCGCCGCGCTCGCGCAGTCGGCTGCGCAGCGCCAGGAGCACATAAAACATCACCCCGACCCCGGCCAGATGCTTGCTCGCAAAATTGCAGCCCGGCTGATTCGGATTGACGATCACGGCCGCGGCCGGCAGTTCGTCGCCCGGCAGGTGATGGTCGGTCACGAGCACCGCGACCCCGCGCTCCTTGGCGCGTGCCACACCCGCCACACTGGCGATGCCGTTATCGACCGTGATGATGAGTTCGGGTGCATGGCGGGAAATCGTCAGATCGACGATTTCGGGTGTCAGGCCATAGCCGTATTCAAAGCGATTGGGAACGATGTAGTCGATACGCGCGCCGAACATGCGCAGCCCGCGCACGGCGAGCGCGCACGCAGTAGCGCCATCGCAGTCATAGTCGGCGACAACCACCATCGGAGCCTGACGATCAATGGCATCAATCAGCAGCACTGCCGCCGCATCGACGTTTTTCAGGGTGGCAGGATTCTCGAGATGGGCGAGGTCGGTCTCGATCTCCGCCGACGTGCGCACTCCGCGCGCGGCGTACAGGCGCGCGAGCAATGGCGGCACGCCCGAACGCAGCAATGCATCCTGCGAGCGCAGATCGACCTGCCTTGCGACCAGTCTCATACCTTTTCTGAAAGGAGATCGACGAGCGTGCCGCGCTCCCAGAACTTCCAGAGATCGCGACGCGTCAGCTCGAAGCTGCGCACGCTCTGTCTGCCTGTGAGCGTAATGCGCAGGGCGGCAATGGCGCCAGCGCTGAGTGCAGCGAGGTAGTGGGCCAGGCGCGAATCCAGCCTCGCCAACGCCGCCCGATAGGCGTACCAGTCTTCGTTACGCATCGGCACGCACGCAGCGTCAGTAATCTCTATATTGCGCAGCGCCTCCGGGGCAGCTGTCGTGCCTCCCGGAAATGGCGGTGCTCCCGACACCTCGCAGTAGGGCAGCGCTATCGGTCCCGGCGCGCCGTTACCGGAGAGCCACAGACCGTTGATGGGCGCCAGGCGCCGCTCCTCGCGCGCCAGATTCACCGCATGCTCATGCCAGGTCATCTGCAAGGCGTTGACGGTGCGCCGCCACGCGAGCTCGTCACGGCGCGCGCCGCGCGGCAGATAGTCGCTTACCCCCTGGGCGCTCGCGCACTCAATGGCGCAGCCCCGCAGGTCCAGGGCTTCAGCGCGATGGATGAACCAGCGCCGCGGTGTGGCAGCAACGAGTTGCCAGCCATCCTCGGCCAGCAGAGGCCTGGCCAGTTGCGCAAGCTCGTCTGCATGTTCGGCACTGAGCTCGAGGACTTCGGGGTCGTCAAGCTGCACGCGCTCCAAGCCGATCGCGAAGTGGCAGGGCTCGACCATCCACAAGGCTCTTGATGGCGCTATATCGACATTGAGTGCCCGCGCCCAGATGCACGCCAGATTGGCGTCTGGCGACTCGCGCAGCAGATAGGCCTGCCAGGCGGTCAATTCAGGATGCGGTGCCAGATCGACGGGACTCGCGCGCCCTGCATGGGCGGCCACCCGCGACAGCGAAGCATAGGAGAGGTCAGCGAGCACGGCGCCAGCGCTGGCCGCCTCGATGAGCACATCGGCGACGAGGAGTTCGGTGGTAGTCATGAACCCGGGATTCTAGGCCATTAAAAGTATGGCAAACTGGCCCCCCCTGTTAATAGACCCGCCTGCGCCGTGAATGTCCCCTACGAATGGCTCATCGGCCTGCGCTATACGCGCGCGGCGCGGCGGCGCACCGATACCCAGGCCAATAGCGGTTTCATTTCCTTCATAGCCGCAGCCTCCGTGCTTGGCATCCTGCTCTCGGTGGCGATGCTGATCACGGTGCTTTCGGTGATGAATGGCTTTCAGAAGGAAGTTCGCGACCGCATGCTCTCGGTGCTGTCCCACGTCGAAGTCTCGGCCTGGGAGGGGGCGTTACCGGACTGGCAGGACATCGCAAAACGCGCGCGCGCTGATCCGCGTGTGATTGGCGTTGCACCCTACGTGAGCGGCAAGGTGCTCTTTACCAGTGGCGATCGCTTCGATGGGGCGCTCTTGCGTGGCGTGCTGCCCGACGCAGAGCCGGCCGTCTCCGATCTGGGGCGCGAGATGGTGGCCGGCAAACTGAGCGATCTCGTCCCCGGTCAGTTTGGCATCATCTTAGGCTCCGAGCTCGCGCGCAGTTTCGGGGTACGCGTTGGCGAGCGCGTCACAGTCGCCGCGCCTGAGGGCCAGGTTACTCCCGCCGGGCTGATGCCGCGTTTTCGCTCCTTTACTGTCGTCGGTATCTTCGAGTCGGGGCACTATGAATACGACTCATCGCTGGCGCTCACCCATATCGACGATGCCGCCAAGCTTCTGCGTATCGATGGCTATAGCGGCGTGCGCTTAAAGCTCGCCGACATGGACGATGCGCCGCGGGTGGCCTTCGATCTTTCGCAAAGCCTGCCGGGGGACCTGCGGGTGGTCGACTGGACCCGCCAGAACCGCAGCTGGTTCAATGCCGTGAAGACCGAAAAAACCATGATGTTCGTGATACTCACCCTGATCATTGCGGTAGCCGCCTTCAACCTCGTCTCGTCGCTCGTCATGACGGTCACCGACAAGCAGGCCGACATCGCAATCCTGCGCACGCTTGGTGCTTCGCCGCGCTCGATTCTTGCCATTTTCGTGATCCAGGGCGCGATCATCGGTCTCGTTGGTTGTGGCCTCGGGGTGGCACTTGGTCTCTTGCTCGCACACAATGTCGGGGATCTCGTGGCCGGCATCGAGCACATCACGGGCGTCATCCTGATCCCCAAGGACGTCTATTTCATCAACAAACTGCCTTCCGATGTGCGTTTGCCGGACGTGACCGGTATTGCCGTCGTCTCGGTGGTTTTGAGCCTGCTTGCGACCATCTACCCGAGCTGGCGCGCCTCACGTGTCCAGCCGGCGGAAGCCCTGCGCTACGAATAGCCAGTGCCAAGGAGATCGAATTGAAACTGATCGGAGTCTATGACTCACCCTTTCTGAGGCGCGTGGCAATCTCGATGCATGTCTTGGGATTTGCCTACGAGCACGTGCCGCTGTCGGTGTTTCGCCAGATGGAGTCCTTCAAGGTCTACAACCCGCTCGTCAGAACCCCAACGCTCGTGCTCTCGGACGGTCAGATTCTTACCGACAGCAATTTCATCCTCGACTATCTCGATGAACGCGTTCCTGAGCGGCGCCTGATGCCAGCTGCCGGACCTGAGCGGCTGGTCGCCATGCAGCTGCTCAGTGTGGCGCTGGTCGCCTGTGAGAAAGCGGTTGCGCTGAACTACGAGACCATTTTGCGGCCCCCCGAAAAGCACTTCGAGGGGATGATCGAGCGCAATCGCGACCAGGTCATCAAGGCCCTCGAGATGCTCGAGGCCAAGCTGCCCTTTGCGGTCTCGCATGGCGGTCACCTGGACCAGGTCGCCATCACGACCGCGGTGGCGGTGCGCTTTATCAGTCACTATCAGCCGGCGCTCATGCTCCATGGCAAGCATCCGGGTCTCGCGGCCCTCTCGGCCCAGTGCGAGCAACTGCCGGCATTTCTTGCGACGCGGTGGGAATAAGATGACTGCAGTACTGGCAGCACAGGGACTGGGCAAGACTTTTGGGAGCGGCCCGGGCGCGGTCACGGTCCTCTCGGCAGTCAATCTGTCGGTAGCCCCCGGCGAGTCGCTCGCGATTCTCGGCGCATCCGGCTCCGGCAAGAGCACGCTCTTGCATCTGCTTGGCGGACTCGATACGCCAACGAGTGGCACGGTCGCTGTCGACGGGGTCGATTTCTCGGGTCTATCCGAGAGTGAGCGCGGTCAGGTGCGCAACAAGCGCCTGGGATTCGTCTACCAGTTCCACCATCTCCTGGCGGAATTTTCAGCACTCGAGAATGTCGCCTTGCCACTTTTGATCAGGCGCGAGCCGCAGGTCAGGGCCCACGAGGCGGCCCGCCTCATGCTCGAGCGGGTTGGCCTCGGCCATCGCTTGACCCACCGGCCGGGGGAGCTGTCGGGCGGTGAGCGCCAGCGCGCCGCACTGGCGCGCGCTCTCGTCACCAGGCCAGCCTGCGTGCTGGCCGATGAGCCAACCGGCAACCTGGATCGTCAGACCGCCCGCGAGATGTTCACGCTCCTTGCCGAGCTGAATGCGAGTCTCGGGACGAGCCTCGTGGTGGTGACGCACGACCTGGAACTGGCCGCGCGCATGCAGCGCACTCTCACTCTTAAGGATGGTTTGCTCTAGACCGTCGTTCTTTGCAATTGTTGGAGTGACGCGTAGATACCACGACAACTAGTGGGTTCCGCTCTAGTGGGTTACTGTGACGCCCTGGCACGACACGCTACACTAAAGCGGTCGCCGCGCGTATCGTGCGGCTGGCCATGCCTCTGCGGATGCGATTGTGATCAAACTGCAAAGCGACTTTCTGGGTCCTTTTTTTGTCGAGGACGGCTCCATCGTGCGACCGATGGCGCTAAGCGCCCTGAAGCTCTCCGGGGAGCTCGATAGCGCGCGCGTGAATGGCGCCAATACCTATCGCGTGACTGATGCTAACGACGACGAGGAGACCTGGCCTGCGACGATGGGCGAGATCGTCTACAACGAGGCGAGGCGCTTCCTGAAACCGGCCGACTTCGAGCGCTTTGTCTGCCTCGCGTGTGGCGAAGCAGTCTGCAAGTACAACAGCATTGCCTATCCAAAGGTCGCGCAACTGTTCCCGGACGGCTTTGACCCGGCCATGCAGCACGTGCAGGCTCACGAGCGCATGGTCAAGGTCATCGAGCGCTCCTACTATCGGCGCCTTGCCCAGAACCACTTCACCAAGGCACGCTCGATCCGTGACGGCGAGACCGAGCTCTATGGCATGAGCACGGACGTGATGACCCGCAAGGGCTGATGGGCCCAAGGCCTATCGGCCCGGCAGGAGCGCCCAGCCGCTGCAAGTCCTCCCGGTTTGTGTGACAGTAGGGCCATGACGAGCCACTGGATCGACACCCACTGTCATCTCGACGCGGCGGAGTTCGCCGCTGACCGTAGCGAGGTCAGCTCCCGCGCGGCCGCGCAGGGCGTAGGTAGTATCGTCATTCCAGCGGTGGCGGTGCACAACTTCGCGACCGTGAGAGATCTTGCCCATGCCACTGCCGGTGCGGTGTATGCGCTTGGCATCCATCCGATGGCGACACCGGCTGCGCGCCTGGACGACCTCGATATCCTTGAGAGCGCGGTAGTCGCAGCGCTCGACGACCCGCGCTTTGTTGCGATCGGCGAGATCGGTCTGGATTTCTTCGTCGAAAACCTGAAGACCGACGCGGCGCGCGCCCACCAGCAGCAGTTTTATGATCGCCAGCTGCAGATCGCGCGGCGCCACGGTCTACCGGTGCTCCTGCATGTGCGGCGCTCGCAGGATCAGGTGCTCGCAGGCTTGCGGCGTATTGCCGTGCCGGGCGGCATCGCCCACGCGTTCAACGGCAGTCAGCAGCAGGCCACTGGCTATGTCGAGCGCGGCCTTGCGCTGGGCTTTGGCGGTGCCATGACTTTCACGCGCGCCCTGAATATTCGCCGGCTGGCGGCGAGCCTGCCCGAAGGCGCCCTGGTGCTTGAGACCGACGCGCCGGATATCGCTCCACAATGGATCAATGGTCAGCGCAATAGCCCTGGCGAGCTGCCGCAGATTGGACAGTCCCTGGCAGAGTTGCGCGGCTGGACTCTTGAAGACACTCGCATCCGCACCACGGCCAACGCGCTTGCGGCTTTGCCGCGCCTCGCGCACTATCTGGGCTTGGGGTCGCCGATCCAGACTGTGGCGTAATTCTTGCTACAGGTAAGTGCCAGTACAGGCCCCGGCCGCGCGACGGGCCCCCTGTCAGGACATACAACTCGAAAATCACGGAGATTGCATGGCAGGCAAGAGCGCGAGTCGCTTTTATGACGAGATGATCGATGAAAAGGGACAGACGCGAGTGCCCTACCAGGCATTCAAGGACTGGCTCGAGTCGCAAAGTCCTGAATCGCTGACGCGCAAGCGCGCCGAGGCCGACCTGATTTTTCGCCGCGTTGGCATCACCTTCGCAGTCTACGGCGACAACGAAGGTACCGAGCGCACCATCCCTTTCGACATCGTGCCGCGCATTTTCCCGGCGGCCGAGTGGAAGCGCATGGAGGCGGGACTACGCCAGCGGGTGCGCGCACTCAATCGCTTTTTGCACGACATCTATCACGAGCAGGACATCATCCGCGCGGGTGTGGTGCCGGCCGAGCATATTCTTGGAAATGCCCAGTTCCGGCCCGAGATGAAGGACGTCAAGGTACCTCTCGATGTCTACGCGAACATTGCCGGCATCGATATCGTGCGCGCCGGCAAGGGCGAGTTCTACGTCCTTGAGGACAATCTGCGCGTACCCTCGGGCGTGTCCTATATGCTCGAAGACCGCAAGATGATGATGCGCCTATTCCCGGACCTGTTCGCGCGCAACCTGGTCGCGCCGGTCGCCCATTACCCCGACTTGCTGCTCGACAGCCTGCGCGCGGTGGCACCACAGGGCGCAGCTGAGCCGGTCGTGGTCGTGATGACCCCGGGCATGTTCAATTCGGCCTATTTCGAGCATGCCTTTCTTGCCCAGCAGATGGGCGTGGAGCTGGTCGAGGGGCAGGATCTGTTTGTCGCCGAGAATCACGTTTATATGCGCACCACGCGCGGTCCGCGGCGCGTGGACGTGATCTATCGTCGGGTTGACGACGATTTTCTCGATCCCCAGGCTTTCCGCGCTGATTCATCGCTCGGTGTGCCCGGCCTCTTGAAGGTCTACCGCGACGGCAATGTGACGCTTGCCAACGCCATTGGCACCGGGGTCGCCGACGACAAGTCGATCTATCCCTATGTACCCGAGTTCATCAAGTTCTATCTGGGCGAGGAGGCGATCCTGAACAATGTTCCGACCTATATGTGCCGCAAGAAGGAGGACCTCAAGTACACCCTGGCCCATCTGTCTGAGCTCGTCGTCAAGGAAATCCATGGGGCCGGCGGCTACGGCATGCTGATCGGCCCGACCGCGAGCAAGGATGAGATCGAGCGCATGCGCGCTGCGCTCACTGCCACCCCGGAAAAATACATTGCCCAGCCAACGCTTGCCCTGTCGACCTGTCCGACTTTCGTCGACGCCGGTGTTGCGCCGCGCCACATCGATCTGCGTCCCTTCGTTCTGACCGGGCGCAGCGAGCGTCTGGTTCCTGGCGGACTTACGCGCGTTGCGCTGCGTGAGGGCTCGCTCGTCGTCAACTCCTCGCAGGGTGGCGGTACCAAGGACACCTGGGTGCTGGAGAGCTGAGATGCTAAGTCGCACCGCCGATCATCTGTTCTGGATGGCGCGCTACATCGAGCGTGCCGAAAACACCGCGCGCATGCTCGACGTGAACGTTCAGATGTCGCTTTTGCCGCATTCGGAGATGAGTAGCGAGGAGGGTTGGCGCGCGATGCTTGGCATCTCGGAATTGCGCATGGCCTACGATGCGCGCTATTCCAAGGTGACGCCACGCGCGGTGATCGACTTCATGGTGCGCGACCCCTCCAATCCGTCGTCGATCTATTCCTGCCTGCAGGCATCGCGCAACAATGCGCGCGCGGTGCGCGGCGTGGTGACGACGGAATTCTGGGAGACCGCCAACGGCACCTGGCTGGAGCTGCACAATCTGCTCTCAGGCAAGACGCTCGAGCGCGAGCCTTCGGAATTCTTCGAGTGGGTCAAGTTCCGCTCGCACCTCTCGCGCGGCGTGATGATCGGCACGATGCTAAAGGACGAGTCTTTTCATTTCGCGCGTCTGGGGACCTTTCTTGAGCGTGCCGACAACACGGCGCGCATTCTCGACGTGAAATACCACGGCCTGGCTGAACTCGGCCATCTGGTCGAACCGCGCGCTGATGAGCCCGGTGCGGTGGTGGAGGGTAATGGTCACGGTGACTTCTACCACTGGGCTGCCGTGCTGCGCTCGGTCTCGGCCTTTGAGATCTATCGCAAGGTCTATCGCGACATCATCACGCCGGCACGGGTAGCGGAGCTTCTGATCCTGCGCGCCGACATGCCGCGCTCACTTGCGGCGTGCCTTGAGGAAGTGGTCATCAATCTGGGCAAGGTGTCCAACAGCCGCTCGGACGAGACCGAACGGCGCGCCGGCATGCTCAGCGCCGAGCTGCAGTACGCCAACCTCGAGCACATCCTGCAGACCGGCCTGCACGCCTATCTCACCAATTTCCTGAATCGCGTCAACGACATCGGCCAGCGCATCTCGCGCGACTTCCTCGTCTGGCACAACTAGCAAAGGGACTGCCAGTGACCATCCATGTCGCCCTGACGCATCTTACCGAGTATCGCTACGACCGGCTCGTCGCGCTCGGGCCGCAAGTGGTCCGCCTGCGCCCGGCGCCCCATTGCCGTACGCCGATCCTCTCCTATGGCCTCACGGTCGAACCGGCAGTTCATTTCCTGAACTGGCAACAGGATCCGTTCTCGAACTACCTTGCGCGCCTGGTGCTTCCGGAGCGCACCGACCGTTTCTCGGTCTGCATCGATCTTGTCGCCGAGATGGCGGTCTACAACCCCTTCGATTTTTTCCTGGAACCGTCGGCCGAGCGTTTTCCCTTCAAATACGATGCGGGGCTCGCGCATGATCTTGCCCCCTATCTTGCCAAGCTCGACGGTGAACTCGCGCGCGTGCCACGCTTTCAGAAGCTTCTGGCTTCGATCGATCGCACCCCGCGGCGCACGATTGACTTCATTGTCGAGATCAATCGCCTGATCCAGTCAGAAATCGCTTACCTGATCCGTCTGGAACCCGGTGTCCAGACTCCCGAACAGACTCTGGAACTGGCGAGCGGCTCGTGCCGCGACTCGGGCTGGCTGCTTGTGCAACTGCTGCGCCATCTCGGCCTCGCCGCACGCTTTGTCTCGGGCTACCTGATCCAGTTGCGTGCCGACGTCAAGGCACTCGATGGGCCCTCGGGAACCGAGCAGGATTTCACCGACCTGCACGCCTGGTGCGAGGTCTATTTGCCCGGCGCTGGCTGGATCGGCCTTGATCCGACTTCGGGTCTGCTCGCAGGCGAAGGCCATATTCCGCTTGCCTGCACACCCGATCCGACCGGTGCCGCACCCATTACCGGTGCCGTCGACAAGGCCGAGGTGGAGTTCACGCACACCATGCGCGTGACGCGCATTTTCGAGTCACCGCGCGTAACCCTGCCGTACAGCGAGGCGCAGTGGCAGGAGATTCTCGCGCTCGGCCATGCGGTCGATCTGCGTCTGGCCAGCGACGATGTGCGCCTGACCCAGGGGGGCGAGCCGACCTTCGTTGCGGTCGATGATCGCGAGGGCGAAGAATGGAATACTGCGGCGCTCGGCCCAAAGAAACGCGCCTACGCGATCGATCTGGTCCAGCGCCTGCGTGCGCACTACGGGCGCGGCGGCTTTCTGCATTTTGGCCAGGGCAAGTGGTACCCGGGCGAGCAGCTGCCACGCTGGGCGCTGTCGATCTGCTGGCGCAGCGACGGCAAGCCATGCTGGCTTGATCCGGAGCTGTTTGCCGACGAGCGCTCGCCAGGCGATGCGAGTACCGAGGATGCGCGCGCGCTCTTGGCAGCGATCGCGCGGGAACTGGCGCTCGATGAGAAGTTTCTCATTGCCGGTTTTGAGGACGTCTACTACTACCTCTGGCGTGAACGAAAACTGCCATCCAACCTCGATCCCTTCGATGCGCGCCTGGACGACGAAATCGAGCGCGCGCGCCTGCGGCGCATTTTCGATCAGGGACTAAAAAAAGTCGTCGGCTGGGCCTTGCCGGTGCGGCGCAACCCCGAGCACGGAGGGCGCGGCGGCCGCTGGATCAGCGGACCCTGGTTCCTGCGTGACGAGCGTATGTATCTCATTCCCGGTGATTCGCCGATGGGCTGGCGCCTGCCGCTGGACTCGTTACCCTGGGTTGCCAGCACCGAGCGCGAGACGCAGTTTGCGCGTGACCCGAGCGCCCCCGCCGCGGGACTGCCGGATCGGGTCGAGCCCACTCTGCAACAGGCGCCCCACCTCGAGCTTGAGCAACGCACTGTGGCGCGGCGGCGCGCTGCCGCGGCGCTCGGCGAGCGCGGCGCTGCGACCGGTGAAGGCGCGGCCGAGACGAGCAGCGAGCGGCTGCCGCAGCGATTCGAGTCGGCCGGCTGGCTCACGCGTACCGCGCTGTGCGTCGAGGCGCGCAACGGCATCCTGTATGTCTTCATGCCGCCCATGCAGGAGCTCGAGGACTATCTCGAGATTGTGGCGGCAGTCGAGAACGCCGCCCGGGTGCGAGGCGTCAAGCTGATGCTCGAAGGCTATGCGCCGCCGCGCGACACGCGCCTGAAGGTCCTGCAGGTCACGCCGGACCCGGGCGTCATCGAAGTCAACATCCATCCGGCTGCCAACTGGGATGAACTGGTCGAGCACAGCGAGTTTCTCTATCAGGCGGCTTTCGAGTCGCGCCTCTCGAGCGAGAAGTTCATGCTCGATGGCCGTCATACCGGTACGGGCGGCGGTAATCACTTCGTGCTCGGCGGCGCAACGCCCGCTGACAGTCCCTTCTTGCGCCGACCGGATCTCTTGGCAAGCCTGATTTCCTACTGGCACAACCACCCGAGCCTGTCCTATCTTTTTTCGGGCATGTTCATCGGCCCGACCAGCCAGGCGCCGCGCATCGATGAAGCGCGTAACGACCAGACCTACGAAGCCGAGATCGCATTCGCCGAGATCGAGCGCCAGCTTGGCCTGCTGGGCACGCAGGTGCCGCCATGGATGGTGGATCGGGCGCTGCGCAACATTCTCGTCGATGTCACCGGCAACACGCACCGCACGGAATTCTGCATCGACAAGCTGTTTTCGCCGGACGGCCCGACCGGGCGCCTTGGTCTGCTCGAATTGCGTGCTTTCGAGATGCCACCGCATGCCCGCATGAGCCTTGTGCAGCAGCTGCTGTTGCGCGCGCTGGTGGCCCACTTCTGGCGCACTCCCTATCGGGCGCATCTGACGCGCTGGGGTACCGAGCTGCACGACCGCTTTTTGTTGCCGACCTTCGTCGCGATGGACTTTGAGGACGTGCTTGGCGAGCTTTGCGCCAGCGGTTTGGGCTTTGATGCCAGCTGGTTCGCGCCGCATTTCGAATTCCGCTTTCCGAAGTACGGCGAGATGGACGCGCGCGGCATCCACCTGGAACTGCGCGCAGCGCTCGAACCCTGGCACGTGCTGGGCGAGGAGGGCAGTGTCGGCGGCACGGCGCGCTATGTGGATTCGTCGCTTGAGCGTCTCGAAGTCAAGCTCAGCGGCTACAACCCCGGGCGTTACGTCATCACGGTCAATGGCCGGCCCCTGGCACTGCAGCCAACCGGCCGTGTCGGCGAGCATGTCGGCGGGGTGCGCTACAAGGCCTGGGCACCTTACTCGGCCCTGCATCCTTCAATCGGCGTGCAGGCACCGCTGGTGTTCGATGTCATTGATACCTGGAATCGGCGCTCCTTGGGCGGGTGCGCCTATCACGTGGCTCATCCGGGCGGCAGAAATTACACCACTTTCCCCGTAAACGCCTTCGAGGCGGAAAGCCGCCGGCGCGGCCGTTTTTCGGGGGTTGAGCACACGCCCGGTGCAATCGATGTCGTATCGGCCCCACGCAGTCGCGAGTTTCCGTTTACCCTCGATCTGCGCCAACGTTAGGATGCAGGAGTCGATCCCCTAGAAGGACGCGTGGCGAACACCCTTTTCCACTCCGAGCTCTCCGGTGATGCCGCGGCGACCGCGGCGCGCCTGGCGCTGCCACCGCGCAACGGCTTTTTCGACGAGATGCGCGGCGATGCGGATCACTTGCGCCCTTCATGGGAACGCTTTTTCGACGTGCTCGGTTCGCCCGGATTCGCCGAACTCGATCATCGCCAGGAAGTTCTCGCCCGCCAGATTCGCGAGAACGGCATTACCTACAATGTCTACGCCAATACCGATGGTCCGACACGCCCCTGGTCGCTCGATCTGTTTCCCTTCATCCTCGAAGAAAACCAGTGGAAGCGCATCGAGGCCGGGATCGCCCAGCGCGCGGCGCTCCTCAATGCGATCGTGGCGGACGTCTATGGTGCCCAGGAGCTGTTGCACGAGAGCCTTCTGCCGCCGGCCCTGGTCACCGGGCACCCCGGTTATCTGCGCGCCGTGCAGGGCTATGCACCACCGGGCGGGGTCTACCTGCACATCGCCGCCTTCGATCTGGCGCGCGCCCCCGACGGCGCCTGGTGGGTGGTCTCGCAACGCATCCAGGCACCGTCCGGTCTTGGCTATGTGCTCGAGAATCGACTCACGGTCTCGCGCCTGTTTGCCGACGCCTTTCGCGAACTCGGGGTGCAGCATCTGGCTTTTTGTTATCGCCAGCTGCTCGACATGCTGGCGCGCCTGTCCCCGGCCGGCGCTGGCCAGCCGCGCATCGTGCTCCTGACGCCCGGGCCCTATAACGAAACCTATTTCGAGCATGCCTATCTGGCCCGCTATCTCGGCCTGCCCCTGGTTGAGGGCAGCGACCTGACGGTGCGCGATGACAAGCTCTACCTGAAGTCGCTCTATGGTCTGGAGCGCGTGCACGGCGTGCTGCGCCGGCTCGATGACGACTTCCTCGATCCAATCGAGCTGCGCTCGGATTCCACGCTCGGCGTGCCCGGTCTCATGCAGGCAATGCGCGCTGGCAATGTGCTGATCGCCAATGCACCGGGCGCAAGCTTCCTGGAGTCCCCGGCCATCACGGGCTTTCTGCCGGCGATTGCGCGCCGCCTGACCGGTAGTGAACTGATCCTGCCGTCCCTGTCATCCTGGTGGTGTGGCGAGGACGCGGCGCGCGACCAGATCCTGCCCTACCTTGCCGATCTGGTGATAAAGCCGACCTATCCGCGCACCGGCTTTGAGACGCTTATCGGCAGCAGTGCCAGTGCTGCCGAACTCGACGCATGGCGGCTGCGCATCGAGGACAATCCCGCCGATTACACGGTACAGGCCTACGTGCCGCTGTCCCAGGCGCCGACCTGGACTGCCGGCCGGATCGTGCCGCGCGCGGCGATGGTACGGGTATTTGCGATCGCCGACGGGAATGGCTCATGGCGGGTACTGCCGGGGGGGCTGACGCGCATCGGCAGTCGTGAAGACCAGGTGGTGTCGATGCAGCGCGGCGGCAGCAGTCTGGACACCTGGGTAATGACCTCGGGTCCGGTCGACTCCTTCTCGATGCTGCCCGAGCGCCTGCATGCCGAAGACCTGATGCACAAGCGGCGCCCGGTGTCCTCGCGCGCCGCCGAGAACCTCTTCTGGATGGGACGCTACGCCGAGCGCGCCGAGAACGCGGTGCGCCTGGCGCGCGTCGCGCTGTCCTGGCTGTCGGGCGACGAGGATGTGCCACCGTCCTTCCTCGAGGCGCTCGGACGTCTGTGTGCACAGCGCGGGCTGGTTGTCGCCAGCGAAGCGACGCCGGCGACGGCGCCACGCGAGTTCGAGCGCGAGCTCGTGACTGCGCTCGGTGAGGCCGATTCGGCCCACAGCGTGGGCTTTAACCTGTACGCCCTGGCGCGGGCGGCGGGACAGATCCGTGACCGCCTGTCGCCGACCCACTGGCGGCTGGTGCTCTCGGCCAGCGAGGAATTCTCGCAGCGCATTGGCGAGCATGCCGCAGGTGCGGATTTCCCGAGCGTCGAAGCGGTTTCCGCCCTCGAGCATCTGGCCGTGGTGCTCTCGGCCATTACCGGGGCGCAGACCGATCGCATGACGCGCGATGACGGTTGGCGCCTGTTGACCATCGGTCGCCAGCTCGAACGCCTGTCGACGATGAGCTCAACGCTCTGGACCCTTTTCGATGAGGGTGCGGCGCTGCTCGAACCGGGGTTCGAGTTGATCCTCGATCTGTTCGACAGCACGATCACCTATCGCGCCCATTACCAGCGCCGCCAGGAAATCGCCGCCCTGATCGACCTCGTGGTGTGTGACGAGGAGAATCCGCGCTCGCTGGCCTGCATTCTCGATGTGCTGCGCCAGCAACTGATCCTCCTGCCGGGGGCCGAGCCTGCCAGCGGTGGCGGACCGATCGCCGATCTGCTCGCCCTCCTGCCGGCGGTGCGCCTCGGAACCAATCTCGCGGAATTGTGCACGCGTGACACCACCGGTCGCTACTCGACGTTACTCGCCCTGACGGCACGCCTGTCGATGGCCGCGCGCAATCTTTCCGATGAAGTGGGTCGGCAGTATTTCAGCCACGCCGCGGCGGCCGATCGCAGCATAGCCGCATGAGCGAGAGCCTCGATCTGTTTGTCACCCACGAAACTGCTTACGCCTATTCGGGGCGGGTGGAACTTGCCCACCATGTCGGCCATCTGCGGCCACTCGAAGATGCGTTCCAGTCAGTCGAGCAATTTGAGCTCCAGGTCACACCGGCACCTTCTTCGCACAGCAATGACCGGGATTCATTTGGCAATGCGCGGGTTTTTTTCTCGATCTACTCCCCGCACACCTCCTTAAAGGTCAAGAGCAGCAGCCGCGTGCGGGTCAGGGAGCGCTTTGCCGGACTGGACTTCGTCGCGGGGCCGCAGTGGGAAGGGGTGCGCACGGCGCTGCACTACAGCGCCAAGGTCGTCTGGTTGCGCGAGACCGAGTTCAGCTTCGCGTCACCCTTCGTTGACCTGCACAAGGAGTTGCGCGACTACGCCCTCGTCTCCTTCACCCCCGGGCGTGGGCTGCGCGCCGCAGCGCTCGAGCTGATGCATCGGATTCACGAGGACTTCAGCTACGAGAGCGACACCACAGAAGTCGACACACCCGTGATCGAAGTATTTCGCGAGCGCCGCGGCGTGTGCCAGGACTTCGCGCATCTCTTGATTGCCTGCCTGCGCTCCTTGGGACTGGCCGCGCGCTACGTGAGCGGCTACCTATTGACCCAGCCACCTCCGGGCCAGCCACGCCTGGTCGGCGCGGACGCATCGCACGCCTGGGCCTCGGTGTATTGCCCGGATACCGCCTTTAATGACGGCTGGATTGATCTCGATCCAACCAATGATCTGGTACCACGGGCCGATCATGTGACTCTGGCCGTCGGTCGCGACTATGGTGATGTGGCGCCGCTGCGCGGAGTGATCCGTGGCGGCGGCGAGCACACCTTGAGCGTTGCCGTGTCGGTACTGCCTGCCGACGAGCTAGAGCCTGGCGCCTCGCCAGGCCCGCGCATCGCTCAGGGATAAAGGCCGCGTTCCTCGCGTGCCTGAAGCACGCGTGTGCAGGCGACGACGAAGGCCGCCGTGCGCAGCGGAATGCGATGCTGGTCGGCGGTTTCCCAGATGCGCTTGAATGCCTCGATCATGATGCGATCGAGACGCACATTGATTTCGTCTTCGGTCCAGAAGAAGGAACTGAAGTCCTGCACCCACTCGAAATAGGACACCGTCACACCGCCGGCGTTGGCGATCACGTCGGGCACGACCAGAATGCCGCGCTCGCCAAGCACGAGGTCGCCGTCAGGGATCGTCGGACCATTGGCGCCTTCGAGGACGACGCGCGTCCTGACGCGTTTGGCGCGCTCGGTATTCAACTGGCCTTCGAGGGCAGCAGGGATCAGGAATTCGTTCTCGACGTCCCAGAACTCTTCGGGCTTGATCTTGTCGCCGCCCTTGAATCCGCCGATGCCGCCGTGACCGTGCAATTCCGACATCAGCCCGGCCATGTCGAGGCCCTTGGGGTTGTATACCGTGCCGGTATGGTCCTGCACCGCGACGATCTTGGCGCCGGCGCCGGTAAACAGTTCAGCGGCCGATGAGCCGACATTGCCAAAACCCTGTACCGCAACGCGCGCGCCATCGAGATTAATACCAACACGCCGGGCTGCTTCGCGCCCGACCACAAACACGCCGCGACCGGTGGCTTTGACGCGCCCGAGCGAGCCTCCCAGAGGAATCGGCTTGCCGGTCACGACTCCGGTGGCAGTCGAGCCGACATTCATCGAATAGGTATCCATCATCCACGCCATGATCTGGGCGTTGGTATTGACGTCCGGCGCCGGGATGTCCTTGTCCGGTCCGATGATCAGACCGATCTCGCTGGTGTAGCGGCGCGTCAGGCGTTCGAGCTCCTTCATCGACAGGTTGCGCGGCTCGACGCGAATGCCACCCTTGGCGCCCCCATAAGGCAGATTCACGGCCGCGCACTTGACTGTCATCCAGGCCGCCAGTGCCATCACTTCTTCGAGGGTTACATCGGGGTGGTAACGCACACCGCCCTTGCCGGGACCGCGCGTGAGGCTGTGCTGCACGCGGTAGCCTTCGAAATGCGCTACGCTGCCGTCGTCCATTTCGATGGGCACATCCACGATCAGGGTGCGCTTGGGACGACGCAGCGTCTCTTCCCAGCGTGCCAGATGACCGAGGTAGGGCACCACGCGGTCAACCTGGGACAAGTAGGTCCCCCAGGGACTATCCGGTGATGGATGGACGAATGAGAGATTCGGCATGTGAAACAACCTCCAAATTTGAATTGGCCGGCACGATACAGGAGTTTGCGGTCGCTGTCGTGTCGCGCTGCAGCGGTCTGGCGCGTTACAATGGCACTGCGCCACCTTTTTGCGGCTTCGAACCGAGTCCGCTGCGCAAAGGCGGCCATTTTGACACGGGTGCTGGTTTGCTAGAGATTTCCATGGCGCGCGCTTTGGGCGCGGGCCGCATATGACCTACTGCGTCGGGCTGCGCCTGGATGAGGGGCTCGTGTTCCTCGCGGACTCCCGCACCAACGCCGGCGTCGATCAGGTCAGCACTTTTCGCAAGATGGTGGTCTTCGAGCGACCCGGCGATCGGGTGCTGGTGCTGATGACGGCAGGCAATCTTGCCGTCAGCCAGACGGTGCGCCAGATCATCGAGCGTGACAACGAGGCCGGTGGCAAGAGTCTTTGGACCGTACCGACGATGTATGAGGCGGTGCAAATCATCGGTGACGCCGTGCGCGCAGTACGGGCACGCGATGCCGCAGCGCTGGCAGAAGCTGGCATCGAATTCAATATCAGTTTCATCTTTGGCGGCCAGATCAAGGGCGAGCGCATGCGGCTGTTTCTGGTCTATGCAGCCGGCAATTTCATCGAAGCCCAGGACGAGAGTCCCTATCTGCAGATCGGCGAAGCCAAATACGGCAAGCCGGTGCTCGACCGCATGGTGACACCGCGCTCGACACTTGATGAAGGCGCCAAGTGCGCGCTGGTGTCGATGGATTCGACCTTGCGCTCGAACATCTCGGTCGGGCTGCCGATGGATCTCTTGTGCTACGAAGTCGACACCCTGCGGGTGACGCGCTTTGCAACCATCGATACGCGTAACGAGTATTTCCGCATGATTCATGAGACCTGGGGGCAGCGCTTAAAACAGGTCTTCTCGGAAATTCCCGATCCGATCTGGGAGCCGACCGTCGCACCGGTGCACCAGGACGAGGATCCACCGGCCGAGCCGGTACGCGCCACGCCTCCTGCGGACCTTCTCGGTGAAAACGAGACCCAGCCGCGCGCCGGATTCCAGACGCTCGCCGACCAGGCCGGGCGCAAGGAACAGCTCCTCTAGAAATCTTACGACGAAGCGAGCCGCATCATGAGCCACACGCCGCGCCAGAATTTCGTGCAGTGCTTGAGTCCCACGGGCCTGCATAAAATGGCCTATCTCGAATGGGGCGATCCGGCCAATGGCAATGTGCTGGTATGTGCTCATGGTCTGACGCGCGCGGCGCGCGACTTCCAGCTGGTCGCAGAGGCCCTGTGTGATCGCTACCGGGTGGTCTCGGTGGATGTGGTCGGACGCGGCGCCTCCGACTGGTTAAAGAATCCTGCGAACTATCTGGTGCCCAATTACGTGGCCGACATGGTGACGCTCATCGCGCGCCTGAATCCAGACCACCTGCACTGGTTCGGCACCTCGATGGGGGGTCTGATCGGCATGGGCCTGGCATCGCTGCCTGACAGTCCGATCGAGCGTCTTATTCTCAACGATGTCGGTCCCATCCTTACCAAGGAATCGATCCAGCGCATAGCAAGCTACGTCGGGCAACCGGTCTCGTTTGCAAGTTTCGATGAGGCCGAGAAATATGTGCGCATGCTCTCCGTGACCTTCGGTCCGCACAGTGAGGCGCAGTGGAAGTTCTTTGCAGAAGTCGTACTGCGCCAGCGCGAGGATGGTCACTGGATTCTGCACTACGACCCAAAGATCGCGGTGCCCTTCCAGCAGCAATTCGAGCGCGATCCGGCAGGCGCCGATATCAATGTCTGGCCGGTTTATGAGGCGATCCGCTGCCCGACGCTCGCCGTGCGCGGTGAGCTCTCGGATCTTCTGACCAGACAGACGCACGAAGACATGGCGCAGCGCGGTCCCAAGGCCGAACTGGTGACCATCGCGGGAGTCGGTCATGCGCCGACATTCCTGCATGAGGATCAAATCGCAATCGCCAGAAAATTCCTTCTGGCGGGGCTGGCTTCGTGAGTGCGGATTCAGGCGTGCAGCGCCTGCATGTCGGTGCGCGCCTATCCGAGGTGGCGATCCATCAGAAAGTGGTGTATCTGGCCGGCCAGATCGCCGACGACACCAGCGCCGACATGGCCGGCCAGACGCGCGAAGTACTCGGACACATCGATCGCCTGCTTGGCGAGGCCAATAGCGACAAGACCTTGCTCCTGTCGGTGACGATTTTTGTGCGCGACATGCGCCTGTTTGGCCAGATGAACGCGGTCTGGGACGCCTGGGTCGCACCGGGTCATACGCCACCACGGGCAACCGTGGAGGCACGTCTCGCGAAAGATGATTTGCTCGTCGAAATCATGGCGGTGGCGGCGCAGCGTAGCTGATATCCAGTGAAGTGGACAGCCCGTATCTTGCACCCGCCAGCGAGCTCGAAACGCCGCACGCGAGATCGGCAGGGCGTCCGTCACGCGCGTTCGGGCTTGCACGGATCCTTATGCTCGGCGGGTCTGCCGTCCTTTCAGCAATCATCACCTATGAGGGGCTATTCGGGCGCGCCGCGACGCTCCTGCGTCTGCCCGGATGGGGAGGAGCATTCCAGGCGCTTCTCACATTTGCGTTCGTGTTTCTGCTGCTTGCTCCCGCGTGGCTGCCGATGGTGATTTCGTCGCGTCTGCCGCGCACCCAGCGCGTGGTGAGGGCGCTGTGCGGCACTGTCCTTACTTTCGGTGCGATCGTGGTACTGCATGATCTCCCGGGAAGCCACGGCAACTGGTGGCGGTATCTCACGGCAATGATGCTCTGCGCGGTCCCCGGCCTTAGCTATCTCTGGCTTTGCTTTTCGCCTCGCGCGTTTACATCGACCTCATAGACCGACCCGGCGCGATTGGGCGTAATCTAGGAGACTCGCGGATCCCCGCCATTGTCGAGTCCATGTCCCAGTCTGACGAACCCGTTAACGCACTGTCGATACTCACCAGCACGCCAGGCTGGGTGCGGTCACTGGCGCGTGCCTATGCCACTCGCACGACGGTTGAGTTGGTCGACGACGCGCAGCTCGGTGTGGATCCGCTGGAGGACACGCTGCTCGATATGGGTCGCAAGGCGAAACTTTCCAGGCGCGAGTGGAGCGCGGTGCTCGTCGCTCTCGGAGTCGGCGCGGCTGGCGCCTATCTGCTCCTCGCTGCCATTCTCGACCCCGAGCCCTTTAGCAAGATTGCGCTCGCCCTGTCGACCGGTGCATTTTTATTGGCCGGCGGCGGTTTTGCTGCCATTCGCGTGCTCGTCGGTCACAAGCCCCCGAACATCCAGCTCACCCCGCGCGGTGGTTTTCGGATCTGGTTCGATTAAGGCGCTCTTCCGGGTCCTGGCCGAAGTAACGCACCAGCATCGCGTAGAGCTCGGGATATTCACTGCCAATGCGCTGCGGCGCAACAAAAAAAGTCTCGGCAACTACCGAAAAAAATTCTGCCTCGTCAGTTGCTGCATAGGCATCCATGGGTAGCTGTGCGTACAGCGCGCGCGCCGCCTCGGACTCGGGGTCCAGATCAGGCGGGAACGAGGCCTCGAGCGCATCGAGCGCGGCGGTGAACCGCGCCAGTGCATCGTCGAGAATTTCGCACCAGACTGGCTCATCGATCTCACCCATGCGCCTCTCGGATAAGCGCGGGATGCCGTCAAGCGCGCCATTTGCCATGTCGAGTTTGTGGGCAAATTCATGGATGACGACATTGAATGCGTTGGACTCGTCGAGCGCGCCGCTGGCCGCTTCCCAGGACAGCACGATCGGGCCGCCATCCCAGGACTCGCCGGAAATGCCTTCGCTCCAGGTATGCACGACACCGGCCTCGTCAACTTCATCGCGCGTGACCATGAATTCACCGGGGTAGACGATGATCTCGGAGAAGGGCGGATAGGCCGCCAGACCCAGCTCGAGCACCGGCAGGCAGGCCTGTGCCGCGATCGAGAGCCTCATGCGCGCATCGACTTCGAGCCCGCCGGCGCCGGTGACCGCGAGGCGTGCCAGGAGTGCGCTGCACAATGTCAACAGAGCTTCCTGTTCAGGCACGCTAAGTGCTTCTAGGAACTCATGACTTGCGCGCACCGCCATCCACTCGGGATCATCGAGCGCCACGATCGGGGCCGGCGGCTCGCGCCGCAGCCATGCAAAAAGCGACCGGGCAAATTCCTTCATCGCATTAAAACCTGAGTCCGAGTCCCCTATAATTCTCGCATGACGCCGATCACCACTTCTCCTGCGGCGTTTCCGGCGGCGCCATTTGCCGCGCCGATCGTGGCTGCGCATGATGATCCGTTGCGCCCGCTCTTGGCGCATTTCGACGAAGCCGATGCGCTGGCGGTGCGCCACGCCTGGGAATTCGCGCAAACGCTCTATGGCCAGTCACATCTGCCCACCGGCGAGTTGATGGCCACGCACGCTCTGGGCATAGCCGCGATCCTTGACTCGATACGCGCTGACGCGGCGGCACGCGCGGCGGGGCTGCTGTTTGGTGCTGCGGATCTGCTCGCCAAACCGGAAGAGCAGCTCACCGAAGGTTTCGGGCCCACGGTCGCGCCGATCGCACTCGGGGTGCGTGAACTCACGCGCATCGGCGAGATGACACGGCGCTCGGACGCGCAGAGCAATCGCGCGCGCGACCCGCGCGAAATCGAGCGTCAGATCGAAACCCTGCGCAAGATGCTGCTGGCATTTGCCACTGACGTGCGCGTGGTGCTGGTGCGGCTCGCATCGAGGCTACAGACCCTGCGGCATTTTGCGATCACCAAGCTGCCGGTTCCTCCGGAATTGGCGCGCGAGTCGCTCGAGGTGTACGCACCGCTGGCCAATCGCCTTGGCGTGTGGCAGATCAAGTGGGAGCTCGAGGATCTGGCTTTTCGCTTTACCGAACCCGAGGCCTACAAGTGCATCGCACGCCAGCTCGATGAGAAGCGCGTCGAGCGCGAGGCCTTCATCCGCGACACCATCATCGAGCTTGGCCACATGCTCGAGGCAGCCGGGATCACGGCCGAGGTAACCGGACGACCCAAGCACATCTATTCGATCGCCAACAAGATGCGCAGCAAGAGCGTCGACTTCGAGAATCTCTACGATGTGCGCGGCTTGCGCGTGATCGTCGACGACGAGAAGACCTGCTATGCGGCGCTCTCGATCATCCATGGCCACTGGGCGCCGCTGCCGGAGGTGTTCGATGACTACATCGCGCGCCCCAAGGCCAATGGCTACAGCTCGCTACATACTGTCGTGCGCGACAGGCAACAGCGCCCCTTCGAAGTCCAGGTGCGCACCCGCGCCATGCACCGCTTTGCCGAATACGGCGTGGCCGCGCACTGGCGCTACAAGGAAACGCGCAATGGCGGGGCCGGCCACAACCGCTATGACGAGCGCATAGCGTGGCTGCGCCAGCTGCTCGCGTGGAAGGCCGAAATGACCGGTTCGGTCGCGGCCGCGGAGAGCGAGGCACGCCCCGAGTCGGCGCTGCAGATTGCGCCATCGGCGATCCTCGATGAGTGCATTTATGTCCTGACGCCCCAGGCACGCGTGATCGAGTTGCCGACCGGCGCAACGCCCGTCGACTTCGCCTACCACCTGCACACCGACCTTGGTCATCGCTGCCGCGGCGCGCGCGTCGACAATGCCATGGTCCCCTTGAATACGCCATTGCGTAACGGCCAGACGGTCGAGGTGATCGTTGCCAAAGCCGGCGCGAGCGGCTTTGGACCCTCGCGCGACTGGCTCAATCCCCAACTCGGTTTCCTGAAGAGTCCGCGTGCCCGCGCCAAGGTGCGCCAGTGGTTCAATTCGTTGGAACTGGCCGAGACCAGTGCCGCCGGTCGCGCGCTGGTAGAAAAAACCCTGCAGCGCGAAGGCAAGACCTCGGTCAATCTCGATGATCTCGCCCAGCGACTGGGATTCGCGCGCACCGAAGAATTGTTCGTTGCCGTTGCCAAGGACGAATTCAGTCTGCGCAATATCGAGACCGTGGTGTCCGGTGCGCGCGGCCCGCTCGAGGCGCTCGAAGCCGAAACCCTGGCACGCAAGCCGCGCCCTGCGACCATCAATCAGGGCTCAAGCGGCGTATTGGTTGTCGGCGTGGACGCATTGCTCACCCAGCTTGCCAAGTGCTGCAAGCCGGCGCCGCCGGACGCGATCGTCGGCTTTGTTACGCGCGGCAAGGGGGTCTCGATCCACCGCGCCGATTGCAGCAATTTCTCGACGATGCGCCAGCGTCATCCCGAGCGCGTCATCGACACGGCCTGGGGCATGCACCCGGAGGCGGTTTATCCGGTCGACGTCAAGATCGTGGCGATCGATCGCCAGGGGCTATTGCGCGATATCTCGGAAGTTTTCTCGCGCGAGAAAATCAACGTGGTCGGAGTCAATACCGAATCGCGACGCGGTTTTGCGCATATGCGCTTTACGGCAGAAGTGCAGGACGCGGACAAGCTCGCCCTGGCAATCAGCCAGATCGCGCACGTGGCCGGTGTCACCGAGGCGCGCCGCGGCTAGGCTGCAGCCCAACTAGCCGGCCAGAAGGTGCGCCAGTTCGCTCTGGCAGGCAAAGGGCTTGGCGCGCGAGCGACGCTTCATGTAGGAGCCATCGGGCAGCATTTCCCAGGCCAGTTGATTGTCCTTGAGATGCATCTCAAGGCCTTCCTGGATCACGCGCTTTTTGAGGCGGGCGTCGCGCACCGGAAAGCAGATCTCGACACGGCGAAAGAAATTGCGATCCATCCAGTCCGCCGACGACAGATAGACGTCGCGCGCGCCGCCGTTCTGGAAGTAGAAGATGCGGCTGTGCTCCAAAAAGCGTCCAACGATCGAGCGCACCGTGATGTTCTCCGACAGCCCGACCACCCCGGGACGCAAGGCGCACACGCCGCGCACGATCAGATCGATCTTCACGCCGGCCTGATTGGCCGCGTAGAGTTCCTTGATGATCTCGGGCTCAAGCAGCGCGTTCATCTTGGCGATGATGTGGCCCTTCTTGCCCGCGCGCGCATTGCGCGCCTCGCGACGGATCGCCGAGATCATGTTGCCGTGCAGGGTGAAGGGAGACTGCCACAGGGCCCCGAGTTTCTTGGCACTGCCAAGGCCGGTCAGCTGCTGAAACACTTCATGCACATCGCTGCACATTTCCTCGTCGGCGGTAAACAGGCCAAAGTCCGTATAGAGGCGCGCCGTGCGCGCATGATAGTTTCCGGTACCGAGGTGGGCGTAGCGCTTTAGGCGCGTCGCGCCATTGCGCGAAGTCTCGCGCCGCACCACGAGGGACATCTTGGCGTGGGTCTTGTGTCCGACTACGCCGTAGACGACGTGGGCGCCGACCTGTTCCAAGCGGGCGGCCCAGTTGATATTGATTTCCTCGTCAAAGCGCGCCATCAGCTCGACCACCACGGTTACTTCCTTGCCGCTGCGCGCAGCCGCCAGCAGCGCTTCCATGAGCGCCGAATCCGTGCCGGTACGGTAGATGGTCTGCTTGATTGCGACCACCTGCGGATCGCTCGCTGCGCTGCGCAGAAAATCGAGCACCGGATTAAAGGACTGGAAGGGGTGGTGCAAGAGGACGTCCTGCTTGGCAATCAGCTTGAACAGGTCGCTCTGCTTTAGCTGCGCCTTCTCGAGTTCGGCGGGCAGCCCCGGGGTGAAGGGCGGATATTTGAGGTCGGGACGATCGACCAGATCGGGCAGCTGCATCAGGCGCACCAGATTGACCGGACCCATGACCCGGTAGACGTCGCGTGTCTCGAGCGCGAACTCGCGACGCAGGAGTTGCACGATGGTCTCCGAGCAGCCCTCGGAAATCTCGAGGCGCACGGCATCGCCGAAGTGGCGCTGTGGCAACTCGCCCTGCAGCGCCACGCGCAGATTGGTGATTTCCTCGTCGTCGACAAAGAGGTCACTGTTGCGCGTGATGCGGAACTGGTGCACGCCCGTTACCACCATCCCCGGGAAGAGATCGGCAACGCAGGCCTGCATGATGGACGTGAGCATCACAAAGCTATAGGGATATTCGGACAGTCCGTCGGGCATGCGAATCAGGCGCGGCAGGGCGCGTGGCGCCTGGACGATGGCAATGCCCGAGTTACGCCCGAAGGCATCGGGCCCGGACAGCTCGACCGCGAAATTCAGGCTCTTGTTGAGCACGCGCGGGAAGGGGTGGGCAGGATCGAGCCCGATGGGTGTTAAAACCGGCAGGATCTCACGGGCGAAATAATCGCGCGCCCACTTCTCGATCGAATCGGTCCAGGCGGACACCAGGTGCAGGTGCACGCCTTCTTCACGCAGCGCCGGCAGGATGCCGTTGTTAAGCAGTTCATATTGGCGCGCGACGAGCGCATGGGCGAGCTCGGAGACCTCTTCGTAGGTTTCGCCAACCGACAGCCCGTCCTCGCCATGAAATGCCGAGTGCTGCAGGAGCTGCTCCTTGATTCCGGCGACTCGGATCTCAAAGAACTCGTCCAGATTGCTACTCGTAATACACAGAAAGCGCAGGCGCTCGAGCAGGGGAGTGCCGAGGTTTTCGGCCTGGGAGAGCACCCGCTCGTTGAAGGCCAGAATGCCTAATTCGCGATTGAGAAACTTCTGTTGCGGGCCAGCCCGGTCGGTCAGTAGCACGTCAGCTTGCGGCAAAATGGATCGATGAAGATCCATATTTAACCTCTAGATCATTAATTTTCAAGCGTTTTTCATTATGTCAGACATATTTCTGTAATATCCCATGCTTACAATCGGCCCAGAACATCATGCCCGGACAACGCTTGCTGGCCGCCGTAGACATAGGATCGAACAGCTTCCGATTGCTGATCGGCCGAGTCGCAGAGACCCCCACGGGCTCACAGGTCTACCCACTCGACAGTCTCAAAGAAACGGTGCGTCTGGCCTCCGGGTTGACGCGCGAGAAGCGCCTTGATGCGGCGTCGCAGCAGCGGGCGCTGGCGGTGCTGCAGCGCTTTGGCGAGCGGCTGCGCTCGTTTGCCCCCGATCAGGTGCGCGCGGTTGCGACCAATACCCTGCGGGTTGCCAAGAACGCCCGCGATTTTCTGCAGACTGCCGAGGCGGCGCTGGGATTTCCGATCGAAGTCATTGCCGGTCGCGAAGAAGCGCGCCTGATCTATAGCGGCGTCTCACACACCTTTCCACCCCAGAACGGCCAGATGCTGGTCGTCGACATCGGCGGCGGATCGACCGAATTCATCATCGGCCAGGGGCACGAACCGCGCCTGATGGAGTCGCTCTTCATGGGCTGCGTGTCCTACAGCCTGCGCTACTTTCCCGGTGGGGAAGTCGATCGCTATACCCTAAAGCAGGCCGAGCTTGCGGCGCAAAAGGAAGTTGAAGTGATCGCGCGCGACTACATCGCCAGTGGCTGGGAGACGGCCGTCGGCTCGTCCGGTACCGCCAAGGCGCTTGGCGAGATTCTTGAGTCAAACGGCTACTCGGACGGGGTGATCACCCGTGCCGGCCTTGAGCGCCTGCGCGAGGCGCTGCTGCGCGCAGGCAATTCGAATCGCTTAAAACTCGAAGCGCTAAAAGCCGACCGCGTGCCGGTATTTTCGGGTGGTCTCGCAATCATGTCGGCGGTCTTCACCGTGCTCGGTCTTGAAACCATGCAGGTGGCCGAAGGCGCCCTGCGCCAGGGCGTGCTCTACGATCTGCTCGGTCGCAGCCAGCGCCAGGACATGCGCGACGTCACCATCGAGCAGTTCATGCAGCGCTACGGCGTCGATCGCACCCAGGCGCGCCGCGTTGGCGCGCTCGCCCAGCACCTCCTGGGTCAGGCGGCGCAAGGTAGCGAGGAAGAACTCGAGGCGATCTCACGCGTGCTGGGCTGGGCCGCCTCGCTGCACGAGATCGGCCTCTCGATTGCCCACTCGGGCTATCACAAGCACTCGGCCTATATTCTCTCGAACGCAGACATGCCGGGCTTCTCGAAGATGGATCAGATCAAGCTCGCGGCGATTGTGCTCGGACACAATGGCAAGCTGACCAAGCTATCGGGACAGCTGACCGGTCCGAACGACTGGCTGGCCGTGCTGGCGCTACGCGTTGCGGTGCTGATTTACCGGCGGCGCGCCGACATGCCCGAACCGGAACTGCATATCGCGGCAAGCGACAAGGGCTATGCCCTGCACGCCGACGCCCAGTGGCTGACCGGCCATCCCCTGACCGAATTCAGCCTGCGTCAGGAGTGCCTAGAATGGGGAAAGATCGGGCTTTCGGTCGAACTCGTCTAGTACGGCGAGCGGATTAAAGCGCCGCCGCGCCGGCGCCTTGGCCGTGGCGGGCGGGCTGCGACGCCCCAGAATTCTTGCAAAAAAGCGTCTCACCGCTGGTTCGCCGCAGGCAGCTGCACGCCGAAGTGGCGCGCATAGCGCGGATTCATGCGCGACATCGACAAAAGCATCAGGAAGTCCGCCGAGTTGAAATCCGGATCCCAGGCCGGGTCGCCGCAGATCTTGGCACCCACGCGCAGATAGCCCTTGATCAGGGGCGGCGCTTCGACGGTCAGCGTGTTGTGCAGCTTGTGCAGCGGCAGCGGGTTGTGCGGAAACACCTGGTATTCGGGCGGCGCCAGATGGTTTGCCTTGAGCTGATTGAACAGCGATGCCGCCTGATGGCCGCCATCACGCATGCTGATGCTGGCACAGCCGATCACGTGCTCATAGCCGTTGGACAACATGTACTGGGCAAGCGCTGCCCACAGCTGCATGATGACCGGTCCGCTGCGATAGTCCGGATGAACGCAGGAGCGCCCGAACTCGCAGAGCATGGGCTTCAGGTTATTCAAGCGCGTGGTGAAGAATTCGGTATCCGAGTAATAGCCCAGCTGCTTGGCCGCGTGGGGTGGCAGGATGCGATAGGTCCCGACCACCTTGAGAGAAGCCTTGTCGCGCACGATCAGGTGATCGCAGTAGGCGTCGTAGATGTCGACGTCGATGCCGGCTTCGGACGTCGCCAGATGCGCTCCCATCTCCTGGGAGAACACCTTGTAACGCAGCGCCTGGGCTTCGCGGATTTCCTCGGGAGCGCGCGTGATGCAGGCCGAGAAATGCGGGGAGAGGGCTGGCAGCGTCTGGTGCAGAGGTAGCTGATCAGCGCCCGGTTTGAGGAGATCCCGATGCTCAGCGTACATATTCGTTTCCCTTCCTTGACGGTGCTCGGACAAGTTTATGAATAGAAAACTACATGCCCATTACGCAATTATGAACCTTTGATGACTTGTCGCAAATTTGGTTCCGTCACTCCTAGGGGTGTTCCGCGTCCCGTACCGCCCGAATTGTCCACTGGATTGTGCCCGCCCGGGCGCGTTGCACCAGCCACCAGAGGGCTGCCTTGCGTACGCTCCAGGGACTGGGCAGCCCCGAGATCAGAAGCGCTGCCGTCTCGCCGATCCATGGCTGGTGCCCGACCAGAACCAGGGTACCGTCGGCCGGCAGCGAGCGTGATTCGCTACTCACGACTTCGAGGATTGCCTCGGGCTCGGCGCCGGGCGCGATGGCGCCCTCGACGCGAAACGGCCGCTCGAGGCAGTCTGCGGTTTCGCGGGTTCGCTTAGCTGGACTGGCGAGGATGCGCGCATCCTCATCGAGCAGCGGCGCGAGCCACGCCGCGATACGCTGGGCCTGGTTGCGACCGCGCACTGTCAGGGCGCGCTCGAGATCGGGCGATCCATCGACGGCCTCGGCGTGGCGCCAGAGCAAAAGATTCATGCGGGATGGGAGAGCGCGAGAACCAAAAGGGGACCCGCGATCAGCAGCCACGACAGTCCGCAGAACAGCAGGGCGATGAAGACCGCGGCGCTGCCAAAGTCCTTGGCGCGTCCGGACAGGCGATGGTGATCCAGTGAAATGCGATCGATGGCGGCCTCCACGCTCGAATTGAGCAGCTCGATCATCAGGACCAGCATGGTCGAGCCGATCAGACCGAGTTTTTCGAGCACGCCAAGGGGCAGCAGGAAGGCCGTTGGCACGAGGATGCAGGCGAGAGCCAGCTCCTGGCGAAAGGCACTCTCGACCCGCCAGGCGAGCGCCAGCCCGCGTCCGGAGTAGCGCAGCGCATTGAGGACCCGTCGAAAGCCGCCTTCACTCTTGTAGGGGCTCTCGGCGTCCTTGTTCTCAGGTGGTCGACCGGGATGGTTCATCGCGAGCCAATGATACTGCGCTGTCGATCGGCCGAAGGTATTCGGCAAATTGCCGCGAACACGCTTCCCAGGAGAACTTCTCGGCATGCTCGCGCGGCAGGCGGCGGTCGATCTTCAAGGCCGCGAGCGCGGCTTCGCGCAAATCCTCGCGCAGTGCCCCGGCCGGTGAATCACCAATCACGTCGATCGGGCCTGTGACCGGATACGCCGCTACCGGGCAACCGCAGGCCATTGCTTCGAGCAGCACCAGACCGAAGGTATCGGTGCGGCTCGGAAAAACGAAGACATCCGCAGCGTTGTAGAGCGAGGCGAGTTGCAGCTGGTCGAGCACCCCGGTAAAGCGGACCTCGGGGTACTTCTTGCGCAGCGATTCCAGCAGCGGCCCCTCGCCGGCGACCCACTTGGAGCCTGGCAGATCGAGATCCAGAAAGGTCTGGATGTTCTTTTCCACGGCGACGCGGCCGACATACAGGAAAATCGGCGGGCGCAATTCGTTGGGGAATTTCTCACCGGGCTTGAAAATCTCGGTGTCGACGCCGCGCGACCAGAGCACCACCCGACGCGGCTCAAAACCGTATTTCTCGAGGTCGGCCTTGACGACCCTGGTCGGTACCAGCACCGCCTCCGAGCGACCATGGAAAAAGCGCAGGAAGGCGTAGGTGACCGCAAGCGGGATTGCAAAGCGTGCCTTGACGTACTCGGGAAAGCGCGTGTGATAGGCGGTGGTGAAGGGAATGCCGGCGCGGATGGCAAAGCTGCGCGCCGAGAGGCCCAGCGGCCCTTCGGTGGCGATGTGCAAGGCATCGGGTGCCGCCTCGCGGATGCGCTGACGCACGCGGCCTCCCGGAAACAGCGACAGGCGAATTTCGGGATAGGTGGGGCAGGGGATGGTGCGGAACTCAAGCGGGCTCAACACGTCGACTTCGTTGCCCATGCGCTCGAGTTCGCGGCGTGTCGACTTCAGGGTGCGCACCACGCCATTGACCTGCGGGTCCCAGGCATCGGTGACTATCATGATCTTCATCGCGCTCTCCTAGGTTGCAAGGGCGGCTTCATCCACCCGCTCATCTTCGGTATCGCGCATCACGGTCCACTCAACGATGCGCAGTTCACCCTGCTGGGTTTCGACGAGGGCGGTCAGGCTCTCGACCCAGTCGCCGTCATTGCAATAGAGCAGCCCGTCAATCTCGCGGATCTCGGCCTTGTGAATGTGACCACAGACCACCCCATCGAAGCCGCGCCGGCGCGCCTCCTGGATCAGCGCGTTCTCGAATGAGGTGATGAAACTGACGGCGTTCTTGACCTTGTGCTTTAAGTACTGCGAGAGCGACCAGTATTCGAATCCCATGCGCACGCGGGCGCGATTGACCCAGTGATTCAGCGCCAATACGAAGGTGTAGAGGCTGTCACCGAGGTAGGCGAGCCACTTGGCCTGGGCGATCACGCCATCGAAGAGGTCGCCGTGGGTGATCAAAAGGCGCTTGCCCTGCGCGGTGACGTGGGTCGCTTCGTAGAGGACCTCGATACCGCCGAAATGATGGTTTACGTAGTCGCGCGCGAACTCGTCGTGGTTACCCGGGACATAGATGACGCGCGTGCCCTTGCGCGCCTTGCGCAGGACTTTCTGGACCACGTCATTGTGTGACTGACGCCAGTTCCAGCCCTTGCGCAGCTGCCAGCCGTCGATGATGTCGCCGACCAGATACAGCGTGTCGGACTCGTTGAACTTCAGGAAATCGAGGAGGAATTTTGCCTTGCATCCCGCGGTGCCCAGGTGGACATCGGAGATCCATATCGTGCGGTAGTGATTTACTGTGTTTGTCTCGATCGTCAAGGTGGCGATTGTGCGGCGCGTCTATGAATTGACACGCATTTGACCAGCCGCTCGTGACACGTATGTGAATCGCCCATGACGACTTTGTTACGGTGGTACTCGGTCCCGTTCCCGGTGCGTGCTACAATACCGTTCCTTTTTTTAGGCGCGTAGCTCAGCTGGTTAGAGCACCACCTTGACATGGTGGGGGTCGTTGGTTCGAGTCCAATCGCGCCTACCAATAAAATCAAGGAGTTGGGCGAACAGCCCAACTCCTTTTTTATTGCGGGGTTAGGCCGGGGTTAGGTTATTCGGCCGCAAAAACCGGATGACGGGCAGCTTGCCCACGTCATGTACTCCTTAGTTTTCCGCTGGGACTGGCCCATATCCGTAATTGCCACTTGGTTATCTGATGAATCATTTCACACGTAATGATTTTACCCACGAAGCAGGTCAGATGATACTTCACAGAGTGATAGCGAACGAAGTGCGAGCGTTGCTAGCTATCGCGCAGTAGTCCCGGATATTTCTTTTCGCGCAGTTCCTCGATGGCCTTGTCCGTGAGCTTCCACGTCTCGCCCGGAATACGGACAATCAGTTGCGTCCATACGCGCTCGAAGGCCCGCAGGGCGTCATCGTCATTGAAGCGGACGCCGGCGGGAAGCAACGGCCCGATGTCTTCGGTCAGGCTGCGCGTGAGCTTTTCCAGCATGCGCTGCTCGGCGACGGCGCGGGTGATGGGTTTGCCTTCCAGCGCCAGGTAATGCTCGAAACAGGCGAGGAGCTTGCCCGTATTCAGCGCGAGCTGTTCGAGGCCATGATGCAGATCGAACAGGTCGCGGTTCTTGCGCCGCTGTAGCAGCGCGCGCAGCTTGGTGCCGAACAATTCTTCGGGCGTGAAGGAGGCGATTTCGGTCTTGCCCTGATACCAGTCGTTGTTCACGGCGAAGGGGTAGGGCTGGATGCCGAACAGGGGCGAATGCTCGCGCGTGTTGATTTCGACCTTGAGTTTCAGCGTCGCCTGCGCGTCGGCCTCGGGCGTGAACTTGAATACCAAATGGATCGAATGTCCGGCCTGCGCCCGGTTGCACTTGCCGAGCCAGGACAGGGCGTCGCGGATCGCATCGACTGTGGCGCCGATGGGTTCCGCCTCGGTCTGCACCAGGTCGATGTCTTCCGAATAGCGCAGTGGCTGCTTGAACAACAGCTTGTGAAGGGCGGTGCCGCCGCGGAAGGCGACTTTGCCTTTCAATGCTGGCGCATTGAACAGGTCGCACAGCGCGCGGCAGATGATCAGATCCTGCTCGACCTGCCGCGCGTCGGGCCAGGGCGCTTTCGCGCGCCAGGCCTGGATATTCGCGCCGGGAATCAAAAGTCGATCTCCACTGGCTCATTGATGACCAGCTTCCACTTGGCAACCTTCTGCTGGGCGTGGGCCAGCGACGCAATGAGCGGCTTGACGGCGGGGTCGAGCGGCAGCGCGGTCTTGGCTTTTTTGACGAAGGGTTCCAGCGCGCTGGCCTGCCGGGCATGCCCGGCGCGGTCGAGCAGGTAGCCGAGCCGGCGCACGGACGAGTTCTCGTAGGCTGAGGCGAGTTTGGCGAGCTTGTGCGGATCGGCCTTGGCGCCGATGTCTTTGGCGATTTGTGCGACGCCGTTGATGCCGGCCGCCTTGTGAAAGTAGCGCGCGCAATCCAGTAGGGTCAGCTCGACACCGGCCACCTGGGCGAAGCCGGTCTCGCTCTTGATCTGGTCAAGCTGATCGGGCTGGTTCACCTGAGCGAACGCCTCCGACGCCTGGTAGAGAAACTGGAGGCGATGGCGGCCGATTTCGAAGTTGCGCAATTGCTTGGGCACGACCACCTGAAAAACCATCGCCGCCTGATGCGATGAGCCATGGAAGGCCGCTGCCCGCAGCAGGGAGATGCGGTAGTCGAAGCGCTGGTATTTCATCAGCGGGTCGATCCAACGCACCGGATCGGGTGCGCCGGCCACCTGGTCTTCAGGCCGCAGGATCAGATAGAAGCCATGCCGGGGGTTCGCCAGCCGCTGTTTCTTGATCAGCCGGGTGAGGGCGGCGGCGAGGGCGTCGGGTTTCAGGCCGAGCGCAGCCTGCGCCTCTTCGCGGGAGAAGTAGGCGCGGCCATGGACCAGCCGGTCATCGACGAATTGTGCGAGGGAAGTCATAACCGGATCATATGCAAAACTCGACAAAAAGCAATGGTTTTTGCGTATAAATTGGGTGCGAAGGGGGCGAGCATTGCGTTGCACGGGGCGGACGCCACCCTTTATAACTGTTGATATAAACTATTTTCGGTGTATTATAGAATTTAAATCGTCTTCCTATATGGGTTTAAATGAACAACTCGCTAATAATTCCCGCCCAAATAAGGGCTGGTCGCGCACTCCTGGATTGGTCGCAGGAACAACTATCCAAAGAGGCTGAAGTGGGCCTGAGTACCGTTCGTGATATGGAAAGCGAGAAGCGCGCTCCCGATACAGGCGCAGCCGCAAATGTCCGCCGCGCTTTACACAACGGGGGCGTTGCCTTTGTCGGAGGTGGTCCAGACGGTGGCCCCGGAGTTCGCCTGGTTGCAAGTTGGCCCAACATCATTCGCCGACCTACCACAATGCAGAAATGGGAAGGGCTACCTTTCACCATCGAGTGGCAGGGGAAAGGCGTTACGGTTTTTATATCGCGGGAAGTCCTCGAAGATCTCGACGGGCATTCAGAAAACGTTCCCGATGACGCCTTCCTGAAAACCTTTGAGCGGCACCGTGGCGAATTGTTGGACGCGATCACACTGGCAATCGCTGATCCCGATAACTTCGACGGCTACGGTCGTTTGTATATCCGGCAGAAGGACCTCGATGCGCTAAAAGCTGAGCCGTGGCATCAAGTCATTATTGGCGGCGGCGACGATGTTAAAGACATGAGCGCTAGCGCGCTCATTAACAAGTTCGCCTCAAAATTCATGGCGGCTGGCGTACCCAAAAACGTCGAGGTATTCCACGGCAACACCACGGCCGGCGAGCACATTTATTATTTTTCGCCGAAGGCCGCGACCGTCGCCGGCGATTTGCTGAGAACGTTCGGTGCAACGCCATGCCCTACCACACCGAACACGAGCGCTTGCAAAAAAATTAAGCTTTGATTGCGGGATCGCCGGGAAAAAAGCACCCACTAACACCGGAATGAGCGTGGCCCTACTTTGCAATCATTTGCGATCTTAATGTTCTTAGAACCATTCAAGGCCGCTGCCGCGGATGGGGCGATCGTGGAACTCAAGTTGCGCTTGCTGGCAGGGAGGGTACCGGCCCTGCAGCAGGATGCGCATCAAAAAAACCTTGAGGACATCGAGGGCGAGATAACGCGCCATTTCGATGGGTTCCTGTCCGCTGAAGACAAGGAAACTTTGCGACTGTGCCGTCAGCTTCGCAATAAGGTACTTCACTCGGATTTTCGAGCAGCGCGCGCCAAATTGGGCGAACTGGGTTTCGAAACGCTATCCGGTGAGGTGAAAAAAATTGAGGTGCCCGTAATCTCGGTCGCGGCGATTACAAAAAGCGTGCGCGATGCGAAGGACGAAGTAAAAGGTTCGTTTCAGTATGTCGCCGAAACCTCGCCGAGTGAGGGCGGGGTGTATGGCCGGTTCCTAGAAGCTGGGCAAGCCGGCGATTTCCAGAAGGCAAGCGCCGCTTTCAAAGGTGCTGCAGCGATCGTTGACAGACTAGCCGAGGTCGAAAAAGCCTGACCGCGGCCGGATTGTCGTCAGATGGGACCGGTTGGCGTCCAGCGTTCCGCCGTCGGCCTTCCCGGCACCGGACCCGAACGGGATCCGAGCCCACCACCAGGCTCTAGCGCCACAGGCTCGCCCCAGGCGCTCCCCGCGCAGTACTCAGAGCCGCCAGCCCATTTGCCAGCAATTTCCCGCAAGTCGTCCCGGGCGTAATCCGCCGCCCGAGCGCTTTCCCTGCATTTCGTCCCACGTCGGCTGCAGTCTGTCGCACTCTGGCTGGTCGACTCGCCCCGGTCTGGCTATCATTTCGGCCTTGCGCGGCGCGGCCAGACGCCTCGCCGCGGAGACCGACCCCCGCAACAGAGGGGCGACCCAATATTCAGGAGACTTCATGTCCCGTATTCCAGTCCGCTTCACCCCGATCGTCCGCCTTCTCGCCTGCGCGCTTATCTCCGCGAGTGCCTTTGCCGAGGCGCACGCTGCCAGCGTGCCACCCACCAAAATTGCCGATCCCATGCACAGCTGGATCGGTCTGACCAAGCCGGCGCAGCTCGACCAATGGGTCGACTTTCATGTGGCACGTTTTAACGAGGCCGTGAAAAAGCTCATCGCCAAGCGCCAAAGCCATACGGTTGCCGTCGACCTTGCCCTGTATGACGAGGCGCGCGCCGAGCTGGACCTGGCAACCACGCAGGTCTCCGACCTGATCTCGCGGGTGGCGCCAGACAAGGCGATCCGCGATGAAGCGGAAAAGCAGAACCAGCGCCTCCAGGAAATCGGCAATGAATTTACCCTGAACCATGAGGTCTATGAAGTTCTGGCGGCAATCGATGCCAGCAAAGCCGACGCAGCCACCCAGTACTATCTCCAGCGCTCGCTGCTCGAATATCGCCTCGCCGGTGCTGATCGCACTCCCGAGGAGCGCGCCAAGGTCAAGGCCCTGCTCGATCAGATCTCGCAAAAGGGTATCGATTTCGAGCACAACATCGCCGTTGATGTGCGCAAGGTCACCGTCAGTGACGCGAAGGAGCTCGACGGCTTGCCCGCCGACTATGTCGCGCTCCACAAACCTGACGCAAATGGCGTCATCACCCTGACCACCGATGCACCGGACTTCGGTCCCGTGATGAGTTATGCCAAGAGCGCCGATCTGCGTCGGCGCATGCTGATCGCCTACAACTCGCGGGCCTATCCGGACAACAGGCAGGTGCTCATCGACATGCTGCGCGCGCGTAACCAGGTCGCGCATCTGCTCGGTTTTCCGACCTGGCCCGATTTCGCGATGGCCGACCAGATGATGGGTAGCCGCGCCAAGCTCAATGCCTTCTTCGAGAAGACCGATGCCGCCAGCCGCGAGCAGGCCCGTGCCGAGTACCAGAAGGTACTGGCATTCGCACAGGCGCACGATGCCTCGATCAAGGACCTCGACCAGAGCAGCGCTGGCTACTGGAACGATAACTACAGCAAGGAAACCTTCGGCTTTGATGCCCAGTCGATGCGACCCTACTTCCCGTATGAGCAGGTCGAGCGCGGCATCCTGGAAATTACCGGCAAGCTCTTTCACGTCGAGTTTGTGCGCAATACCACCATGCCGCTGTGGGACAAGTCAGTCTCGGCCTGGGATGTCATCGATCGCGACACTTCGAGCCCGCGCGTGGGCAAACGCATCGGCCGCATCTACCTTGACATGCATCCGCGCGAGGGCAAGGACAAGTGGTTCAATTCAAGCACGGTCGTGCCCGGCATTCTGGGCAAGCAGCTGCCCGAAGGGCGCCTGGTCTGCAACTTTGCCGGCGGCAAGGAGGGCGACCCGGGCCTGATGGAGTTTGGCGAGGTGCAGACCTTCTTCCACGAGCTTGGCCACCTGATGCATTCCACCCTGGGCGGATTCCAGAAGTACGACGGCATCAGCGGCATTTCGACTGAGGGCGACTTCGTCGAGGCGCCCTCGCAGATGCTCGAAGAACTGATCCACGATCCCTCCATCCTGCAGAGCTTTGGCAAGCACTATCAGTCAGGCGAAGTGATCCCGACCGCGCTTATCGAGACGATGAACCATGCCTCGCAGTTCGGTCGCGCCAACTGGACGAGCCGCCAGCTCTTTTACTCGGCCTATGCTTCGGACGTGCACGCTGCCGACTCGGATACGCTTGATCCGGACAAACTCTGGGATAGCGAATGGCAGAAGTATGTGGTCATCTCGCAGGTGCCCGACATGCACCAGTTCGCCAACTTTGGCCATCTCGTTGGCTACAGCTCGAACTACTACACCTATGTGCTCGACAAGGTCATCGCCATCGACTTTTTCGCGCAGTTTGACCGCAAGCACCTGCTCGACGGCCCGACCGCGCTGCGCTACCGCCACGCCGTGCTGGAACCGGGCGGCTCCAAGCCTGCCCAGAAGCTCGTGGAGGATTTCCTCGGTCGTGACGAGAGCTTCGAGCCGTTCTCGCGCTGGGTGAAGGGCGAAAACTAGAACTGGTCGCGCGTCTCGCCGCCGCAACGGCGGGACGCGCGGGTGTGCCGAACTTGATAGAATCACGCCAGGCAGCAATCACTGTGCATGGCGAGGGAAAGGGCCCAGGCAATGGTTATGACACCGCGAACTACGACGGAGATCGACAACCGCTGAGTGGTCGCGCACGCCTTTGCCCGTAGTTATCGCTCGGGCTCTCGTAAAAAGCGCGGCTTGGCCGCGTTTTTTTATTCCCCTTCACCCCGAGAATCGACATGGTAAATATTCAACTCCCGGACGGCTCTGTCCGCTCCTATCCCGAACCGGTGTCAGCGCTTGCGGTAGCGACCTCCATTGGCGCGGGCTTGGCCAAGGCTGCGCTCGGCGCGCGCGTCGATGGTGAGCTTGTCGATCTGTCGCATGTCATCCAGCACGACGCGCAGATCTCGATCGTGACTGGCAAGGACGCCGATGGCGTCGATCTGATCCGTCACTCCACCGCGCACCTCTTGGCGTACGCGGTCAAGGAATTGTTCCCCGACGCCCAGGTGACCATTGGTCCGGTCATCGAGAACGGCTTTTACTACGACTTCTCCTACAAGCGCGCCTTTACTCCCGAGGATCTCGCCGCAATAGAAAAGAAGATGGCCGAACTGGCGGCGCGCGATCTGCCGGTCACCCGTGAGGTCTGGAAGCGCGATGCCGCGGTCGAATTCTTCAAGTCGATCGGCGAGCACTACAAGGCAGAGATCATTGCCTCGATTCCTGCCAACGAGGACATCTCCCTCTACCGCGAGGGCGATTTCATCGACCTGTGTCGCGGTCCCCACGTGCCCTCGACCGGACGCCTGAAGGTTTTCAAACTCATGAAGCTGGCTGGCGCCTACTGGCGCGGCGACTCGAAAAACGAGATGCTGCAGCGGATCTATGGCACTGCCTGGGCAAAAAAGGAAGACCAGGACGCCTACCTGCACATGCTCGAGGAGGCCGAAAAGCGCGACCATCGCAAGCTTGGCCGCCTGCTCGATCTGTTTCACATGCAGGACGAGGCGCCGGGCCTGGTGTTCTGGCATCCCAAGGGCTGGGTGATCTGGCAGCAGGTCGAACAGTACATGCGGCGTGTCTACCAGGACAACGGCTACCAGGAGGTCAAGGCGCCGCAGATCCTCGATCGATCGCTCTGGGAGAAGACCGGTCACTGGGACAATTATCGCGAAAACATGTTCACGACCGAGTCGGAGAACCGTGCCTATGCGTTAAAGCCGATGAACTGTCCGGGCCACATCCAGATTTTCAACGCCGGGTTGCACAGTTACCGGGAACTGCCGCTACGCTATGGTGAATTCGGCCAGTGCCACCGCAACGAACCCTCGGGGAGCCTGCACGGCATCATGCGCGTGCGCGGCTTTACCCAGGATGACGGCCATATCTTCTGCACCGAGGACCAGATCCTCGCCGAGTGCACCGCCTATACTTCGCTGTTGCAGCGGGTCTACGCCGATTTCGGCTTCACCGACATCATCTACAAAGTCGCCCTGCGACCGGATAAGCGCGTGGGTAGCGACGAGGTCTGGGACAAGGCCGAGGCCGCCCTGATCGAGTCGCTGCGCCGCTCGGGCTGCGAATACACGCTCTCGCCCGGCGAAGGCGCCTTTTACGGCCCCAAGATCGAGTACACCCTGAAGGATTCGCTTGGCCGCCAGTGGCAGTGCGGCACGATGCAGGTCGACTTTTCCATGCCCGCGCGTCTCGGGGCCGAATACGCCGCCGAAGACAACACCCGGCGGGTCCCGGTCCTGCTGCACCGGGCTATCGTCGGCTCGCTCGAGCGCTTTATCGGCATGCTGATCGAGCATTTTGCGGGGGCGCTGCCGGCCTGGCTGGCACCCGTGCAGGTGGTGGTGTGCAATATCGCCGACGCCTCGGCCCCGTATGCCGAAGAAGTTGTACTAATGCTGAAAAAACAAGGATTTAGGGCTATTGCCGATTTGCGTAACGAGAAGATTACGTATAAAATCCGCGAACATAGCGTGCAAAAGTTGCCCTACATCCTGGTGGTGGGGGAAAAAGAAATGCACGCTGGTACGGTGGCCGTGCGTGCCCGCGGGGGCGTAGATCTCGGTGTCATACCCCAGATCGAGTTCGCGAATCGACTGCAGGACGAAGTCCTTCGCCGCTCAAACAGCCCGACTGCGTGAGTCGCACGGTTTATTTTTTCATTTTTTTGGAGGCTTCCGATCGCTACGGAAAAATCGCATCGCCTGAACGGGGAAATTAACGCACCAGAAGTACGACTCGTGGGAGTGAACAACGAGCCATTGGGAATAGTCAGGTTGCCGGACGCTCTGCGCATGTCGGAGGAGCAGGACGTAGACCTGGTTGAGATAGCACCGCAAGCCGAACCGCCGGTGTGTCGCCTGATGGATTACGGCAAGTTCAAGTACCAGGAGCAAAAGAAGGCCCACGAGGCGAAGCTCAAGCAGAAAATCATCCAGGTCAAGGAAATCAAATTCCGGCCAGGTACCGACGAAGGCGATTACGCCATCAAGTTGCGCAACCTGATCCGCTTTCTTGAAGAGGGCGACAAGACCAAGGTGACCCTGCGATTCCGTGGACGCGAGATGGCCCACCAGGAAATCGGTGCGCGGCTTTTGGAGAGGGTACGCAACGAACTCGAACCCTTCGGTCAGGTCGAGCAGTTCCCGAAGATGGAAGGGCGCCAGATGATCATGGTGCTGGCACCAAAGAAGAAGAAGTAGAACGAATTGGCACCTGCAGTCCGGGTGCGTAATCCAGGCGACGCGGCGATCCGGTCAGTACAGCGCGCCTGGCAACACGAGGATCGCCCTACAAGCGTTGTGAGGTACCCAAGTACGGCTTGTCCGTCACCTCGCGAAGTGTCATAACAATTTGGAGTAGTGTCATGCCGAAGATGAAGACCAAGAAAAGCGCTGCCAAGCGCTTTGTGGTGCGCGCGGGCGGTACCGTCAAGCGCGGCCAGGCGTTCAAGCGCCACATCCTGACCAAGAAGACCACCAAGAACAAGCGCCAGTTGCGCGGCACGCAGTCCGTTCATGAGTCAAACATGAACAGCGTGCGCGCCATGCTGCCCTACGCTTAATCCAACGGTCACCAGGAGAATAAAATGCCTCGAGTCAAACGTGGGGTCACAGCACGGGCCCGTCACAAGAAAGTAATCGATGCCGCCAAGGGCTATCGCGGCCGTCGCGGTAGTGTCTATCGCATCGCCAAGGAAGCGGTCATGCGCGCCGGGCAATATGCCTATCGCGATCGCCGCAATAAAAAGCGCGTCTTCCGGGCACTCTGGATCACGCGTATCAACGCTGCCGTGCGCGAGCATGACCTGACCTACAGCGCCTTCATCGCAGGCCTGAAAAAGGCCGCCATCGAGCTCGACCGCAAGGTGCTGGCCGACATGGCGGTCATGGACAAGCCGGCGTTTGCCTCGATCGTCGATCAGGTCAAGGCTTCGCTGGCTGCCTAAGCGCTGCGCCCCCAGGGGCCGGCAACACCCCGGCACTCGTTTGCCGGGCAGCAGTCTCGAAACGGGGCCTCTCCAGGGCCCCGTTTTTATTTAGTGCTACAAGCGAAACCTCGATGAACGATCTCGAAACACTGGTCGAGCAGGCGCGGGCCGCATTCGCGGGCGCGACCGACGGTCCGAGCCTGGAAAACGAGAAGGCGCGCTTTCTCGGCAAGGGTGGCCTCGTTACCGATCTGCTGAAGAATCTGGGCAAGCTCGATGCCAACGAGCGTCGCGCCCAGGGTGCCGTCATCAATCAGGTCAAGCAGGACATCGAGAGCTTGCTGAGCGCGCGTCGCCAGGAGCTCGCCGACGCGCAGATGCACGCGCGCCTGAACGCCGAAGCGATTGACGTCAGCCTGCCGGGACGGGGCCGGGCGCGCGCCGCCCTGCATCCGGTGATGCGCACCTGGGAGCGTATCGAGACGATCTTTGCGTCCATCGGCTTTGCCGTCGCCGAAGGCCCGGAAATCGAGACCGACTGGTACAGCTTTACCGCACTGAACAATCCCGAGAACCATCCGGCGCGCTCGATGCAGGACACCTTCTATGTCGACGTGCGCGACCAGGAGGGGCGCTACCTGAATCTGCGCCCGCACACGAGCCCGATGCAGGTGCGCTATGCGCGCATGCATGAGCCGCCGATCAAGGTGATCGCACCGGGCCGCACCTACCGCATCGACAACGATGCCACCCATTCGCCGATGTTCCACCAGGTCGAGGGCCTGTGGATCGACGAGAACATCTCCTTTGCCGATCTCAAGGGTGTCTATACCGAGTTCCTGCGCCGCTTTTTTGAGACCGATGCCCTGACGGTACGCTTTCGTCCGTCGTTTTTCCCGTTTACCGAGCCGTCTGCCGAGATCGACATGGCGTTCACCAGCGGGCCGATGCAGGGGCGCTGGCTGGAGATCTCGGGGTCGGGCCAGGTGCATCCGACGGTGTTGCGCAATATGGGGCTTGATCCCGAGCGGTATATCGGTTTCGCCTTTGGCAGCGGCCTTGAGCGCCTGACCATGCTGCGCTACGGCATCAATGATTTGCGGCTGTTCTACGAGGGCGATCTGCGCTTTCTCGAGCAGTTCCGCTAAACGGCCCGACTACGATCATGCAATTCTCAGAAAGCTGGCTACGCAGTTTCGTCGACCCCGCCCTCGATAGCGAGGCGCTGGCGCACGTCCTCACCATGGGCGGCCTCGAGGTGGAAGAGGTCACTCCAGTCGCCCCGGCCTTCGAGAAGGTGGTGGTCGCCAAGGTCGTTGAGTGCGCGAGGCACCCCAATGCCGATCGCCTCTCAGTGTGCCAGGTCGACGCGGGGCAGGCCAGTCTTCTGACCATCGTCTGTGGCGCACCCAACGTGCGCGCCGGCCAGAAAGTACCCTGTGCGCTCGTCGGGGCACGCCTGCCAGCGGCGCCCGGGGAGTCTGTCTTTGAGATCAAGGCAGCGACCATGCGCGGAGTCGAGAGCCAGGGCATGCTCTGCTCAGCTCGCGAGCTAAAGCTCTCTGAGGATCACGCCGGCCTGCTGGTGCTGCCCGACGATGCGCCGATTGGGGCTTCGCTGCGCGAGGTCCTCGATCTCGACGACAAGCTCTTTACACTCAAGCTCACCCCCAACAAGGCCGACTGCCTGTCGGTCTTCGGGGTCGCGCGCGAAGTCGCGGCGCTGACCGGTGCGGCGTTGAGGCGGCCGTCATTCCCGGCTGTGGCACCGACTCTGGACGAACGCCTGAAGGTGAGCGTGGCTGATGCTGACCTGTGCGGGCGTTTTTCCGGACGCATCGTGCGCGGAGTCGATGCGCGTGCCCAGACACCGGCCTGGATGAAGCAGCGCCTGGAGCGTTCCGGGCAGCGCTCGGTCAGCGCTCTGGTCGACATATCCAACTACGTGATGCTCGAACTCGGGCGCCCGAGCCACGTGTTTGATCTCGCGAAGATCCACGGAGCCCTGACAGTGCGTTGGGGACGCGCGGGCGAGTCGCTCAAGCTACTCAACGGCGAGACCGTCGAGGTCGACGCGCACGTCGGGGTGATCGTCGATGAAGAGGCCGTCGAGAGCCTCGCCGGCATCATGGGAGGCGACGCCACGGCGGTATCGCTGGAGACGCGCGATATTTATCTGGAAGCGGCCTTCTGGTGGCCTGACGCCATCCAGGGACGCGCTCGGCGCTACAACTTCTCGACCGATGCCTCGCACCGCTTTGAGCGCGGTGTCGATCCCGCCACCACGCTTGAGCACCTCGAATACATCACTGCGCTGGTTCTCCAGATCTGCGGTGGCAAGGCCGGCCCGATTGACGATCAGCAGCCGCGCATGCCGCAGCCGCGCGAAGTCGCCATGCGCCTTGCCCGTGCCCAGAAAATCATCGGTGTCGCGGTGTCCCGCGCCGAGATCGCGGCGATCTTCGCTCGCCTCGAATTCAAGGTGCGCGAAGACGGTGACAGTTTCATCGTCACGCCACCCTCGTATCGCTTTGACATCGAGATCGAAGAAGACCTGATCGAGGAGGTGGCGCGCTGCTACGGCTACGAGCGCATCCCCACCCACCTGCCGATCGCGCGCCATTCGATGCTGAGGACGGACGAAGCGACGCGCAGCATCCATGATCTGCGCCACCTGCTCGCTGCCAGCGGTTATCAGGAGGTGCTCAACTATTCCTTCGTCGATGCCCAGTGGGAGGCCGATTTTGCCGGCAACGCCGCCCCGATTGCCCTCATCAATCCGATAGCCAGCCACCTGTCGGTGATGCGCACGAGTCTACTTGGCGGTCTGGTTGCCAATCTGCGCTACAACCTCAATCGCAAGAATCTGCGCGTGCGCGTATTCGAACTTGCACGGGTGTTCCTGCCAACGCCGGGCAGCGCCGATGGTGAGCTGGCGGTCGCGGGCATCGAGCAGCCACTGCGCGCAGCCGGACTTGCCTACGGGGGCGTCCTTGAAGACCAGTGGGGAGCGTCCTCGCGCGCGGTAGACTTTTTCGACGTCAAAAAGGATGTGGAGGAGCTCCTCGCGCCGCGCCAGGCGCGCTTTGTCGCCGCATCCCATCCGGCCCTGCATCCAGGCCGCAGCGCCCGCGTCGAGGTCGATGGCCGCGCCTGCGGTTGGATTGGCGAGCTCCATCCGCGCTGGCTGCAGCGCTATGAGCTGCCCCAGGCCCCGATCGTTTTCGAGCTCGACGCAGCATTGTTGCTCCAAGGCAACCTACCCAGACCGACCGAGATTTCGCGTTTCCCGGCAGTCGTGCGCGACTTGGCGCTGGTCGTCGATAGCTCGCTACAGGTGCAGGCGCTGCTTGACGAAATCGACTCCGTACGCCAATCTGATGGCCCCGCAACACTCGTCCAGAGCGTTGCTATTTTTGACGAATACCGTGGTAAAGGCTTGAAAAATAATGAGAAAAGCCTTGCCTTTAGATTCCGCTTGCAAGATACTCATCAGACCCTGAGCGATGAAGTTGTGGATCTTGCCCTCGCCGCCATCAAGCGCGCGTTGCACGAAAAATTCGGTGCAAATCCCCGAACTTGATGGCCAAACCTGTCTAGCAAACTTGTTCTTTTATGCGCGATCTTGACTCGAAGCCTGCAGAACTTATGCCGACCACCATTGCCGCTGAACCTGCCGTGATTGAATCGGCCGGTTCAGGAAGCACGACGCTGACCAAGGCGGAGCTTGCCGACATGCTTTTCGAGCGCGTCGGCTTGAACAAGCGTGAAGCCAAGGACATGGTCGAGACCTTTTTTGAAGAGATCCGCTTTGCCCTGCAGCGCGGTGATAGCGTCAAGCTGTCGGGCTTTGGCAACTTTCAGCTGCGCGACAAGCCGCAGCGTCCCGGGCGCAACCCGAAGACCGGTGAAGCCATCCCCATCACTGCTCGTCGCGTCGTGACCTTCCACGCCAGCCAGAAACTCAAGGCGATGGTCGAAGCGGCCGCCGCCAGCCACTAAGCGGAGCCAATTCGTAGCGCACTGCGCGCCAGTTAGCGCCGCCTACGATCGAGGATGCGACTGTGCAGAAGACAGAGTCACTCTCCCAACCGCTGCCGCCGATTCCGGCCAAGCGCTACTTCACGATCGGTGAGGTGAGTGAACTGTGCGGCGTCAAACCCCATGTGTTGCGCTACTGGGAGCAGGAGTTCACCCAGCTAAAGCCAGTCAAGCGGCGCGGCAACAGGCGCTACTACCAGCACCACGAAGTACTGCTGATCCGGCGCATTCGCGAGTTGCTCTACGAGCAGGGCTTTACCATCAGCGGCGCGCGCAACAAGCTCGACTTGCGTCTTGAAGATGGCGCCAGCGCCGCAGTCAGCGCTCCTCCTGCTACTCCGATTGCCAACGGATTCAAGGCAAGCGCCAGCGCGGTGCTGCTGCGCAAAGAACTGAGCGACATCGCCAAGCTCTTGCGCATCTGACTCGCAATGCGCTCTGTTATAATTCGGGCCTTCGGGGCGTAGCGCAGCCTGGTAGCGTACCTGCATGGGGTGCAGGTGGTCGGAGGTTCAAATCCTCTCGCCCCGACCAAAAATCAATGAGTTAGCCACAGTGCTGGACACCGCTGGCTAATATTGGCTAATATTTTCTGAGCCTCAGACCTTCTTAAACGGCCGCACTCGCGTGATCTCGTGCGCCTTGCGGTAGTGGGCCGTCATCGATTCAGTGGCGTGCCCCAGTTTCTTTTGCGCTTCCTGGGCGCTCTCTTCCTCAGTCGCCGCCTTGGCGCGCAGATCATGAAAATGCGCGTTCTTCACGCCGGCGCGCTCGCACGCACGGATCCACGCGGATCTGAATCCCGAGTAGGTGAATTTGCCTCCCTCGAGTGTGTGCAACACCGTCACGCCCTTGACGGACTTTAGCGAAGCCAACGGGGTACTTCCAACAGAGCTTGATGGACGTACTGTCTGCCTCCTCAGGCAGGCCGACCAACTGAACGAGCTTTACCGAGAGTGCCGCGCCGACGCGCTAGGACAGGCCGCGCCCTAACCCTGCGAATCGGCTTGACGTCCGGCTTTGGAGTGGCAGCTCGCAACTGGATGACGAGCTCCTTTCCCAGGGCAGCAAGGGCCGCGACGATCGTGTCTATTTTCGTCGCATGACGAAGGTCGACGATTCTCGCGACATCCTGAGCGGTTAGATCCAATCGGCGCGCCAACTCGGCCGCCCTGACGTGCTGCTCGACCATTTCATTGAGCAGCAGGACCTTTGCCGACATGCTTGTTGGCAACGTGATCGAGCTGCCACCCTTCGCTACTTTGGAGGGCATCGGCACCGCACGCTTATCTTCGAAGTAAAACTCCAAGGCTGTCTCAAGCGCATCCTGTGCGCGTTCAAGCGCCACTTCCACGGTCGCCCCGTCCGTAATTGCTTCTGGAATATCGGGAAACGTGGCCATCCATCTATCACCGTCCTGCGTCATCACAACCGGATAGTTCAACATCCAGCTCTCCTTCCTAATGGGTCCGCCATAATCGGGATCTGCAGGCCATTTCGGCCCGCACCCGTCATTCCTTGATGCCCAACTGCTTCAAAATCGCTTGCCTGGTAATCTCGTTGATTTCTTCGCCGAGGTGTCTACCGATCACGCTTTGCTTTCCGTTGTGGTACAGCTTCGTATGCCTTTTCCCTTCCCTCATCTCGACGCCTTGCTGCTTCAGGAACCTTCTAAACTCGCTGTTCTTCACCGCTTCCCCCGAGTGAATCGCTAGCGTCAATGAGATCCATTATATACAAAAATGTAGATAAAGCGAGGAGAGTATTACACTTTTTTGTGTAATTGAGGAAGGGCGAAATCCGGCAGTTGCTGGCTAATATTCTCGGGACGGTTTCGCGCGTTCTCTCTGGAAAAGAGAGGCGTTCAAAGCGGAAATATTAGCCAGTTTGGCGCTCCACGCCGCTAGACAGCACCGGCATGAGGTGCAGGTGGTCGGGGTTCAAATCCTCTCGCCCCGACCAAAAATCAACAGAGTTAGACAGCACGAATCTCCCGCCTGTCTAATATCCTCTAATCTTCAATTCTTCTCTACTGGCCGCGCACGCGTGATCTCGCGCGCCTTACAGTAATGGGCAGTCACCAATTCGGTGGCGTGTGCCGGCTTCTTTCGGATATGCTCAAACTGGAACGAGATCTGCAAGAGACGACGCTCCCCATCGGCCCGGAGTGCTTTCGACGAGGTAAGAGCTATTCTTTGCCGCAACGCTAATTGGGTTGAAGCCAGGGTTGCTTACCGTGAGGCCTCGAAGGACGAATACACAATCCTCTGGCCGAAAGGCTTGAATAAGTTCAAGGTCGCGTGATTTCTTGCGGCGCGATGTTTGGGGTTAGGATCGTTGTTGTGGGATCTCTCCATGGCAAGACTCCGGATGCTGAATGACCTACGCAAGACGATCTTCGAACCACCGCCATGACGCTAGGTGTCCTGCTAGTCATTGGAAATCTGGCAATTGATGGTCATCGCATAATGTCTGAGCCACCGGAGACGCGATGTGTTCGCGAGGTCGAGTCGAGGTCGGTCGCGAATCCGGCAGGCACATTCAACCGCGTCAATCCATAACTTGAGAGACGATGGCTTTTGTTACCGCACTAATCATCTCCCTGAGCCTCAGTATAGGCTGTGTAGTGCTTAGCACCAGGGCGAGGACCTCAGATGTGGTTATCCGTGGTCGCAGGCAAGGATTACGAGTTATCGGCGTGATTCTTCTTGTCTTTGTTCCCGCATTCATCGGGACGATTAAGGGGCCGCAACTGTCCTTTGATGACCTCTTGCGGATCATTTTTCTGCAGGCCCCCAGTCCGACGGACAGATATATTGTGGCAGTAAACTACTTGATGGCTTCGCTTTTCTTTCTTCCTTGGGATTCGCTTCCAGCGTTTGAACGGCCTCCCCGGTTGTCATCAGAGGTTAGCAATCCATCCGCAGCATCCGAATGTAACCAGACGATTATGCTGTTTGAGTGGGGTGAGCGCTGTCACGAATACTCGTTGCAACTTACTCGACGAAGACGTGTCGCTTACATCGCGATCGGATCCGTAGCCGCAATTTATTTGGCGTTTTCCCTAGGGTCCGGCAATCTTCTGCTGACGATTACGTGGTCTCGGCGATGACGGTCGTATTGGGAATAGTCATTGATGTATTGGTAGGTGATCGCGCGCCTGATTGCCCTAGGGATAGTCTGAACAAGTCCACCGGAGTGTCGGTTGAGCGTTAATAATGGAGGCACGGGAGGGGCGATGAAACAGATCAGTTTTTCGGATGCGGAACACGCCGGCAAGCGGAAGAAGACGCGGCGGGAAGTGTTCCTG
>CAJCHO010000109.1 GCA_903970145.1 Mycobacteriaceae bacterium | reverse complement strand
CGGTTCCGCTGCTGCTGTTCGCCGTGGCGGCGCGCAGCATTCCGTTTGCCTTGCTTGGCATCCTGCAGTTCCTCTCGCCAAGCATCCAGCTTTTTCTCGGGGTGTGGCTCTACGGCGAGGCCTTCGCCGGCGCGCGCCTGGCAGGTTTTTGTGCGATCTGGCTGGCGCTCCTTATTTACTCCGCCGAGGGCTGGCGCAGCTCGCGAAGCGCGCGCAAATTGGCCGACTAAGCCTCATATCGCGGGATTGCGGCGACTACGCTGGTGCCTCGATTCGGAGCACCCGGGCTTTCGAGTTATAATTGGCCGGCCGTTGTTGCTCAATTAGGCAGGCAACGGGAAGCCCTCCGGAATTGTGCGGCCGACTGCCTGGCCTGACCTGCCGGTAACCCCCAACACTGGCTCGATCATGCGGAAAATTGCCCTTTTCTTGGGCGCGCTCGTGTGCGCGCTCGCCGTCGCTTCCCCCCTGCTCGCTGCCGAGCCGGGCGTGACCGATTCACACATCCTGCTCGGCCAGTCGGCACCCTTTAGCGGGGCCGCGCAGCAGCTTGGCATCCAGTACAACCTCGGAGCCAACGTCTACTTCGATGCAGTCAATGCGGCGGGTGGTGTGCACGGTCGCAAGATCAGGATCGTGACCATGGACGATCGCTACGAAGCGGACGCTGCGGCCAGCAACACCCAGAAGCTGATCGATGAAGAGCATGTCTTCGCGCTGTTTGGCTATGTCGGCACCCCGACTTCCAATGCCTCCCTGCCGATAGTCAATCGTGAGCATATTCCTTTCATTGCGCCTTTCACTGGCGCGGAGAGCCTGCGCAATCCGGTGAACCGCCTGGTTTTCAATGTGCGCGCGAGCTACTTCGATGAGACCGAGCACCTGATCGACCAGCTCACGAGTCTGTCGATCAATCGAATCGCCGTGTTTTATCAGAACGATGCCTACGGTCAGGCCGGACTGGCCGGCGTGCAACGCGCCCTGCAAAAGCGCAATCTCGAAGTGGTCGCCACTGCCACGGTCGAGCGCAACAGCACCGAAGTCGGCAATGCCGTGCGGACCCTCATGGCCAAGGATCCGGCAGCGGCCATCATCCAGATCAGCGCTTATCAGTCCTGTGCGGCGCTGATACGCGCCATGCGCAATCAGGGTTACACCGGGCAGTTCTACAATGTTTCTTTTGTCGGTAGCCAGGCTCTGGCCGACACGCTTGGCGATCTCGGCCCTGGCGTGGTGATTTCGCAGGTCGTGCCCTTTCCGTGGGGGACCTCGATTCCGGTGGTGCGCGAGTATCAGAAGGCGATGGAAGCGGCCGGCAAGAAGGACAAGATCGATTACACCAGCCTCGAAGGCTATTTGGCCGCGCGCGTGTTCACCGAGGCTCTGCGCCGGGCCGGCAGCGCTCTGACCCGCGAGAGTCTCATTACGGCGCTCGAATCAATCGCTCCTGCCAACTACGATGGCGGCGGCTTTGACGTCAGCTTTAGCCCCAAGAGTCACAGTGCGTCAAGATTCGTCGAGATGACGATGATCTTGCCGGGGCGCAAGTTCCGCGATTAGGATGGGCAGACGTACCGGCCCGGTACGCGGTGGTGGCGCGGAGCGTGTGAATTGAGCGTGCGGGTGAAGCTGGCAGCCGCTGGCGTGCTGCTTATTGCGCTGGTGCTGGCCGGTGTATGGTTTGCATATCGCGCAGCGGTGGGTGAGTTGAAGCAGCGGGTGAGGCTCGCCCTGGGGCCGGATTGCGAAATCGGTGCCCTCGAGATCGGCACACGCACGCTGGAGTTGCGCGACGTGCGTCTAAAGCCACGCGCAAACTGGCCCGCCGAGAGCGAGCTGCGTGTCACCCGGATGCGTATCGAGCCCGAACTCTGGAGCCTGGTTGCGCATGACAGGCTGCGCATTGCGCACCTGTCGATCGACGGGGGCTATCTTGCCGTGGTGCGCAGCCGCAGCGGCGCGGTCGAAGTGCTGCCCAGTCTCCTGCAGGGCGGTGCGGCGCATGCGGCCAGCGCAGGCGCGTCAGCCGGCATGCAGATCGCGACAGTCGATGTGTCGGACTTCGAGATCGAGTTTGTCGACAGCTCGCTGCGCACAGCGGCCCAGCATATCCGCGCGAGCGGACTCGCCATGAGTATCAGCTCGCTCGACTGGCCGTCCGATGGGGAGCGCACGCAACTCACAATAGACGGCCAGATGGCGTCGGCTTCGGGTCATGCGTCCGCCGGCGGCCTGCATCTCGCGGGGTGGTTCGAGTCGCAGGCAGGGGCGGCCGACCTGCATCTGGCCGTGGCGGGCGTGGACCTAAAACTGTTTGAGCCCTATTTCCTGCGCGCTACCGAGCGCACCGTCAAGAGCGGAACATTTGATCTGGTCACGCATTCGCGCGTGCAAAAGCGCCGCCTCGAGGCGCCGGTGGAAGTGACTCTGAATCACATGGAATTAAGCGACACTCCCGGGCTTGGACTGGGCACCTTGATCGGCGTGCCGCGCCATCTGGTGCTGGCCGGCCTCGAGAATAGTCGCGGTCAGCTGGAACTGCGCTTTACCTTGACGGGCGATGTCTCTGCAGGCAGCTTTGCGCTTGCCGAGGATGTCCCCACCCAGACGACCGCTGCCCTCGCTGCAGGGCTGGGCATTTCGCTTGGCGACATCTTCAAGAGCATCGGCAATGTCGGGACGGCAGCCGCTGACACGGGCGCCCGCGTAGTCGAAGGGATCGGCTCGGCCGTAGACCGTTCGGTCAAAAAATAGGCAGCAGGGACGACCCGCCGATTCGCCAAGCCTGCCGGCTCAGGTAAGCTTGCGTCTTTGCATGAGAGCGCAATTTCGCTAAAGGATTTACTGCAACATGGCCCAATACGTCTACACCATGAATCGCGTGAGCAAGGTGGTTCCGCCCAAGCGCACGATTCTCAAGGATATTTCGCTGTCTTTTTTTCCAGGCGCCAAGATCGGTGTGCTCGGCCTGAACGGCTCGGGCAAGTCAAGCCTGTTGCGCATCATGGCCGGGGTCGACAAGGACATCGAGGGCGAAGCGGTGCCGATGCCCGGCATCAAGGTCGGCTATCTGCCGCAAGAACCCCAACTGGACGCCCAGCAGACCGTGCGCGAAGCGGTCGAGGAGGGCATGGGCGAAGTTTTCGAGGCGCAAAAGCTGCTCGAGCAGGTCTATGCCGCCTACGCCGAACCCGACGCTGATTTCGACAAACTCGCGGCCGATCAGGCGCGCTATGAAGCGATCATCGCGGCCGCCGGCAGCGATGTACAGACGCAGCTCGAGATTGCTGCCGATGCGCTGCGCCTGCCGCCCTGGGACGCCAAAATCGGACCACTGTCGGGCGGTGAGAAGCGCCGCGTGGCGCTGTGTCGACTTCTGCTCTCCAAGCCTGACATGCTGCTGCTTGATGAGCCGACCAACCACCTCGATGCCGAGAGCGTCGACTGGCTTGAACAGTTCCTGCAGAAATTCCCGGGCACGGTAGTCGGTGTGACCCACGATCGCTACTTTCTGGACAACGCCGCGGAGTGGATCCTGGAACTCGATCGCGGCCACGGTATCCCCTGGAAGGGCAATTACAGCTCGTGGCTGAGCCAGAAGGACGAGCGCCTCAAGCAGGAGGAGGCAACCGAATCGGCGCGCCAGAAGGCAATCAAGAAGGAACTCGACTGGGTGCGCCAGAATCCCAAGGCCCGCCAGGCCAAGAGCAAGGCACGCCTATCGCGCTTTGACGAGATGAGCTCCTACGAATACCAGAAGCGCAATGAGACCTCGGAAATCTTCATCCCGGTTGCCGAACGTCTGGGCGACTCGGTGATCGAGTTCAAGAATGTCAGCAAGGCGTTCGGCGACCGACTCCTGATCGACGACTTGAGCTTCATCGTGCCGGCCGGCGCCATCGTCGGCATCATCGGACCGAATGGCGCGGGCAAGTCGACGTTGTTTCGCATGATCGGCAACAAGGAGACGCCCGACTCGGGCAATATCGTCATCGGACCGACCGTGCGTCTGGCCTTCGTTGACCAGACTCGCGAGAATCTTGGCACCAAGACGGTTTTCGAGGAGATATCCGGAGGCGCCGATCTCTTGACCGTCGGCAAGTTCGAAATGCCCTCACGCGCCTACCTCGGGCGATTCAACTTCAAGGGAGCGGATCAGCAAAAGCTGGTAGGCAATCTCTCGGGCGGCGAGCGCGGTCGTCTGCATCTGGCCAAGACCCTGATGGCGGGCGCCAATGTTCTTCTGCTGGACGAACCATCCAATGACCTCGACGTCGAGACTTTGCGTGCCCTCGAGGATGCATTACTGGAATTTGCCGGTGTCGTGATGGTGATTTCTCACGATCGCTGGTTCCTTGACCGCATTGCCACGCACATCCTGGCCTTCGAGGGCGATTCGAAGGTGAGCTTTTTTGACGGTAACTATCAGGAGTACGAGGCCGACAAGCGTCGCCGCCTCGGTGAGGAGGCGGCCAAGCCGCACCGCATTCGATTCAAGCCCCTGCGTTAAGACGCGACTGGTTAGACTGCGGCGCAGCGTTGTCGAAGCCACTCGAGGGGTGCGCCGCTCAATAGCGGACCTACGTCTCTGAGAACCTGGGCGTGGTAGCCGTTGAGCCAATCGCGCTCGGTCTTGGTGAGCAGGCTAGTCTCGAGGCAACGCGTGTCGATAGGGCACAAGGTAAGAGTCTCAAAGGCCAGGAATTCGCCGAACTCGCCGCTCTGCCAGGGCACCGCCAGCAGCAGGTTTTCGATACGCACCCCCCACTTGCCCGGACGGTAAATACCCGGCTCGTCGGAGGTGATCATGCCCGGTTCCATGCCGGTATGAACCTCGGGCAGCGCGTGTGGCGAGATCGACTGCGGTCCCTCATGCACATTGAGGAAGTAGCCCACGCCGTGTCCGGTCCCATGGCCGTAGTCGATGCCGTCGGCCCAGATCGGGGCCCGGGCCAGCGCATCCAGATAGGGCGAACGCGTTCCGCGCGGAAAGCGCGCACTGGCGAGCGCGATCATGCCTTTGAGCACTAGCGTGCAGTCGCGCCGTTGAAGGGCGCTTGGCGTGCCGATGGCAAGCATCCGGGTGATGTCGGTGGTGCCAAACAGGTACTGGCCGCCCGAATCGATCAGGAGCAGTCCATCGCCTGCGATCGTCGCATGCGAGGCCACGCTGGCCCGATAGTGCGGCATGGCGCCGTTGGCGTTGAACGCTGCGATGGTACCAAAGCTCGGTGACACGAAACCGGTGCGCCGGGCGCGCGCCGCCGTGATTTTCTCATCGATCGTCAGTTCAGTGATGGTCTCACGTCCGAGATTGTCCTCGAGCCAGCAGAAGAACTCGGCGAGTGCCGCACCGTCCTCGCGCATCGCCGCGCGCACGAATTCCGCTTCGGCGGCGCTCTTGCGCGACTTGGCCAGCGTCGAAGGATTTATTGCCTCGACGATGCGCACACCGGGTGCGATGGCATTGAACTGGCCGAGCGTGACGCGTCGTGGATCGATCAACAGAGTCGCGCCAGACGGCAGGGCGCCCAGCGCCGAGCGCGCCTGACTGTAATCCGCGAGCACGACTCCATCCGCTGCGAGACGCCCGGTGAGGGCCGCATCGATCTTGCCAGAGGCGATGAACAGGGTCGCGCCGCTCGTACCAATGAGCGCATGGGCCACGAATACCGGGTTATAGGATACGTCGGCGCCGCGCAGATTGAATATCCAGGCGATGTCATCAAGGGTTGAGACGAAATGCCAGTCGGCGCCCAGTTCCGCCATGCGCTGGCGCAGCTGCGCGAGTTTCTCGGCACGCGTGGCGGGTGCGTAGGGGCTGGCGTGCTCGACTACCGCAGTCTTGGGCAAAGCGGCGCGATCGGCCCAGATCAGAGCGACTACGTCCGCGTCAAATTGCACGGCAACCGAGCGCGCCCGCAGGGCCTGCTCAAGCGCACGCGCTGCGCTGACGCCAAGGACATTGCCGTCGACCGCAAAGCGCGCTCCCCGGGGCAGATGCTCGGCGAGCCAGTCAAGATGGGCGGTACTGGTCACCCCGCCAACTTTCATGACTTGGATCGACGTCCCGGCAAGCTGGCTCTCCGCCTGCACCCAGTAGCGGCTGTCGACCCAGAGTCCGGCAAACTCGCTCGTGACGATAAGCGTACCTACTGAACCGGTAAATCCGCTTAACCACTCGCGGGCGTGCCAGTGCTCGGGCAGATACTCGGAGAGATGGGGATCCGAGGAAGGGACCATGATTCCGGCCAATTGGTGGGCCGCAAGCACGGTGCGCAACTGGGACAGGCGTTCGCGGATGCGCGCGCGGGAGGCTTCCAGAGTATCCATGGCAAAAGTGAATCGCTGACAAGACTAAGAGTGTAGCGCGCTGTGGCGCGCTTGGCTCGGGAGCCACCCCCGGACGCGCCCGTGCTCGGCTACACTGGCGGCACTCTGGCGTCCAGAATGTCAGCGAAAGGTGTGCACCATGTCGCAAAACGAGTCAAACGGACCAGATCCGGCCGGGGCCATCGATCTCGCCGAAGTGGCGAGGCTAGTGGCGGCCCTTGAGAACGATCTCGCGCGCGTCAAGAGCGGCTCGGCGGGAGTCGAAGCCCTGCGCGTCGAGGTCGAGCAACTGCGTGAGGCACTGGGAAGCCAGTCAACAGTCACCCCCGAACGCCTGCATGCGGTACGCGGGCTACTGGGCGGAGCGACGGGTGAACTCGAGGTTGACGCCATCAAGGCGGCCGGCTACCTCACCCAGATCGGCCGTCTGATGGGACTAGGTTGATAGAGCCTAGCTGCGCGGCGTCCAGGAATCCTTCAAGGTGGCGACGCGATTGAACACCAGGGCGCCGGGTTGCGAGTCGTAGCGATCGACCACAAAATAGCCGTGGCGCTCGAACTGATAGCGCTCCTCGGCGAGCGCGCCGGCTAGGCCGGGCTCGATCAGCGCCGTGACGACGCGCCTGGAGTCGGGATTAAGACGCTCAAGGTAGTCGCCGTCGCCAGCGTCGGGATGTTCCGCACTGAAAAGGCGCTCAAACAGACGCACCTCGGCGCTAATCGCCTCGCTGGCGCTGACCCAGTGAATGTTGCCCTTGACCTTGATGCTGTCGGCGCCGGGGGTGCCGCTCTTGGTTTCAGGCAGATACTTGACCCGCACCAGATTTACGGCGCCCTTCTCATCGGTCTCAAAGCCGGTGCACTCGACCACGTAGCCGTGACGCAGGCGCACCCTGCCGCCCGGGAATAGCCGGAAATATCCCTTGGGGGGCTCGATGCGAAAATCGTCGGCCTCGATCCACAGATCGCGCGTGAGCCGGAACTCGCGCACCCCCATGGCCGGCTGGTGCGGATGCACCGGTGCGCTGCAGGTCTCGTCATGATCGGCTGCCATGTTTTCGATGATGAGGCGCAGCGGTTCAAGGACCGCGGTGGCGCGCGGCGCGCGCACATCGAGGTCGTCGCGCAGCGCCTGCTCGAGCAGGGCGTAGTCGATCCAGCTGTCGACCCGGGATACGCCGAGCCGCTCGCAAAACAGCTGCAGACTCTGCGGGGTGTAGCCGCGGCGCCGCAAGCCGACCAGGGTCGGCATGCGCGGATCATCCCAGCCCGAAACGTGCCCCTCGGTCACCATCTGCAGGAGCTTGCGCTTGCTGGTGACGACATAGGTCAGGTTCAGGCGCGAGAATTCGTACTGATGCGGCAGCGCAAAGGGATTGGGCGAGGACTCGTCGAGTGCGTGCGCGAGCAGCGGCGTGAACGAGGCAGTCGAATCAGTGAGCAGTGCAAAGAACTCGTCGAGCTGCGCCAGCACGGCACCCCGATCATGTTCCCACCCCTTGAACATGGCCGACAGGTGCAGCTCCGGCGCACTGTCGCCCAGCTTGTGCGCGAAATTGTGGCAGTGCAGAGCGAATTCCTTCTGGGCCTCCAGCCCCTGCTCGCGAAACTCCAGCAGGCGTTCGCGAGCGGCGCGAAACTGGGCCGGACGCAGCAGGGCCACGATGCGTTCGAGCACCCAGTCATAGAGTGGCCGGTGGTCCTCGAACTCCAGCGTGCAGATCGAATGGGTGATGTTCTCGAGCGCATCCGAAATGCAGTGGGTGTAGTCGTACATCGGATAGATGCACCACTTGGTGCCGGTGCGGTGATGCTCGGCGTGACGAATGCGGTACAGCACCGGGTCGCGCATATTCATGTTGGGTGAGGCCATGTCGATGCGCGCGCGCAGGACATGGGCACCGTCGGGATAGCGACCGGCGCGCATGGCGTGAAAGATCTCCAGATTCTCGGTCACCGTCCGGTTGCGATGGACTGAATCGCTTCCCGGCGTAGTGAGGGTGCCGCGCGCGGCACGCATCTCGTCGGCGCTCTGGCTGTCGACGTAGGCGTAGCCGGTCTCGATCAGGTATTGGGCGAATTCATAGAGGCGCTCGAAATAGTCACTGGCAAAGTACAGGTGATCACGCACGCTTGCGCGCGCGCGCTCGAAGGGCTTGGCGGTCCAGTCGAAGCCGAGCCAGTGGATCGTGTCCTTGATGGAGTCGACGTATTCCTGGTCTTCCTTGACCGGATTGGTGTCGTCAAAGCGCATGTGGCACACGCCATCGAACTCGCGCGCCAGGCCAAAATTCAGGCAGACCGATTTGGCGTGTCCGATATGCAGATAGCCATTGGGCTCCGGCGGGAAGCGCGTACGGATTGGCGCCGGGTCGGAGCCGGCAGGGTCGGGCACGGGCTCAGCAGGCGGGCGACCCGTCCAGGTACGTCCCGCGTCCGTGCCGCGTGCCAGGTCTGCCTCGACGATGGCACGCAGGAAGTTGCTCGCCGGGGCGCGTTCGGCAGAACGGTTCTTGGGTGATTGATTGCTCGAATCCATGACATGCAGTCGGTGCGCAGAGGCTCATTTTAGCCTATCGCGGCGAGTGCACCGGGACTCTTCAGACCGGCAGCAGTTGCGTGATGCTCTCTTCGAGTTGCCCATCGAGGACCATTTTCCAGTGATCCTTGCGCGGTGTCTGGATGAGCCACTGCACCGTATCAGTGAGGGTCTCCTGAAGTGCCCGCACGGTCAGCCCGGTGTCGAGTGCGCGCTGCACATCGATCAGCGCGAGCCCGTGGTTCTGGGTGTCGGTCAGGGGAATCCATAGCGGCAGGCCGGTCCAGGGGGTAACCCCGTGCGCGAGCAGATGGGTATCGTCGAGCCAGCGCACCGATAGATCAAAGCCGCGCCGGGCGGCAAGTCGATGGCCGCACTGCGCGAGATCGGACATGGTCCATAGGCCCGGGGGAGATGTCAGATTAAATGTGCCGTTGCGATGTGCCTGCAGCGCCTGCAGCAGCCAGCCAACGATATCGCGGGCATCGATGCACTGAATCGGCCGATCCGCTGGCGCCGGCATTACCACGAGATTGCCGCGTGTGCCGAGCAGGGTCGGGTCCCCAAAGCGCGCCGCCCAGTAGGCAAAACGGTCGGTCGGGTCATGCGGGCCGATGATCAGGCCCGGGCGAACGATCAGGGCGCGTTTGCCAAAGTGCTGCACCACAAGCTGCTCACAGCGCGCCTTGAGCGCGCCGTAGTCGCGCTGGATGTCTTCGCTGGCCGGATCGGCTAGCGTGGCCAGCGGCGCATGTTCCTCGATACCGGGTACGGACAGGTCGGCGTAGGCGGACACGCTCGATACGAAGATGTAGTGGCCGGTGCGTCCGGCCAGTGCCGCGCAGCTGGCAGCGACATGGCGCGGCACAAAGCCACTGGTGTCGAGCACGGCATCCCACTGGCCCTGCGCAAGCGCTGCCAGTCCGGCGCCCTTGTCCGGGTCCCGCTCGCCGACCAGGCTGTGAACAAAGTCCTTAAACGGGTTGTCCGTGAGTCCGCGATTAAACAACGTGATCTCATGGCCGCGCGCGAGCGCCGCTTCGACGAAGTGTCGACCGAGGAAGACCGTGCCACCGAGAACGAGGATTCTCATGCGTGCGCCCAAAGAGGTTCGGTTGCGCTTGCCCGATACAGAGTCGATGCCGGCAGCTTACACGCACAGTAGTCCATCGCCAGCGTGTCGAGAGTGCGCCGGACCACCCAAGTCGCCCGGCGCAGCTCACTTGTCCGCGACTGCGCCAGTCTAGCGACGCGAGACATTGGGATTGCCTTTTTCGTAGAAGCGCAAGAGGCGGCGCGCCCACGCGCCGGCATAGTCGACGCCAATGCGTGGGCGCCGCGCGATCTGGCGCGCCGCAAGCGCTGGTGCATCGGCGATGAACAGCGACGATGCGGTCAGATCGCTACCCGTGTGGCGGCGATCAATGCCCATCGCTGCACACAGCAGACCCGGTCCCCGAGTACTGCCGGTCAGTCCCGCCACCGGTTCGAGCGCGCGCACCAGTACCGCCGACGCATGATCGATCACGCCGGTCACTGCATTAAAGCAGCAATAGCGCCCGTAGATCAGATAGACATAAGCAAATCCGGGCGGTCCGAACATGATCTCGGTACGCGCGGTGCGCCCGCGCGCGGAATGCGCCGCGCGATCGTGCGGACCAAGATACGCTTCGGTTTCGACAATGCGTCCGATGTGCACGCCTGCGGTGGTACGATGAACCAGATATTTTCCCAGCAGGGCCATGGCAACTTCGTCGGCCCCCGGCTCATAAAAGCTGCGCGCAAGCGGCAGCATCGGGTGCGTGGGTCCGACCGTGTCCAAAGTCACATCTGCGGGCATTATCAAAGTCCTTATTGCGCATGCGCTGGCGCAAGTTGCGGATACAATGATTATCCCGCGTTGCATCAAGTTGCGCGGGGGGCATGGACGCTGGGCACACCCGTGAGCACAACAATACCGTGAGTTCATCTTCGAGCATGCGATCGTCTGAAGTCTCGCCGGTCACCATCGAGCGCGTGACCTTCGAGGAGCTCAACAAGTTCGCGCCGCTCCAGGGCGACACGATCGTGCCGACGGGCGGAGATCCGGAAAGCGATGCCGAGAGGGCCTCGTTTGTCTATCGTGAGCCGGTTCTGAATCGTGAAGAACGCATCGCGGGTTATCAATTCTCACTGCATCGGCGCCTGCACTCGCGTTTTGCCGCCTCGCGCAACAAGGTGCGGCGCGTCTACGACGACCTTCTGGTCCGTAGTCTGACTTCTTTCGATCTCGCCGGGCTGCTGGGTCATCGCATTGCCTTTATCGATCTCGCGGTAATCAGCCTCGACAATCCGCAGCTTGCCAACCTCGCACCGAGCAATACCGTTCTTTTGCTCGACATCGGGCCCGGCGCGGTTGGCTCACCCGAGCAGATCGCCGCGCAGATTGCAGCGGTTCGAAAGCTCAATTTCGGCGTCACCTGTCGCCTGCGTCCTGAGACGGTGTCGTATCTGCCCGAGGTCGCAGGCGCGGCTGATTTCCTGCAGCTGCGCGCCTCGGAGTTTTCCGCCAGGGATATGGCGCAGATGGTGCGCCAGGCGCGGTCCTGCGCACGGCGCATTGCTACGCCGCTGTGCACGATGGCTGCGGACCTGGTGGCCTTTGATGATTTTCAGATTTGTCTTGGCGCTGGATTCGATTTCTTCCAGGGCGAGTTCATTACCAGCCGGCACTCGTGGCACACCCCCCAGATCGATTCGCGCAGCGCCAAGATTCTGGCCTGGTTCGAAGAGCTTGCCGAAGGCGCCGATAGCGCCAAGCTCGCCAATACGATGAGCGTCGAGCGCGACCTGGTCGGGCGCGTCATGCGTTTTGCCAATTCCCCGATCGGCGACTTGAAACCCAAAGCAGGCGGTCTCGAAGAAGCCATCGAGCGGCTCGGTCCGCCCTCGTTCGCGAGGCTCTTGCTGCTGTTGCTGTTTGACGCCCGGGAGCCCGGTGGTCCACACAACGCCCTGCTTGAACGGGTCCTGTCACGTGCACGGCTACTTGAGCAGCTTGGCGTGCGTGCCAAGCGCGACGAGGAGTTCGTCGAGTCGCTGTTCGCCTGTGGTGCTCTGTCGCTGGTCGATCAGGCGGTTAGCCTGGCACCAGACGAATTATTTGATCGCTTGAGCGTGGGCGACGACATTCGCGAGGCAATTGGCGAGGCCGCCGGCGCGCTGGGAGACTTTCTGCAGTTAGCGCGCGCCTGCGAGAGTGGCGAGAGCGCTCAGGTTGGCGAATTTGCGGCGCGCTGCTCGCTTGCCCTGGATCTCGTGAATGACGAGCTCTTGCAGGCTCTGTTGTGGGCTCAGGACGTCACCAGCCAGCTCGAAAGCTAGGACTCAAGCGTAGGCGCTCACGACGCTTCCGGGCGTTGCCGAGGAAGGCAGGTTTTGCAGGATCGATTGCAAAAAGCTCTGCAGAGTGGGATTGGTACCGGGATTGGACGCAATCAGGTTCTGATAGTCGGTCTGAACCGCCGCAAGGGCGGGGCTGAGCGTCGTGCCGGCAGCCCCTGAGCTACCCCCTAACTGGTTGATAAGCGACTGCAGACCGGTGACTAGCCGTCCTTTTTCCGTCTGCGCAGTCGGGGCACTTGAGCTCCCCGAGCTCGAGTGCACGGCGGACAGCAAATCCTGAACAAAATTTTGCAGGGCGATCTGGTGGCTAGGCGAGGCAGTAGAGACGCTGGCGGCAGTAGCGCCGCTCGCGGGTTCAATCTGGCTCAGGGCAAGCGAGATCGCCTGCGGCAGGTAGCCACCGGCGCCTTCGCCCGCGACGGCTTGCACCACGGCGCTGGCGGCGCCCGAGGCGTTCGCTGCGACCGCCGGGGCCGTAGTATTGCTGCTGGCGACGGCTGGCTGATCCGGTGGAGGGGTTTGCGGCGCTGCAATGTTCATGGGAATTTGTGCTGTAAGGCGGTCTACACGAATACGACTATTCAGTACTTATCGACGGTGCGGGCGATAACTTGAGGCGGGCGCCCCGATCCCGACGCCGACTTACCTGTCCCGGAGCTGCGATGTCCACCAAAATAACCGTCGGTCTACTGGCTGCTCTGCTTGCGATCGGTTCGCGATCCGGGCTCGCTGCCGAGCTCTGTGCCAAGACCAGTCCGACGCACCGCATCGCCCTCGTTGAACTCTATACATCGGAAGGGTGCAGCAGCTGTCCGCCGGCTGACAACTTCGTGCGCACTCTCTACCCGAAGCAGTTTAGCTCCGACGAACTGGTGCCTTTGTCACTTCACGTCGACTACTGGGACTACATCGGGTGGCGCGACCGTTTCGCCGATGCACGCTTTACCAGGCGCCAGTACTGGCTCAGTGCCTTTGCCAGTCAGCGTTCGGTCTATACGCCGGAAATCTTTGTCGATGGACACGAACAGGACTGGCGCTCGAATCGTTTTCGCGCTCTGGTACGTGCGCTCAATGCGCAGGACGCCACGGTGCGCGTGCGACTAAGCCAGGCCGCTGCTGCGCCCGGGCAGTTCGCCGTGCGCGCCGACGCGCAAACCCTGGACGGGGTGGCTGGCGCGCCGCTGAGCCTGTATTTCGCGGTCTACGAAAATGAGCTCGAATCGACGGTCAGTGCGGGCGAGAACCGCGGCGCGACGCTGCGTCACGGGTTCGTCGTGCGTCAATGGAGTGCGCCCCAGGCACTCGATTCGACGGGTCACGCGGAAATCTCATGGCAGCAGGCGCTGCCGCAGGACGCGCGTGCCGACAAGCTCGGCTTTGCCGCGTTTGTCGAAGACACGCGCTCTGGCGAGATTCTCCAGGCGCTCGCGCTAGATAGCTGCGCGAAATCTTGAGGGGCCTCAGAAACCGGCAGCCAGACCGTCGCGACGCGAGTCGCTCGCTGCCACGTAGCCATGATCGGGATCTTCGGACAGGCGCCAGATGAACTGGCCCGAGCCGAAATCCATATAGGCGTCCTCACGCGACTCGATTTCGTGGCCGCATGCCCGCAGCTCTTCGACTAGGTTCGCCGACATGCTGGACTCGCAATCGATCGATCTGGACTGCATGAACTTCCAGCGCGGCGCATCGCACGCGGCCTGTGGCTGCTGGCCATATCGCAGCATGCGCACCAGGGTCTGCAGGTGGCCCTGAGGCTGCATATTGCCGCCCATGACGCCAAAGGCCATCTGAGCGTCTCCAGCGCGGGTGACAAAGCCCGGGATAATGGTATGAAAGGGTCGCTTGCCCGGTGCCACCACGTTCGGATGGTTCGCTGCGAGCGTAAAGCAATGGCCGCGATTTTGCAGACTCACGCCAGTTCCCGGCACGACCACACCGCTGCCAAAGCCCATGTAATTGGACTGGATAAAACTGACCATCATCCCCGAGGCATCGGCGGCCGCCAGATAAATCGTGCCGCCCTGCGCCGGATTGCCAGCGGAAAAGTCCTGGGCACGGCGAGGATCGATCAGGTGCGCCCGCTCGCGCAAATAATGATCGTCGAGCAATGCGGCGGCGCTGACTTCGGTCATGGCGTCGGGGTCGGCCACCCAGCGGTAGACGTCCGCGAAGGCAAGCTTCATTGCTTCGATGCACAGGTGCTGGGTCTGGACCGAGTCGATCGGCCGCTCGCCGATCCCCAGTGCGTCAACCATCCCGAGCGCCATCAGGGCGGCGATACCCTGGCCATTGGGCGGGATCTCGTGGATGCGATAGCCAGCGAAATCGCGCGCGATCGGAATGACCCACTGCGCACGGTATTGAGCCAGGTCCGAGCTGGTGAGTGAACCCCCGTTGGCGGCGCTGTGCGCGGCGAGTGCGGCCGCCGTCTCACCCTCGTAGAAATCGCGTCCGATTGAAGTCGCGATGCGCCGCAGGGTCTGCGCGGCCGGGCCAAAGCGAAATAACTCACCGGCTTCGGGTGCACGGCCGCGCGGCATGAAGGCCTCGGCAAATCCTGGGAGGCCATGCAGTTCTGGGACTTGCGCCGCCCATTTGCGGGCGACGATCGTCGCGACGGCATGGCCGCGCTCGGCCAATTCGATCGCCGGTTCCATCAGGCGCCCGAAGTCAAGCTTGCCAAAGCGCTGCCAGAGTGCAGCCCAGCCGGCGATTGCACCAGGTACGGTTACGCTATCCCAGCCACGCACCGGAATCGATCCGCCGTGGCGTTTATGAAAGTAAGCCGCATCCCAGGCGGCAGGTGCCACTCCCGAGGCATTCAGACCGGATAATTCCTGGCCATCCCACACCAGAGCGAAATTGTCGCTGCCAAGGCCGTTTGAGACCGGCTCGACGATGGTAATCGCGGCGGCCGCGGCGATTGCGGCATCTACCGCATTGCCGCCTTCCTGAAGCATGCGCAGACCCGCCTGCGCCGCCAGCGGGTGCGAGGTCGAGACAATATTGCGCGCGAACACCGGGGTGCGCACGCTCGGATAGGGGTTGTTCCAGTCAAATGACATCGGTGCTCGCAGCAGATCATCAAAGGCAGGCGCCACTATCGCGCATGCGCGTCAATTCGCCAAGCAGGACCCCGGGGGCCGGCAATCGGAATTCGACCTAAAATGGCGCCAGTGCAACTTCCCTGGATGAATCCTCATGACCCCAGTCAATGACGCCGCCCTTGATACCCTGTTTCGCGAAGCGCACACCTGCAGCGCCTGGCAGGACAAGCCGATCGACAATGCCTTGCTGCACGAGCTCTACGAACTCGTGCGCCTTGGTCCGACCTCGCTCAATTGCTGTCCGGCGCGCTTTGTCTTCGTGCGCTCGGCCGAAGCCAAGGAGCGATTGAAGGGCTGTCTCTCGGAGGGCAATGTTGCCAAGACGATGGCCGCTCCGGTAACCGTCATCGTTGCACAGGATCTGGAGTTCTACGAAGCGCTGCCGCGTCTGTTCCCGCAGATCGATGCGCGTCCCTGGTTTGCCGGCAAGCCTGCCTTCGCCGAGACGACCGCGCTGCGCAATTCCTCGCTGCAGGGGGCCTATCTCATCGTCGTTGCGCGTGCGCTAGGGCTCGATACCGGGCCCATGTCTGGATTTGACGGGGCCAAGGTCGATGCGGCCTTCTTTGCGGGCAGCACCTGGAAATCGAATTTCCTCGTCAATCTCGGTTACGGTGAACCGGGCAAGACCCATCCCCGCAATCCACGCCTGTCCTTTGATGAGGCGGCACGCATTGCCTGAGCCGGAATTACCGGAGCTGCACAGCGAGCGTCTCGTGCTGCGCCAGTCGCAGCCGGGAAGCGAGCGCGAAACGCTTGACTACTTCGTACGTAATCGCGACCACCTGGCCCACTGGGAGCCACCGGTTCCGGCGGAGTTTTATACGTCCCAGTTCTGGCGGCGCGCATTGGCGCGCTCGCTCGAAGAGTTTCGCGCCGACAAATGCGTGCGCCTGGACTTTTATGATGCTGACGCACCAGCCGGGCCGATCATCGGGCGCAGCAGTTACTCGCAGATCTCCCGGGGGCCTTTTCAAAGCTGTGTATTGGGTTACAGCATCGACCGCGCTCATCAAGGGCGTGGGCTGATGTGTGAAGGCCTGGCATTGGGGCTCGCCTACATGTTCGCGGTGCGCCGCCTGCACCGGGTACAGGCCAGTTATCAACCGCACAACGAGCGCAGTGCGCGAGTGCTGGAAAGATTGGGGTTCAAGATTGAAGGGCTGGCGCCGCAGTATCTCTTCATCGCAGGGCAATGGCGCGACCACGTCGTCACCTCATTGCTGAATCGTGACATTGATCCCGAGCAGATGCGCACGAACCTGCAGCTGGACAAACCTGCGTAACAACTCGGGCTTGTCCCGGTTTGAGCCACTGATTCAAGTGCCTGGGTTTTCACTTCCGAGAAGCCATAGAACGATACCAGCAAGCGCGTTATCGAAATTCGCACGGAGATTGCGCATATGAGCCAGACCGTATTCGCGCGAATTCTAAATGTGAGTCCCTCGACTGTGCAGAAATGGGAAGCACCCAAAGCGCAAAAACATCCCAGTGGAGCGGCCGCGAAGATGCTTCAACTAATCGAGCAAAACGGGATCGAAGCGGTCCTCTAGTCGTGAGGGCCGGGTCAAGTGCGGCGCAGCCAAGACTCTAGGCGCTTCTCAGGCATCGCCGCGCTAGCGCCTTTCGTCGTACTGGGATGGTGAGAGCAGTTCGCCAAGAATCTCTTCGTCGTGCTGTCCGAGCAGCGGGGGTGGGATTTCGTAACGTGGTGGCGTCTCGCTCATGCGGATCGGATTGCCAACCAGGCGTACCTCCGGTGCGAGCGGATGCGCCATGCGGATTTCGAGACCGCGCGCCTTGACCTGGGGATTGTCGAATACTTCCTCGAGCGAATTGATCGGGCCGCAGGGAATGCCGCTGGACTCTAGCGCCGCGAGCCAGTGGGCGCGCGTTGCGCGCGACACGCGCGCTTCGATGAGCGGCAGCAATTCGCCCCGATTGCGGATGCGCGCGGGGTTGGTGGCAAATCGGACGTCCTTGGCGAGTTCCGGCATTTCGATGACTGTGCACAGGCGCACGAACTGCCCGTCATTGCCGACCGCGATGACGATCTCGCCGTCGCTGCACGTGAACACCTGGTAGGGAACGACATTGGGATGGGCGTTGCCGTGACGCGTGGGCGCCTTGCCGCTGGCAAGGTAGTTTAGATTCATGTTGGCCATCGTGGCCACCATGCAGTCCAGCAAGGCCATGTCGATGTACTGGCCCGCCCCGGTCTGCTGTCGATGATAGAGCGCCGCGATGATCGCGTTCGAGGCGTAGATCCCGGTAAAGAGGTCGCAGATTGCAACCCCGGCCTTTTGCGGACCACCACCCGGCAGATCGTCGCGTTCACCCGTGACCGACATGAAACCCGAGAGCCCCTGGATGATGAAATCGTAACCCGGTCGGTCGGCCCACGGGCCGGTCTGACCGAAGCCAGTTATTGAGCAATAGATAAGCCCCGGCCGATGGCGGCTCAGATTCGCGTAGTCAAGTCCGTACTTGGCGAGCTGGCCCACCGTGAAATTCTCGATGACGACATCTGCGGTCGCAGCGAGCCGGCGCACCTGCGCCTGGCCCGTCGGCGTCGTGAAATCGATGGCGACCGACTTCTTGCCGCGATTGGCGCTAAGGTAGTAGGCCGACTCGCTGGTGTCCTTACCCAGTGAATCCTTCAGAAAGGGCGGGCCCCAGGCACGCGTGTCATCGCCGCTGCCGGGTCGTTCGACCTTGATTACCTGCGCCCCAAGGTCAGCGAGCATCTGCGTGCACCAGGGTCCGGCAAGCACACGCGTCAAATCAAGTACCTTGACGCCGTCAAGCGCCCCGCGCGGGACAGGTGAATCGGGAACATCATTGCTCATGCGGGCTTCTCCAGGTCTGGGACGCAGGCGGTGAATCCGGAATGCAGGGGCGCGCGAACGCTGGGATCGACGACGCTGCTGCAGGTGACCCTGTGATGCTGCCACGATGGTAACGCCGCACAGCTGCGCAGCAGCTTCGGGTAAATACGGACGGGAGCATATATGTCGTAGGATAATCGCTCAAGCTCGATGCGGCCAGGCGCGGCCAGCATGAGCGCAGGCGCTTGCTCACTATAATGCGCATCGGAACAACCGAAGGAGAGTCCCTTGCATTCATTCCATTCAAAGCTGGCAGGCCTCGCATGCATCGCGCTGGCCGTTTTCGCGCCGGTCGCCCTGGGCGCGGCGCCGGCAAGCGCCACAACCGAGATTGAAGTCTGGCATTCCCTGTCGGGAGTCGCGCAACAGACCTTCGAAGAGCTTACCAATCAATTCAACTCCGAGCAGAATCAGGTGCACGTCACGCTGGTCTACAAGGGCGACGCCAGAACCGCCGTTGAAGCCGGCCTTGCCGCATTGAAGGCGCATAACGGGCCCGACCTGATCGAGCTCAAGGACAGTCTTGGCGCACGTTTTGCCGCATCCTCGGGAGGTTTGCGGCCGATATCGGAAGTTCTTGCCCTCGACAAGACCCCGGACTTCAACTTTACGCTGCCGGGATCGGCCAGTTTCTTGCGTGACTCCAAAGGCAAGCTGCTCGCATTCCCTCTCGTGGTCTCGATGCCCGTTCTGCTTTACAACCGCGACGCGTTTATAAAGGCAGGGCTCGAACCGGATGTCCGGGCCCGGACTTGGAAGGATCTTCAACAACTTCTGGTCGCCGTGCAGGACGAAGGTCGCGGCACGAGCTGCGCGTATACGACCAGCTACCAGAACTGGATCCATATTGAGAATGTCGCGGCCTGGGATGGTGCCAGTTTTGCCTCGCGCGATAACGGCATGGAGGGCCCTGGCGCGAGTTTGAGTTTTAATGATCTGCTGCATGTCCGTCATATCGCCCTCCTGGAGAGCTGGGTCAAGGCCGAGCTGTTCAAGTTTTCGGGCCACGGGACCGAGGGCGACGCGCGTTTTGCAGCAGGCGAATGTACTACCCTCACCACAGCAAGTGCTGACGTAGGCGACATCCTTGCCAAGGCCAACTTCAAGGTCGGCGCGGCGCCACTGCCGATCTATGAGGAAGTCACGCCGCAGCCGGTGGCGTCGCTCGTTCAGGGCTCGGGCCTGTGGGCAGTGCAGGGCAAGAAACCCCCGCAATATCTTGCGATGGCGCGCTTTCTGGCCTATCTCGCCAAACCGGTACCCGCGGCCGAGTGGTCCGAACGTACCGGCTCGATGCCGATCAATACGTCAGCCATGCTGGCACTCGAGCATTCCAACCTCACCGATCGCGTCAAGGGACTGGTGCAGGTTATGGGACTCGAAACCGGCAGGCCGCTGGCCGGCGCGCGTGGCGTGCGCCTGGCCAATCTCGACGAGATCGAAGCCGACAACGATAGCGAACTCGAGCAAGTGTGGAATGGGCATAAGGCCGCCAAAGAGGCGCTCGACGATGCGGTGCGCGAAGGCAATGTGCTGCTCAAGCGACCGGAAGCTGCGCTGCACTGAGCACCAATGGGCTGGCTCTATCCACGGATGATCGCGCACCGCGGCGGTGGGACACTGGCGCCCGAGAACACCCTCGCGGCAATGCGCGAGGGGTATGCGCGTGGATATCGAGCGGTCGAATTCGATGTGATGCTGACCGCCGACGAAGTTCCGGTGCTGATGCACGATCCCGATTTCGGACGCACGATTTCAGGCACGGGATCGGTGGCGACGAGCCTTTCCAAGGACTTGCTTCACCGCGATGCCGGAGCCTGGTATGGCAGCCAGTACGCGGGCGAAACCGTACCGCGTTACGAGGAAGTAATCGGCTACTGCGGTGAGCACGGCATTTTCATGAACGTTGAAATCAAACCGGCGCCCGGAACCGATGAGCGCTGTGGTACGGTGGTGGCAGAACTGACGCGACGCGTCTACACCACCGCGTCGGCGGCGCGCCAGCGAGTCCTGTTTTCTTCCTTCAGTCCGCTTGCCTTGAAGGCCGCGCAACAGAGCGCACCGGATGTGGCGCGCGGCCACCTGTTTGATTCGATCCCTGCTGACTGGCAAAGCCGTCTCGAAGACCTCGCCTGTGTCAGCCTGCACTGCAATCATCGCCATCTGACACGCGCGCTCGCCCAACGCGTGCGCGCAGCCGGCTACGGTCTGATGTGCTACACGGTCAACGAGCTGGCGCGCGCCCGCGAATTGTTTGACTGGGGGGTCGACGCCTTGTGTACGGACCGGATCGATCTGATCGGCGCCGATTTCGTCTGAAGGCGCCTATTGGCGGGAGCCGGCGTCCAGTAAGCCCTCATCCGCAAGCTGGCGGATGCGCTTGATGGTATCGATGTCGGCTTGGCGATAGGCATCGCGCCGAAATTCGTCGTAGAAGTCCTGCATCTGGTCGCTGGCTCCGGTGTCGCCGCTGTCGTACTCGAAGCGCACAAAAAGCGCACCTGCAGCCGGCTCTTCGATGGTCATGGCGAGGCTCGCCGCTGGGGTGCCTGCCTGCGCGGCAGTGTGGTAACTGACGCGACGACCGTGTTCGAAGCGGACCGTGTCCAGAATCACGAGTTCGCCAAAGCGCAATTCACGCTCAATCTGGGCGCTCGCCCGGGCAGTGATGCGGCAGGCGTCGAGTCCCACCACAAAGGGTACCGGATCTTCGGCACGCAAGACGAGCCCGCGCCAGAGCTGCTCGCGCGAGAGCTCGTCGATCAGCGGATTGAGCGGATCATTGATCTCGATGAGGTGATGAAATTTCATTAAGGCGTGTGACTGGCTACAAGCGAACGTAGTATCGGGGAACGAGCCGGCGCCGGCGGGCGTGCCTAGCCGGGGCCGAGCACGCGCTTGACGGCTGCGCGCCAGCTGGCAAGCTTGTGCTCTGCCCAGTCCTTTTTTGCGGCAGGCTCGAAGACAGTCGCGTGAGCCTCGCTCTGGCGTGCGCGTCGCAAGGCGGCTCGGTCCTCCCACAGGCCCACTGCCAGCGCGGCGAGGTCCGCCGCACCCTGGGCTGTGGTCTCCTGAACCTCGGGGCGAATCAGCGGCACGCCGAGCAAATCGGCCTGCAGCTGCATGAGCAGATTATTGGCTGTCGCCCCGCCATCCACATACAGTTCGCGCAGCTGGAGTCCCGAATCGGCCTGCATCGCAAGCAGCAGTTCGGTTGACTGCAAGGCAATCGACTCGAGCGCGGCGCGAGCCAGATGGGCGCGATTGGTGCCCCGGGTAATGCCCAGCACCGCCGCGCGTGCCTCGCTATCCCAGTAGGGTGAGCCCAGGCCCGTGAACGCCGGGACCAGGGTGACCCCCCCGGTGTCGGCGACGCTCGCGGCCAATTGCTCGACTTGCGCCGCGCTGTCGATGACGCGCAATTCGTCGCGCAGCCATTGCACGACCGAGCCCGCCGAAAAGACACTGCCTTCGAGCGCGTACTCTATGCCCGGTCCGCAGCTTGCCGTCGAGGTGGTCAACAGGCCATGCGCCGAGTCGATCGCCTGCGCTCCGGTGTTCATCAGCATGAAGCAGCCGGTTCCATAGGTGTTCTTGACCTGGCCAGCAGCGTAACAGCCCTGGCCAAACAGGGCGGCCTGCTGATCGCCAGCCACGCCACCGATCGGAATGCTCTTGCCGAGCCACTGCTCGCGCGTGTGCCCGAAGATCCCCGAGGACGGCGCGATCTTGCCCAGGAGGGCCTCGGGTATACCGAAAGTGGCGGCCAGCTCTGGCGCCCACTCGCCGCGGTGAATGTTGAACAGCAGCGTGCGCGAGGCGTTGGATGGATCGGTAACGTGTACACCGCCGGTGAGCTGCCAGATCAGCCAGCTGTCGATGGTGCCAAAAGCGATCTCGCCGGCCTCGGCACGTGCACGCAGTCCGGGAACATTGTCGAGCAGCCAGACGATCTTGCTGGCCGAAAAATAGGGATCGAGCACGAGGCCTGTCTTCGACTTGACTGCCGACGCCAGACCGCGTTCGCGCTGCATGGTGCACCAGGGCGTGCTGCGCCTATCCTGCCAGACGATGGCGTTGTGCACCGGTGTGCCGGTGCTGCGTTCCCACAGCACGGTGGTTTCGCGCTGATTGGTGATGCCGATGGCGGCAATATCTTCTGCGGACAGGGCCGCGTTGATGAGTGCTTCGCGGGCGCACGCGAGCTGCGTCTCCCAGATCTCCATCGGATCGTGCTCGACCCAGCCGGGCTGCGGATAGATCTGGTGCAAAGCCCGCTGCGCAATGCCGCGAGGGGCGCCGCGTTCATCAAAAACGATAGCGCGCGAGCTGGTTGTACCCTGATCGAGCGCAAGAACAAATGGCATGCTGGCTCCTCTGTCGTCCGTTTCTCACCGGGTGGTGGTCGGGCGCATCCCTTATAATCGCCTGCTATATTGCCGTAAATCGCGCGCCGATTGAATCTGGGCGCAGCCAGGGATCCATGAAAGCCGCAGAAATCCGCGAGAAATTCCTTCGATTCTTCGAGTCCAAGGGCCACACCATTGTGCGATCGTCGTCCCTGGTTCCGGGCAACGATCCGACACTTTTGTTTACCAACTCGGGCATGGTGCAGTTCAAGGATGTGTTCCTTGGCACTGACAAGCGACCCTATGTGCGCGCTACTTCGGTGCAGCGTTGCCTGCGCGCCGGCGGTAAACACAATGATCTCGAGAATGTCGGCTATACGGCGCGCCATCACACTTTTTTCGAGATGCTCGGCAACTGGTCGTTTGGCGACTATTTCAAGCGCGATGCGCTGATCTGGGCCTATGAACTCTTGACGGTGGTTTATGGGCTCGAGCCCGACAGACTCTGGGCGACCGTCTACGAGACCGATGATGAGGCCTACGACATCTGGGTCAAGGTGATCGGACTGCCGGCGGAGCGGGTGGTACGCATCGGCGACAACAAGGGCGCGCCCTTCGCGTCTGACAACTTCTGGCAGATGGCCGATACCGGTCCGTGCGGCCCGTGCTCCGAGATCTTTTACGACCATGGCCCCGAGGTCTGGGGGGGGCCTCCAGGCAGCGCAGATGCCGAAGGTGACCGCTTCATCGAGATCTGGAACAACGTATTCATGCAGTTCGACCGGCAGATCGATCCGGTCAGCGGCGCAGCAGTGTTCACCGAACTGCCCCAGCAGTGCGTCGATACCGGTATGGGACTCGAGCGCCTTGCGGCGGTGCTGCAGCATGTGCACAGCAACTACGAAATCGATCTATTCGAAGCGCTCATCAAGGTGGCCGCGCGCGAGACGGCTTGCACGGATCTGGCCAACAATTCGCTCAAGGTGATAGCCGACCACATTCGTGCCTGTGCATTCCTGATTGTCGATGGGGTCATCCCCGGAAATGAGGGACGTGGATATGTGCTGCGGCGGATCATTCGCCGCGCTCTGCGCCATGGTCACAAACTCGGCCAGACCAGACCCTTCTTCTCCCGGCTGGTCCCGGATCTGGTGGTGCAGATGGGAGCGGCCTATCCCGAGCTTGCCAGCAGTGCGACGCGGGTCACGCAGGTGCTGGCCCAGGAGGAGGAGCGGTTTGGAGAGACCCTCGAGCACGGCATGAAGGTGCTTGACGCAGCACTGGCGCGCGTCGCTTCGGCCCGCGAGCTTGACGGTGAAACCGTCTTTACCCTCTATGACACCTACGGGTTTCCCTACGACCTGACCGCCGACATCTGTCGCGAGCGCGAATTCGCGATCGATACCGCCGGTTTCGAAGCGGCGATGGAGCGCCAGCGCCAGCAGGCACGCGCGGCCGGCAAGTTCAAATCGGCAGGCACGCTCGAATACAGCGGTGCCAAGACGCGCTTTACCGGCTACCAGCATACGCAGGGCGAGGCGCGCGTGATGGCGCTCTATCGGGGCGGCGCAGCTGTTGCAGCGATCCAGCCCGGCGAAGAGGCAGTCGTAGTGCTAGATAGCACCCCCTTTTATGCCGAGTCGGGGGGGCAGGTCGGGGATCGAGGCGAGCTCCTTGGTGAGGGACTGCGCTTCGAGGTTACCGATACCCAGAAAATCCAGCCCGAGGTGTTCGGACATCATGGCAGCCTCAGTACGGGCGAGCTGCGCGTGGGCGATCTGGTCAAGGCCCACATAGATCTGGCGCGCCGCGCGCGCTCGATGCGCAATCACTCTGCGACGCATCTGATGCACAAGGCGCTGCGCCAGGTGCTCGGCACACACGTCCAGCAGCGCGGTTCGCTGGTCGACCCCGACAAGACACGCTTTGACTTTGCTCACGATGCTCCGCTCACCCAGGAGGAGATCCGCGAGATCGAGGAACTGGTCAACGGCGAGATACTCGCCAATACGCCTACGCGCGCCGATCTGATGAGCTACGATGCGGCGCTCGCCAGTGGTGCGATGGCGCTGTTTGGCGAGAAATACGGCGATGAAGTGCGGGTGCTCGAGATTGGCACCAGCAAGGAGTTGTGCGGCGGCACGCATGTGGAGCGGACCGGCGACATCGGCTTTTTCAAGATCGTCGCCGAGACCGGGGTTGCTGCAGGCATACGGCGCGTCGAGGCGGTCACCGGCTTTGGAGCCCTGGGCTTCGTGCAGCAGCTCGACGAGCGCATCGAAGCGGCCGCAGCGCTGCTCAAGGTGCAACCGCAGGAGGTGTCGGCGCGCATCGGCCAGATCCTCGAGTCCGTGCGCGCTCAGGAGCGCGAACTCGCCCGCCTGAAGTCGCGTCTGGCGAGCTCGCAAGGTGATGAATTGGCCTCCCAGGCCGCCGATATCAATGGTGTCAAAGTGCTGGCCGCCGAACTCAAGGGCGCTGACGTGAAGACCCTGCGCGAGACCATGGACAAGTTAAAGACAGTGCTCAAGTCGGCCGCTATCGTGCTGGCCGCGGTCGACGAGGGCAAGGTCTCGCTGATCGCCGGAGTCACTGCTGACGCGGTGGCGCGCATCCGCGCCGGAGACCTCGTCAATCATGTCGCGCAGCAGGTCGGCGGCAAGGGGGGCGGCAAGCCGGATACGGCGCAGGCCGGTGGCAACGATCCCGCCAAGCTGCCAGGTGCGCTTGCCAGTGTGGCTGAGTGGGCGCGCGCGCGCCTCTAAAGACTCCGGGTGAAATCGTGACTGACTACTCCTATCGCTTTTGCCCTTCGTGCGGACATGGGCTCGAGGGCCATGAACGCGCCGGCCAGCAGCGCCGGATCTGTCCCTCCTGCGAGTGGGTTCACTGGGACAATCCGCTCCCGGTGCTTGCCGGCCTGATCGAGATCGAGGGCCAGATCCTGCTCGCGCGCAATGCGAGCTGGCCCGAAAAGATGTTCGCCCTCATCACCGGTTTCATGGAACGCGGCGAAAGCCCCGAGGCCGGCATGGCGCGTGAGCTCAAGGAAGAAACCAATCTGGACGTGGTGCGCATGGGCCTCATTGGGGTCTACGAATTCACGCGCAAGAACGAGGTGATCATCGCCTACCACGTCGAGGCCACCGGGCAGGTACAATTGAGCGAGGAACTGGTCGAGTACCGTCTTGTGGCGCCGCATAGGCTCAGGCCCTGGCGCCAGGGGACGGGCCAGGCCATGGCCGACTGGATGAGGGCGCGTCAGTTGCCGGTGGAGTTCATCGATCTGCCCTCCAGCGTGCGGCAGATGGTTGAACCGGCGGCGTCCGGGGAATAGGCCCGATACGGCCTGATGGGAGACGGCATGGACGTTCTGGAATTTGATAGCGAGGTGGATGCTCGCGGCTTGAACTGCCCGCTACCGATCCTGCGAGCAAAAAAGGCGCTCGCCTCGATGGATAAGGGCAGCATCCTGAAGGTCCTCGCGACAGACCCGGGTTCGGTGCGCGACTTCCAGGCATTTGCCCGCCAGACCGGTAACGAACTGGTGCGCCAGATCGAAGCCGAAGGCGGCTGGGTACATATCCTGCGTCGCCGCTAGTCGGCTCGTTTCCAGGTCTGCGAGCGTCCGAACAGCGGGATACCGACAAAGCCCCTTACGTCCAGTTGTTTGCCATCGCTCGAGAGAGTTGCCTTGCTGTGATAGACGCTGCCGCTATCCGGATCAAGGATCTCCCCACCCGACCAGACCTGCGTAGCGCCTTCGCGCCGTAGACCGTTCAGGAACACCATCCCGACTACCGGCTGGTCGTGGCGCGCATCACTGCATTTGGTACAGCGCGGCGCAGGATCTTCGCCCGGCCCCGCATAGATCTGCACGATGGTGCCCCGCAGCTCTTTATTCTCTTCCTCAAGGCGTACCAGGGCGCGCGGTTTGCCCGAATTGTCGTCGATGGTCTGCCACATGCCGACGGGACTGGGTTCTTCGGCGTATACCCATGGCGAAAAGAAGGTGGTCGCCATGCACAGTGCGCAAGCAAGTCGGCCAATCTGCATACGAATCCCTGGTTGGGTCGCCCGCTTCGCTAGTTGCCAAGCCTGCGACGCTGCTCGATCAATGAGTCTAGAGTAAGCTCGAATTGTGCCAGTCGCTCGCGCATCTGCGCAACGACTGGCGCGGGTGCCTTGGCGACGAACGCCTCGTTGGCGAGGTTGGTCCGGGCCTTTTTGATTTCTGCCTGCAGGCGTGCGATCTCCTTGTCCAGTCGCGCTCGCTCGGCCGCGACATCGACTTCCACCACCAGCATCAAGCGAAAGTCGCCAACCACCTGCACCGGGGCGATCCCGTCTTCGCTCAATGCTTGCGCATTGGTGACTTCGGAGAGCTTGCCCAGCGCGCGCAGATAGGGAGCGTATTGCGAAAAGCGCTCCGTTGCGCGAGCGTCGCTCGCGACGACTACCAGCGGTACCCGCTGCGCCGGACCAATGCTCATCGCGCCGCGCAGGTTGCGTACTGCTTCGATAAGACTTTTCAATTCGGCGGCCCATTGTTCGGCCGCCGGATTGCGCGCCGCTGCATGGATCTCGGGATAGGCCTGGACCATGATCGACTCGTCGCTGAGTGCCGAAGCGCGCGCGAGCGGCGCCACGTGCTGCCACAGGTCTTCGGTGATGAAGGGGATGATCGGGTGGGCGGCCCGCAGTATCGTCTCGAGGACGGTGATGAGGGTTCGGCGCGTCCCATGCTGCTGGGTCGGGGTACCGTTTTGCAGTTGGACCTTGGCCAACTCCAGATACCAGTCGCAGTACTCGTCCCAGACAAACTGGTAAAGGGCGCTCGCGGCATTGTCAAAGCGATATTCGGCAAAGCCGCGGTGCACGCTCTCAAGGCAGGTCTGCAGCAGGCTCGTGATCCAGCGATCGGCCGCCGACAGCTCGCCTGCCGCGTCGGTTTCGGGCGCCGTGGCGCTGCCCGTATTCATCAGCACAAAGCGCGTCGCGTTCCACAGCTTGTTGCAGAAATTGCGATACCCCTCGCAGCGGGACAGATCGAAATTGAGCGTGCGGGCGAACGTTGCCTGGGCGGCGAAGGTAAAGCGCACTGCGTCGGCACCGTGCGATGCGATGCCCTTCGGGTAGTTCTTGCGCAGATAGCTCTCGACCTTGGCGCGATGGCTGCCGAGCATCAGACCTTCGGTCGACTTCGCCAGCAAATCATCAAAGCTGATGCCGTCGATCAGATCGAGCGGATCAAGGGTGTTGCCCTTGGATTTCGACATCTTTTGCCCTTCGGCATCGCGCACCAGGGCGTTTATGTAGACATCGCGAAACGGGACCTTGTCGGTGAAGTGCAGCGTGAACATGATCATTCGCGCCACCCAGAAGAAAATGATGTCAAAGCCGGTGACGAGGGCAGAAGAGGGCAGATAGCGCGTCAAATCAGCCGTGTCGGCAGGCCAGCCGAGCGAGCTGAACGGAATCAGTGCGGCGCTGAACCAGGTGTCGAGAACATCCTCGTCGCGCGTCAAGGGCCCATTGTCGCCACGGGCGCGCGCTGCGCTCAATGCCTCGTCCTCGTCGCGGGCCACGTAGATATGCCCGTCGGCCCCATACCAGGCCGGAATCTGGTGGCCCCACCACAGCTGCCGCGAGATGCACCAGTCCTGTATGTTCTCGAGCCAGTGGTTATAGGTGCTGCTCCAGTGACCCGGGTAGAAACGAATGTCGCCACTCGCCACCGCGTCCAGGCCGCGCTTGGCCAGAGCCTCCATGTGCATGAACCACTGGTCGGTGAGCATGGGCTCGACGATCTCGTTGGTGCGCTCCGAGCGCGGCACATTGAGGCGGTGGGCCCGGGTGGCGACGAGGAGACCTTCACGCTCGAGGTCCTCCAGCACGCGCGCGCGCGCAGCAAAGCGATCGAGGCCGCGGTATTGCGCTGGCGCCGCGTCGCTGATGGTGGCATCCAGATTGAGCACACTAATGGGACTCAGGCCGTGGCGTTGTCCAACGGCCCAGTCATTGAAATCATGGGCGGGGGTGATCTTGACGCAGCCAGTTCCGAAAGTCGGATCGACGTAATTGTCGGCAATGACCGGGATCCTGCGACCTGTGAGCGGCAGCAACAGCTCGCGGCCCAGCGCCCCCTGATAGCGTTCGTCGTCGGGATGTACTGCCACTGCGACGTCACCGAGCATGGTCTCAGGTCGGGTGGTAGCGACAGTCAGTGCACCCATGCCATCGGCAAACGGATAGCGGATCTCCCAGATCTTGCCATCCTCTTCCTCGTTCACGACTTCGAGGTCAGAGACCGCTGTACCCATTTTCGGGTCCCAGTTGACAAGGCGCGTGCCGCGGTAGATAAGGCCTTCCTGGTAGAGCCGCACGAATGCCTCGACAACGGCGTGCGACATGTGCGGATCCATCGTGAAATAGCCGCTGTTGCCGCCGTCGGCGGCGGCGTAGTTCCAGTTGCACGATGCGCCCAGGCGCCGCATCTGGCGGGTGATCATCGAACCCGACTGTTCTTTCCATTGCCAGACCCGTTCGACGAAAGCCTCGCGGCCGAGCTCGCGCCGCGATTTGCCGGCCGCTGCAAGCTGGCGCTCGACGACCATGTGGGTGGCGATGCTCGCGTGATCGGTGCCGGCGATCCAGTTGGTCTCGTAGCCGCGCATGCGGTGATAACGCACCAAGGCGTCCATCAGGGTCTGCTGGAAGGCGTGCCCCATGTGCAGCGTGCCCGTAACGTTCGGCGGTGGCAGCTGGATGCAGTAGGACGGTCGACCCGCCGCAGCGCGTGCGGCGAAGTAGCCTCGAGCTTCCCAGAGGGGGTACCAGCGCGCCTCGATAGCGTGCGGCTCGAAGCTCTTGGCGAGTTCGTTCTGGTCGGCGGTGCTCATGCGGATCGCTTCGGGAAGGGCAAAAGGCAATATTCTAATTGAGATTGGAATCCTCCCCGGCCGCCCCGGCACTCGCACTCGAGCAGGCCGACGGGCGTTTGCGCCTTCCGGTCGGGCCCGCGCGCCATGCGGGTGCATCATGGCAGGCTTACTGCCCGCACTCCGTTTACCCCGAAAATGCCGCGTTTGCGTCATTTATCAGGGACCTTTGCTGCTCCACAATGAACGGTGGCCGGGGCAGGGTGATTCGACGCCCGCTCGAGTCACAAGACAGTGGATCCTTGTCATGGACGACACGATTGCCGGAGGTCGCGCCACCCCTCGCCTGCATCGGGGCGCTGCGCGCGGCCGCCTTGGATTGCGCTCGCTCTGGGTGGAGGCGGTGGAAAGCGCGCCGGCGATCGCGACGCCGGGGCAATTGCTCGACTGGCTCGATATCCATGTACGCTCCATCCTGCGCTACTCAATGGTCGCCGCAGCTACCGGTTCGCTGGCACCGCGCTCGATTCGTGCTGACCGTCTGGTGGTGCGTGGATTGCCCTTGCGTCATCTCGAAGGCTTGCGCGATGGATCGGGCTCGATCGCTCTGCCGTGTGGCGCAGCGCCAGCCAATTGCGGATTGCAGACTATCAGCGCGGCCGATCTTGCGCCCCTCGCCGCATCGCACCTGAAAACGGTGGTAGTGCTCACGCGCGGCGCGTCGCAGCGCGCGGGAGCAAGCTATTTCCTGTTTGCCGGACTACCTGCGCCCCCGGATGCGCGACAGCACTATCTGATGAGTCTGCTCGCGCCGCATATGCACTACGCCCTCGAGAGGGTGCTCGACACGATGGCGGCCGACGAGTCGACGGCTACGACTACCACTCGCCTGACGCGACGTGAGACCGAATTGCTCACCTGGCTCGTTGCCGGCTCGACCACCGCGGAGATTGCCAGCGCGTCTTTTCGCAGCGCGCATACGGTGAGCAATCAGATTCGCGCGATATTGCGCAAGCTGCGTGCGGCCAATCGCACCGAAGCGATCGCGCTCGCGCTCGGACTTGGTCTGGTCGCCCCGCAGGGACGGGCGCCGCACACGCGCCTGGTTGCTGCGCAACTGCGTGCCGACTATCTCAGGAACGCTTTGCCCGTTCCCGCCGCCGGTAGCAAAAACAGTCAATGCTATGGTCGTTGACCATGCCGATCGCCTGCATATAGGCATAGATGATGGTCGAGCCAACAAACTTGAAGCCGCGCCGCGCGAGGTCCTTGGAGAGAAGGTCGGAGAGCTCGGTGCGCGCCGGCACATCGCCCCGGCCGCTCCAGGCATTGCGAATCGGCACGCCATCAAGGTGTGACCAGAGATAGGGATCGAGTCCACCTTCGGTCTTGACCAGTTCCAGATAGGCGCGCGCATTGGTAACGGTCGCGGCAAGCTTGAGGCGGTTGCGCACGATGCCCGGATTGTTCATCAGGCGCGCGAGCTTGCGTGCGTCATAGCGGGCGATGCGGCTTGCATCCCAATCGTCGAAGGCTTCGCGGTAGCCCGCGCGCTTGTTGAGTATGGTCTCCCAGCTCAGGCCGGCCTGGGCTCCCTCGAGATTGAGCATCTCGAACAGGCGCCGCTCGTCGTGACAGGGGCGACCCCACTCATTGTCGTGATACTCGAGATAGAGTGGATTGCTCGGTTTGGCCCAGGAGCAACGCACCAGCTCTGCCTTAGGCTTTTTTGCCACCATGGCCAATCTCCTAGCGTGGCGGCGTGCGCAGTCGCGCAATCTCCTGCGCGACTGCCTGATGGACGGTATCGCGAATGGTTTCGTGCAGGCCGGCCTTGACCTCACTGGCCAGACCGAGCAGCAAGCGCTCGATCATGCTGTTCAGATTGGCACGGATGCGCTGCTCGAGGGCGATATCGATGCGGCCATGCAGGCCGCGCAAGACGGCTTCGCGAACCGCTTTCTCCACTGCCTCCCATTGCTGGGGCGCGACGCTTTGCTGGGTCGGCGCACGCTCCTGCAATTCCACGACTTCATAGGCTGAGTCAGGCAGCGGGATCTGCCCGGCGAGGATCACCTCGGTGAGCAGCGGAAGATCGTCGTCGGCCTGGCCCTTGCTCATGCTGCCGCCGCCAGGTCAAAGGTGGCCAGTGCATAGCCGCGGTCCTTGTAGAACTTCCAGCGCTCGCGTGCGGCAAGCCGGTCCTGCTCGTCGGTACCAACTACCTCGATAAGGCGCTCAAAGCGGCCAAAGAACTCCGGCTGGCCGGAATCGAGATTGACCAGTACCTCGTGATGCGGGGTGTCAACGCAGACGTTGGTGAGCAGGATCGGCGTGTGAGCCGCCAGGGTATCGCTGGCGCGACAGTGGGGCAGGAAATCGAGAGCCGAAAATGACCACAGCTCCGCGTCCAGCCGACTCAGCAGTGCCTCATCCGCGCTATATATGACCACCTCGCTACCGGCGGCGCGCGCCTTGCGCGCCAGGCGGCAGGCATGGCGGATCTTGTTGCTCGCATTGAAGTGGAAGTCGATGCGCGTCATGGCTAGTGCTGAGCATACGCCAGCTGCGCCCCGCGCGGGTTACTGAACTCGCGCCAAGGGGCAGTTGGGGCCGCCGAGCGCATGACTAAAGGGCCAGCTTTTGCAGAAAAGTCGTGAGCAGCGGCACCGGCCGACCGGTTGCGCCCTTTTCCACGCCACTCTTCCAGGCGGTGCCGGCAATGTCGAGGTGCGCCCAGCGGAAGTTCTTGGTATAGCGCGCCAGAAAGCAGGCCGCAGTGACGCTGCCACCGGCGCGTCCGCCGATATTGGCCATGTCCGCGAAATTCGACTTCAGGGCATCCTGGTAATCGTCCTCAAGCGGCATGCGCCAGGTGGGATCGGCAGCATCCCTCGCAGCGCCAAGCAAGGCCGTCGCGAGCTTTTCATCTTGGGTGAACAGGCCCGTATTGACATGACCAAGCGCCACCACGCAGGCACCGGTGAGGGTGGCAATGTCGATCACCAGCTGCGGCTTGAAGCGCTCGGCGTAAGTCAGCGCATCGCACAGGATAAGTCGTCCTTCGGCGTCGGTGTTGAGGATCTCGATGGTCTGGCCCGACATCGAGGTGACGATGTCGCCAGGCTTGATCGCGGTTCCCGAAGGCATGTTCTCGCAGGTCGGAATGATGCCAACCACGTTGATCTTCAGGCCCATCTGGGCGATCGCGCGGATAGTGCCAATCACCGTACCGGCCCCGCACATATCGAACTTCATCTCGTCCATCGCCTCGCCCGGCTTGAGCGAAATACCCCCGGTGTCGAACGTGATGCCCTTGCCAACCAGAACCACCGGTGCGTCTTTGGCGCCCGCACCCTGATACTTCATCACGATCAGTTTTACGGGTTCGGCCGATCCGCGCGTGACCGCAAGAAAGGATCCCATGCGCAGCGCTTCGATCTGCTTTTTGTCGAGCACTTCGACCTTGAAGTCAAACTCGCGTCCGACCTGGCGCGCGGCACTGGCAAGATAAGTGGGAGTGCAGATATTGCCAGGCAGATTGCCCAGCGTCTTGGTGAGGTCGACACCTTGTGCGATGGCCTCGGCCCGCGCAACGCAACGAGTCGCAACGCGCGCTTCGCTCGAATCGACATACACGATGACCTTGCGCAGCGTTGCCGCGTCTTCCTTCTTGCTCTTTAGTTGATCAAAGCGGTAGACCGACTCGTGCGCAGCGAGCACGATGCTGGTGAGCTTATGCTCGATGGTACGCGCCTCGACCGCCAGTTCACCCAAAGTAATCAGGGTATCGGTGGCACCCGTGGCAGCCACGGCGCGATAGGCCGCACGCAGGATTTCGGCGTACGCGCGCTGATTGAGTTCGCTTTGCTTGCCAAGACCGACCAGCAGCACGCGGTCCGCCTGAATGCCGCTCACGCCCTGCAGGAGCAGCGTTGCGGCACGCTTGCCGCGATGGTCGCCACGCTTGATGATCTTGCCAAGGGCACCGCCCGAAGCGGCGTCGATCGCGCTTGCGGCGCGCGAGAGTTTCATGTCGGCGTAAATGCCCACCACGATGCAGCCAGACTTCAGTTTCTCCGGGGCACCGGCTTTTATGCTAAATTCCATCGAATTTCCAGGTTGAGTCATGTGTGCCGGGATTATCTTTGATGCACGGTCGGTAAGTCAAAGCACCTTGATCACCGGACGAAGGTTTTTGCAGGTTTCCCGGTCAAGCGCGCGCCCATGATCTTCCACCGTGCTCTGGTGCGCGAACTGGCCAACGCGGCCAGCGCGATTTTCATCACGCTGCTCACCATTGTCTTGACATTCGCGCTGGTGCGCCTGCTCGGGCAGGCCGCGGCCGGTCAAGTGGCCAATGAATCGGTGATCGCGCTGATCACCTTCCAGGCACTCAATAATCTGCCCGTGTTGCTGCAGTTGACCGTGTTTGTCTCGGTTCTGCTTGTGCTTACGCGCAGTTATCGCGATTCGGAGATGGTGGTCTGGCTGGCCTCAGGACTCGGCTTGTTGCGCTGGCTGCGCCCGCTCATGCGCTTTACTGTTCCGGTGGCAATCGTCGTGGCCGTGATGAGTCTGGTTGTATCGCCGTGGGCAAGTCGTCAAACGAGCGAGTTCCGTGCGCGGTTTGAACAACGGACCGACGTCAAGCGTGTTGCGCCTGGTCAGTTCCGCGAGTCGGCCGATGGCACCAAGGTCTACTTCGTCGAAGGCTATACCGGCAAGCGCTCGGCAGTTGGCAATATTTTTGTCAGTGTGCTCCTCAATGGCCGGCTTGGCGTAATTGTTTCTCAGACCGGCGACGTGCAGCGTTTTCCTGACGGCGATGACTTTCTCATCATGAATGAGGGACGCCGCTACGAGGGTATTCCCGGGCAGTCGGATTACAAGGTGATGACCTTTGACCGCTATGGGGTACGCATCGATTCTCAGCCGCCCGACTTCACCACGGACGATTCGATGAAAATCCGCTCGACGCTGGAGTTGATCCAGTTGCAGACGCCGCGCGCGCTCGGCGAGCTGGTCTGGCGCCTTGGCCTGCCACTGTCGGTGTTCTGCCTCGCGCTGCTCGCGGTACCACTGTCCTTTGTCAATCCGCGTGGCGGTCGCTCGGTCAATCTGATGATCGCGCTCTTGGTGTATTTCACCTATACCAACGTGCTTACGCTGGTGCAGAACTACACGACGCAAAGTCGCCTCGAATTCGGAGTCGCGTGGTGGCTGGTGCACGGCATTGTGCTGAGCATTGCGGTGGTGATGATCGATTGGCGTAATCGCCTGCACCGACCCTGGCGTAGCTGGCTTGCGCTGATCACGCGGCCCTGGCGCAAACGCGCATGAAGATACTGATCGTTCAGCGTTACCTTGGACGTGAAATACTGGTCGCAGTGTTTTTCGTGCTGCTCGCATTTCTCGGACTGTTCGCTTTTTTTGACCTGATCAACGAGCTCAGTGAAGTCGGCAAGAACGGCTATCGCATCGGACAGGCGGCGATCATCGTCCTGCTTGGCCTACCCGGACGGGCTTACGAACTGTTGCCGATCGCGGCGCTCATCGGCACGATCTATGCCCTGGCGCAACTGGCCTCGCATTCGGAGTTCACCATCCTGCGCGTCGCCGGCCTGTCGACGGCACATGCGGCGCGCATCGTACTCGTGCCGGGCCTTGTGCTGGTCGCGCTGACCTATTTCATCGGTGAACTGGTCACCCCGCGAGCCGAGGCCGAAACCCAGCGCTTTCGCGCCACCATTGCGCGTGGGACGCTGAGCCAGGCGTTCAAGAGCGGCTTATGGGTCAAGGACTCCGGCACGGCTCCCGATCACACGGCGGTCGTGCGCTTTGTGAATATCGGCGAGGTGAAATCGAATAACAGTCTCTCGCGGGTACGCATCTACGAGTTTGATACCACCCTGCATTTGCGCAGCCTCAGTTTTGCCGCCTCCGGCGAGTACCTGCCGCCGCAGACCTGGCGGCTGCACAATGTCACTGAAACCCATTTCATTGCCGACAATGGCCAGGGACTACCCGAGCGCATCGAGGTCACACAGCTCGATGAGACCCTCTGGCATTCGGAACTGACCCCGGACATTCTGGGCGTGCTGCTAGTTCCCCCTGACCGCATGGCGGCGACTGAACTGGGCAATTACGTACGGCATCTGGAGGAAAATCGCCAGGTCGCGAACCGCTACCAGATCGCCTACTGGAAAAAGCTCATCTATCCTTTCGCCGTGCTGGTGATGATGGCGCTGGCCCTGCCGTTTGCTTATCTGCAGGCGCGCGCGGGCGGGATCAGCCTGAAGATCTTCAGCGGCATTATGATCGGCATCGGCTTTTACCTGCTCAATAGCCTGTTCTCCCACGTCGGCCTGCTCAATACCTGGCCGCCCGTGCTGGCGGCGTCGCTGCCGAGCCTGGTTGCCCTCGCGGCTGCGGTTGTTGCGCTGCGCTATGTCGAGCGACACTAGCGCGCCAGCATTAATATTGTTTGCGCACGGCGCGCGCGATGCGCGCTGGGCCGAACCGATGACGCGCGTGCGCAACCTGCTCCTAGAGGCGCGTCCCGGGACCCAGGTGCTCTGTGCCTATCTTGAGATCATGCAGCCCGACCTGTCCACGGCGCTCACGCAACTGGCTGCACTGGCGTGCAGGGACGTGGTGATCGTGCCGCTGTTTCTCGGACAGGGCGGGCATGTCCGGCGCGACTTGCCGGCGTTGGTCGTTGCAATGCAGCAGCGATTTCCGGAGCTTCGTTTGCGAGTCGCGCCCGCAGCCGGCGAAGACGAGCAGGTGCTGCGAGCGCTCGCCCAATATTGTCTGGACCAAATTGGTGCAGCTTAGACGCGCGCAGCCGGCTCATTGGTAGATATACCACTGGACTGCGCGACTATCTTTCGGCTAGTATCAGCGCACCTTTTTGGGGAATGAGTCAATGGCTCGTGGCTGAAGGTCGGTCAAGCGGGCCTATGTGTAGGAGGAGGAGGGGCGGCTTCGGCCGCCACTTTTTGGGCGCGGAAGACAAAATCTTCCGCGCCTTTTTCTTGGGCGATTCGTCCTAGCGCTTGGCGCGGAACTTGTCGTGGCACTCCTTGCACACACCGGCGAGATCAACGAACGCAGCCTTGACGGCGGCCTGGTCACCGCCCTTGGTCGCGTCAACCAGTTTGTCGCTGGCCGGCCCGAGCTTGTCGGCGATCGCCTTGAACTGATCGGGTTTGGTCCAAATCTCGGGTTTGGCGCGCGAGTCCCCGACCCGTGAGTTGGGAACGAACGCGACCCAGGGAAGGCGCGACAGACTCTGGATAAGTGCTGCATCGCTGGCCACCGACGCTGCGTCGTAGGGCACCTTGTTCTTGATGGCGTCGCCGATACGATCAAAGTGATGATCCATCACTGTAAAGACGGCCGTGCGGTATTCAAACGCGTCGCTGGTCCGCTCGAACTGGGCGAGAGCCGGGGTGCTCGCAAGGCACGCGAGACAGGCACAAGCGGCGATGATGCTCTTCATAAAAGCTCCTATGGCGATTGTCGGTGGGCAGGAACCGGGCCGGATCATGCTACGCGACCAGTTTGACATCCAAATGGCAGACCCGCGCTAACGCACCCGCGCTGCCAGGGATGCAGCCATGCCGACATAACTGGCGGGCGTCATCTCCAAAAGGCGCGTGCGCTCCTGCGGCGGTATCGGCAGGCTCGCGATAAATCCGTGCAGGGCCTCGCGGGTGATCCCCTTGCCGCGCGTTAGTTCCTTGAGTTGTTCATACGCGTTAGCGACTCCATAGCGACGCATTACGGTCTGTACCGGTTCGGCCAGCACCTCCCAGCATTGGTCAAGGTCTTCTGCGATGCGCGCCGCATTGACTTCAAGCTTATCGAGGCCGCGCGCGCAGGCATCGTAAGCGACAAGGCAATAGCCGAGTGCAACTCCGACATTGCGCAACACGGTCGAGTCGGTCAGGTCGCGTTGCCAGCGCGAGATCGGCAACTTTTGCGCGAGGTGGGTCAACAGGGCGTTGGCGAGACCGAGATTGCCCTCCGAGTTCTCGAAGTCGATCGGATTGACTTTGTGCGGCATGGTTGACGAGCCAATTTCTCCCTCGCGCAGGCGCTGCCGGAAATAGCCCAATGACACATAGCCCCAGATATCGCGATTAAGGTCCAGCAAAATCGTATTGGCACGCACCAGCGCATCAAAGAGCTCGGCCATCCAGTCATGCGGCTCAATCTGGATGGTGAAAGGGTTAAAACGCAGTCCGAGATCCTCTTCGATGACTTTTCTGGCCAGTGATTCCCAATCCGTATCGGGATAGGCCGCCAGATGAGCGTTGAAATTGCCAACGGCGCCGTTAAATTTGGCCAGCGGCACTACCGAATCAATTGCGGCGGTGGCGCGTTCGAGGCGCGCTGCGAAGTTGGCAAATTCCTTGCCAAGCGTCGTCGGGCTAGCGGGCTGGCCGTGGGTGCGCGAAAGCATCGCCAGCCCGGCATGGGCGTGGGCAAATTCAACCAGACGCATGCGCAGGGATGCGAGGCGCGGGGCTATCACCTCATCGCGCGCACCCATCAGCATCAAAGCGTGAGCGCTGTTGTTGATATCCTCGGACGTACAGGCAAAGTGTATGAAAGCCGTGGCATTCTGCAATTCCGGATGCGCTGCGAGCTTTTCGCGAATCCAGTATTCGACCGCCTTGACGTCGTGATTGGTGGTGGCCTCGATGGCCTTGATACGCCCGGCATCATTCGCAGTGAACTCGATGGCGAGCCGGCCCAGCGTCACACGGGTGTCCTCGGAAAGCGGTGCCAGTTCGGCAAAACCTTGTGAGCAAAGTGCGATCAGCCAAGCGATCTCAACGCGCACACGTTGCCGCATGAAGGCTGCTTCCGAAAGCAGTGGTCGCAGTGGCGCCGTGGTACGGGCATAGCGCCCGTCCAGAGGCGAGAGAGCCTGCAGCGCGAAGGCTGCGTCTTCGGAAATCTGGGACATGCGGGCAAGGCCTTGAGCTTAAAGGCGAATTTTAGCATCCAGAGCACAGCGCGGTGAGCGCTGTCGTTCTGGATGGGCGCGGTGCTATACTTTGCCGCCTTGCCGCCGGCTAATTCCGCCGCCGCCTTCATAGTGACTCCCCAATGAAACTGATCGGATCGATATCGAGTCCGTACGTGCGCAAAGTGCGTGTGGTTATGGCCGAGAAGAAGCTCGAATACGAGTTCGTCCTCGAAGATGTCTGGGCCGCCACTACGACGATTGCCCGGTTTAATCCGCTAGGAAAGGTGCCATGCCTGGTGATGGAAGACGGCGGCGCCGTCTTTGATTCGCGGGTCATCGTCGAATATCTCGATACCCTGACACCGGTGGGCAAACTGATTCCGACGGCCGGTCGCGAGCGCGCCGAGGTGAAATGCTGGGAAGCGCTGGGCGATGGGCTCTTGGAGGCGGCCGTGCTGGTGCGCCTTGAGAATTCACTGCGCGCCGAAGCCCAGCGCAGCGACACCTGGGTCAAGCGCCAGAAGCAGAAGATCGAATACGCGCTTGATGCGATGGCCGGTGCGCTGGCCGACAATGCGTTCTGCACGGGCACTCATTACACGCTGGCCGATATCTCGGTGGGTTGTGCGCTCGGCTACCTGGATTTCCGTTTCCCCGAAAATCCCTGGCGCGGCACCCATCCGAATCTTGCGCGCCTGTTCGAAAAACTGTCAGAGCGCCCCTCGTTCAAGGAAACTGCGCCGGCCTAACGGAAGGCGCGCACCGGCTCACTGCGCGGCAGGAAACTCTCGGTCTGGGCCATTGGCCAGTACTTCTCGAAGACGGCCTGTTGATAGCGTCCCTCAAGAAGGCTCCCCGGCGAGACGAAATTGGTGAGCGTCGAAAGCAGGCGGACTCCGTCACGACTGACACGACGTACGATGTGGTCCGCGGTAATCTCCTTGGGATGGGCAAGGCCCGCCGCAGCGGTGAGTTCGGCCAATGCCTCGAGCGTCGAGCGGTGATACTGAAACACACGTTCGGCCTTGTCGGGTACCACCAGTGCGCGCTGGCGTACCTTGTTCTGGGTGGTCACGCCGGTCGGACACCGGTCCGTGTGGCAGGACTGCGACTGAATGCAGCCCAGGGCAAACATGAAGCCACGCGCCGCATTGCACCAGTCTGCTCCCATGGCCATGGTTCGCGCGACATCGAATGCAGTGATGATCTTGCCGGCCGCACCGACGCGCACGCGATCGCGCAAATTGGTTCCGACCAGTGTGTTGTGCACCAGCTGCAGTCCTTCGAGCAGAGGGGTGCCGACATGGTCGACGAACTCGACCGGAGCGGCGCCGGTCCCGCCTTCCTTGCCGTCGACAACGATGAAGTCCGGCGTCAGCTTGGTCTCCAGCATTGCCTTGGCGATTGCAAAGAATTCCCACGGGTGACCGATGCATAGCTTGAACCCGACTGGTTTGCCCCCTGAGGCGCGCCGCAGGCGCTCGATGAATTGCAGCAGTTCGATCGGTGTCGAAAAAGCGCCATGCGAAGCCGGTGAGATGCAATCCTGACCGACCGTGACGCCGCGCGCCTCGGCGATCTCGGGCGAGACCTTGACACCTGGCAAGATGCCGCCGTGTCCCGGCTTGGCTCCCTGCGAGAGCTTGATCTCGATCATCTTCACCTGCTTGTCGGTGGCATTGCGGATGAAGTTCTCTTCCGAGAAGCTGCCATCCGGATTGCGACAGCCAAAGTAGCCCGAGCCGATCTCCCAGATCAGGTCACCGCCGCGTTCGCGATGGTAGCGACTGATGCTGCCCTCGCCGGTATCGTGGGCAAAGCCACCGCGTCGCGCGCCTTCATTGAGTGCCAGGATGGCATTGGCCGACAGCGCGCCAAAACTCATCGCCGAGATATTGAATACCGAGAGCGCATAAGGCTGGGTCACCGATGCATTGGCCGCACCGCTGTCATCGGCACCGACCCAGACACGAAAGTCATGGTCCTTGATTACCGCGGGACGGATCGAGTGGTTCAGCCACTCATAGCCCGGTCCGTAGACATCCCCCGGTGTCCCGAAAGCGCGCTTGTCAAGCTGGCGCTTGGCGCGCTGATAGACCAGCGAGCGCTGATTGCGCGAGAACGGCATCGCCTCGGTATCGCTCTCGATGAAATACTGGCGGATCTCGGGACGGACATACTCGAACAGAAACCGGAAATGGGCCAGCAGCGGGTAGTTGCGACGGATTGCATGACGCGTCTGGAGCAGGTCGTACATGCCAACTAGCGTCAGCAGCGTGAATACCACTGCGGCCGGCCACAGCCACAACCACCACAGGGCACCCAGCGTGCAGGCAAGCGCTCCAACGACGCACAGCGCGAACGTGAGAAAGCGCGACGATGGGAACGAGAACATCGGAGGGCTCCTTGACTCGTGATCGGCCCGGTCTGGGCTGCGCCAAGCCTAACACTCCTGTTGCGGCTGGCAAACCGCGAATACCCTCTCCTATGCGGCGAGCGTGACGCGCGCGTCCTTTGCTGACACGATCACCCCACCGCCGAGGCAGCGCTCGCCCTCATAGAGCACCGCCGACTGACCCGGGGTAACGGCCCATTGCGGCACCGCAAAATTGAGACTGAAGCCGGCGGCCTGCCCGATAAGCTCGCAACCCGCGTCGGCCTGTCGATAGCGCGTCTTGACCGACAGTGCACCCGCACTGGGTGCCTTGCCCGCGATCCAGCTGACATCCCCGGCGTCGAGCTGGGAAGTCAGCAACCAGGGATGTTCATGCCCCTGCACGACGTACAGCGTATTGCTTGCCATGTCCTTGCGCGCCACGAACCAGGGCGCACTGGTGCCATCTTGTGACTGGCGCTCGCGCATGCCACCAAGCCCAATACCCTTGCGCTGGCCGATGGTGTAGAACGCCAGACCGATGTGCTCGCCCACGAGGACCCCCTCGTCGGTCTTCATCGGACCCGGACGGGTGGGCAGGTAACGACCGAGAAACTCGCGAAACGGGCGCTCGCCAATGAAGCAGATTCCGGTGGAGTCGCGCTTTCTGGCATTATGCAGGCCGATCGACTCCGCCAGGCGGCGGACTTCAGTTTTCTTCATCTCGCCCAGGGGGAAAAGGGTGCGGGCGAGCTGATCCTGATTCAGGCGATGCAGAAAATAGCTCTGGTCCTTGGTCAGGTCGAGTGCCTTCAGCAGCTCAAAGCCGTTCGCGCCTTCGCGCACGCGGACGTAGTGCCCGGTTGCGATGCACTGGGCGCCCATCGCCATCGCATAATCGAGGAAGGCCTTGAATTTGATCTCGGCGTTGCACAGCACGTCGGGGTTGGGCGTGCGTCCGGCCGAGTATTCGGCCAGAAATTGCGCGAACACACGCTCGCGATATTCGGCGGCAAAGTTGACCGCCTCGATATCGATGCCTATTACGTCCGCGACCGAGGTTGCGTCGATCAGATCTTCGCGGGTCGAGCAGTATTCATCATCGTCATCGCCTTCCCAGTTCTTCATGAACAAGCCGATGACCTCATAGCCCTGCTCTTTGAGGAGGTAGGCCGCGACCGAAGAGTCGACCCCGCCGGACATGCCGACGACGACGCGTGGCTTATTCATCCTGAGACCCCGACGCTCGCATCGCAGTGCAGCAGATCGAGGGCTACCGGCTCGCGACCGGCGCGGTGATCCTCGACGCAACGCAGAACGAGCGGGCTGCGATGCAACTCGCGCAGCGCGACAATCTCGTCGTAGTCGAGCCACAGCGCGCGCACAATACCGGCATCGAGCGCGCGATCGGCAATGGCGTCGCCGACCGTGCCGCAGAAGGCAAAGCGAAGATAAGTCACCTCTTCGCCGTCCTTGTCGGCGCGCGCCATGTAAACGCCAAGCAGGCCTTCGGGAACGAGGCTGCGGGCGGTTTCCTCAAGCGTCTCGCGGATCACGGCCGCTATCAGCGATTCGCCGGACTCGAGATGTCCTGCGGGCTGGTTGTAACGCACGCCGGCGCTGGTCCGTTCTTCGACCATCAGGTAACGTCCGGCGCGCGCGACCACGGCCGCGACGGTGACATTGGGTTTCCAGATCAGGGACATGCCGACATTCTAGCCAAGCGGCACCGACTTCGTTCTATTCCCCGGCGCCGGGTGCGTGTTACCATCGGCCACCGTCGCGCGAGCCCGCCGGCGATCGGGGACCACTTAGCGGGCGACGCAGGAGGAGCGGATGAAAATCGGCGTCCCAAAAGAGACCCGAGACGGCGAGCGACGTGTCGCGGCCACACCGGAATCGGTCAAGAAACTCATTGCCGCACATCATGAAGTGATCGTCGCCAGCGGCGCTGGCGTGACCAGCAGCGCGCCTGACGATGCGTATCGCGCGGTCGGTGCCACGATCGGATCGCAAGACGATGCGCTCGGCGCAGAATTGGTCATCAAGGTGCGTTCGCCTGATGCGGCCGAACTCGCAAAGATGCACGCCGACACGGTTCTCGTCGGGATACTCGATCGATTCGACAGCGCCGGACTGGAACGCCTGGCAGCCGCGCGCCTGACTGCCTTCGCGCTCGAAGCAGCACCGCGCACTACGCGCGCGCAAAGCATGGACGTACTTTCATCGCAGGCCAACATCGCCGGCTACAAGGCAGTGCTACTGGCTGCCAACGTCTACCAACGCTTCATGCCGATGCTCATGACCGCTGCTGGCACCGTGAAGGCTGCACGCGTACTGATCATGGGGGTTGGCGTCGCGGGTCTGCAGGCGATCGCCACCGCCAAGCGCCTGGGCGCGGTCATCGAGGCCTCCGACGTCAGGCCGCCCGTCAAGGAGCAGGTTGAGTCCTTGGGCGCCAAGTTCATCGATGTGCCCTTTGAAACCGACGAGGAGCGCACCATCGCGCAGGGCGTGGGTGGGTATGCGCGTCCGATGCCAGCGAGTTGGATGGCGCGCCAGTCGGCAGCGGTTGCAGAACGCATCAAGCAGGCCGATATCGTCATCACGACCGCATTGATTCCGGGGCGTCGAGCGCCGGTGCTGATCACCGAGGAGATGGTGAAGTCGATGAAACCGGGATCGGTAATCGTCGATCTGGCGGTCGCCGAGGGTGGCAATTGCGCACTGTCGGAACTGGACAAGACCGTCACCAAGTATGGTGTGCATATCGTTGGTGAGCCCAACCTCGCCGCACATGTAGCAGCCGATGCGTCGGCGCTATACGCGCGCAATGTCCTGGACTTTCTCAAGCTGGTCGTCGACAAGGACGGCAAATTCGTCCTCAATCGCGAAGACGACATTGTGCTCGCCTGCCTGATGTGCGAGGGCGGGCAGCTCGCGCGCAGCGAGTCCCCGGCCGCCGCACCCGCGACCAAACCGCAATCCTGACCAAGGGGTGTGACATGACCGATCCAACCATCCAGAACCTGACCATATTCGTGCTGGCGATCTTTGTCGGCTATCACGTCGTCTGGAATGTCACTCCGGCGCTGCATACCCCGCTGATGTCGGTTACCAACGCCATCTCGGGCATCATCGTTGTCGGGGCCATCCTTCAGACCGTCGATACCGGCGGACCGATCACCCTGACGAGCGTGCTTGGTGCGCTTGCGGTACTGCTCGCATCGATCAACATCTTCGGCGGCTTTCTCGTGACCCAGCGAATGCTCGAGATGTTCAAGAAGAAAGAAAAGAAGGTCTGAGGAGCCGACCATGACGCCGATGTTCGCTGATTTGACGCAGCTCGCCTATCTCGTTGCGGCGGTGCTGTTTATTCTCGCCTTGAAGGGCCTGTCATCGCCCCTGTCGTCGCGCCGCGGCAACCTGTTTGGCGCGATCGGCATGCTGATCGCGGTCGCTACCAGTTTTGTGGTCGCGGACCGGCCGATCCTGGCGCTCATATTTGGCGCCATGGTGATTGGCGGCACGATCGGTAGCATTGCCGCTCGGCGCGTGCAGATGACGAAGATGCCCGAGCTGGTCGCCCTGATGCACTCGCTCGTCGGTCTCTCGGCAGTCCTGATCGCAGTCGCGGCGCTGTTCCATCTCGGCGAGGAACACACCAGCGCCCAGAAAGTGGAGCTGTTCATCGGCGCCTTCATCGGCGCGATCACCTTCACTGCCTCCGTGATTGCCTATGGCAAGCTCTCCGGACGCATGTCGGGTAAGCCGATCCTGTTTGGCGGACAGCACCTGTTGAATCTGGTGCTGGCGCTCTCAATGCTCGGATTCGGCATCACCTACTATCTGACAGACAGCTCGGCCGCCTTTCTGGCGATGCTTGCGGTTGCCCTCGTGCTGGGCGTGACACTGATCATCCCCATTGGTGGCGCGGACATGCCGGTTGTAATCTCGATGCTCAACAGCTACTCGGGATGGGCGGCTGCAGGTATCGGCTTCACGCTCAACAACTCGGTGCTGATCATCGCCGGTTCCTGCGTCGGATCCTCGGGCGCAATCCTCTCCTACATCATGTGTACGGCGATGAACCGCTCGATCATTGCCGTGCTCTTGGGCGGCTTTGGCGCGGATAGCTCTGCGGCGTCGGCCGATTCCGGTACTGCCAAGACCTATAAGTCAGGCAGCCCCGAAGACGCGGCCTTCATCATGAGCAACGCTGACACCGTCATCATCGTGCCCGGTTATGGCCTGGCAGTCGCGCGTGCCCAGCATGCGTTAAAGGAACTCTCGGCCAAACTCACCGAGCACGGCGTGAACGTCAAATACGCGATCCACCCGGTGGCGGGTCGCATGCCGGGACACATGAACGTACTCCTGGCCGAGGCGGAAGTCCCCTACGACCAGGTCTTCGAAATGGAAGACATCAACAATGACTTTGGCCAGGCCGATGTTGCGCTGATTCTGGGTGCCAACGATGTCGTCAATCCGGCCGCCAAGAACGATCCCAAGTCACCGATCGCAGGCATGCCGATTCTCGAGGCTTACAAGGCCAAGACCATCATCGTCAACAAGCGGTCGATGGCTGCCGGTTATGCCGGTCTGGACAATGAACTGTTTTACATGGACAAGACGATGATGGTCTTTGGTGACGCCAAGAAGGTCATCGAGGATATGGTCAAGGCGGTCGAATGAAGGTCCCGCTGGCGCGTTGGTGGGCGTGATTCGCCACGGACCGCACACAGAACCAGCGCAGTGAGTCGCACTTGAAATTTCTCCGTAAGCTCTTTCTCGGTCTCGGCGCGGCCTTCGTCGTGCTCGTTGCCGCTGTCCTGGTCTGGCTTTGGCTGTCACCGCCGGAGTTGATGCGCGTGGCAGCCAACTATTCAGCGAAAATCGTCTGCTCGAACGTTTTTCTCGTCGGTCGTGATCCGGAGATCGTCCTGCACGAGGACGTCCAGGCGCCCGGCAATCCGTTGTTGCGCCTGATGCGTATCCAGGTTGATCGAGAGCACGGCACTGTGAGTGCGGGACTTCTTGGCTTTATCGGGAACGGTTTGGCGGTCTACCGCAGCGGGCGCGGATGCACCGCTCTACCCGATGGCAAGTCATTGGAGATGTCCGCTGACTCCGGCGCACCCGTCGCGTTTGTCCTGCCGCAGGCGAGCGAGTCCTGGCCGGAGGGAAGTGCCGTGCGGCCGGACGCCGAAGTGATGCGCATTTTGTCCGACGAGAGGCTTGCCGGACCTGGCATGCGCGCGATCGTGGTGGTGCGCGATGGACGCATCGTTGGTGAGCGCTATGCGAGCGGCTTTGACGCGAATACGCCGCTGCTGGGCTGGTCAATGACCAAGACGGTTACGGCTGGCTTGATCGGATTGCTCGTCAAGGACGGGCGCCTGACGCTCGAAGCCAGCGCCGGCTGGCCTGCGGTATCGGGCGACGAGCGATCCAAGATTCGCATCGCCGACTTGATGGCGATGTCGAGCGGCCTGCATTTCAACGAGGAATATGGCGATGTCTCAGACGTCACGCGCATGCTTTATCTCGAAGATGACATGGCGGGATTTGCACGTGCCCAGCCGCTTGAGCATCCGGTCGGAGAAGTCTGGAGCTATTCGAGCGGCACGGCAGTAGTGCTCGCGCGCATTTTTCAGGATGCGGCCGGTCCGTTGGCGCAACGCCTGGTGCGCCAACGCCTGTTCGCGCCGCTCGGCATGACGAGCGCAGTGATCGAGTCGGATCAGCACGGGACTCTGGTCGGATCGTCCTACATGTATGCCAGTGCACGGGATTGGGCGCGATATGGGGAGCTCCTGAGAATGGATGGACTCTGGCAGGGCGAACAGATCCTGCCGCCTGGCTTCGTTGCCAGCATGGTGGCGCCGGTCGCGGCCTCAGGCGGGCAGTATGGTCATGGCCAGGTCTGGCGCTGGGTGGGCGATGCGAGCAAGGCCGGCGAAAATCCGGACGCGCGCGAATTCGGGATCCCGGAGGACAGCTTCTGGATGCAGGGCCACGATGGCCAGTACACCGCCATCATCCCATCGCGCCACCTGGTCGTGGTACGCATGGGTCTCACTCCAGGGCGACTGCACTATCATCCGCAGGCGCTGGTGCAGGCCTTGCTCGCACTCCCGGGGCCATAGCCCGAAGGTCAAGGTTCAAATCCTGTCCCCGCAACCACGGATTCAACGAAAAGGCCAGCCGCTCGGTTGGCTTTTTTTCTTTGCGTGACTACGTCTGCTTGGAAGTCCAAGGCCGCTCGCGACCGAGGCTGTGTGAAAACGCGTTGATGGTCTATAACTAAATGAAGCGCATCAGGGGGAACCATGGGGCGATTCATCGAAGGGACGGACCGAAACCAGATCACACTGCTGCCTGAGTCTCTCGACGAGAGTATCTCCGACGAT
>CAJCHO010000108.1 GCA_903970145.1 Mycobacteriaceae bacterium | reverse complement strand
CCCATGACGAACGGATGTATCAGCACGTCGCGGCGTCGAAGACGCTCGCTGAGTTCCGGCAGGTCCTTGCGAAAGTAGTCAATCCAGACTGAAGTGTCCGCGAGAATCATGTTGCCGCGGCAGCGCGCCTTCTCGGGACCGGTTGAACCTGCGGCTGAGTGCCGCCAAGCTTGGCGAGCCGCAAAGCGCTTTCCCGTTCGATGAGCGCCTTGAGCCCTTCACGTAATACGGTCGAGCGATCAAGACCGCCCATCATTTTGGTTGCTTTGGCGAGCAAGTCATCGTCCAACGTTACGGTCGTGCGCATCGCAGTACTCCATTGTGGAGCACGTATATTATCATCACTTGATGCGGTGAATGGTGCAAAAAATTTACGCGAATGCGTAGATTCGAGCGGCAACCTTCAGCGCACATGTCGAGCGGCCAACCTGGTCGACGAGGCCAGGCCTGGCTGGCGTTGGCTGGTCCGACCCTGTTCTCACGGCGCGATCCAGGTTGCACGTCGCTGCATTACCATGGTAATGTGATATCATGTCAATCGCACTATCAAGGCTGACCGCTCAGGGCCAAATCTCCGTGCCTGCTGAGATTCGGAAAAAACTCGGTGTGGGCCCCGGTTCCGTCCTCGAATGGGACGAACAGAATGGCCAAGTCCTAGTCCGCAGGGCGGGGCGGTATACGTCGGACGAGGTACACCGCGCGCTCTTCCCGCAGGAAGTCTTAAAAAGGGGACCTGTGGATGTAAAGGCGGCAGTTCGTAAGTACATCCGCAAGCGGCATGCGCGCCGTTGACACCAACGTGTTGGTGCGCCTCGTCGTGCGTGACGATGTCGATCAAGTCCGCGCAGCCGAAGAGTTCGTCGGTAGCGGTGGCTGGATATCGCATCTTGTGCTAGCCGAAACCACCTGGGTGCTCGATGCTGTATATGAGCGCTCGGCGGAGCAGATCGCGACGGCGCTCGACATGCTGCTAAATCACGCGCACCTGACGGTGCAGGACGCCGGTGTGGTGAGCGCGGCTGCGGAGAATTTCAGGGGACGACCGGCTCTCGGATTTTCCGATTGCCTCGTGCTGGAGATCGCGCGAAAGGCCGGGCACCTGCCTCTCGGTACATTCGATCGAGACCTCGCAAAGATCGACGGCGCGGTGCGCTTGCCTCAGTAGTCGGGCGCCTCTCCAAATGGACTCCAGTGCGAGTCGAGATCGACGGCAAGCGGACTTGCCAGTCCGACACCCTTCGCCGAGATCGCCAGAGGTCACGACACGGAACAAAATTCAAAGCGCGTGTAGAGCAATACGCGCACGGATGGCCGACGCGTTGTCGTAAGCCGTTTGACTCACCTTGAGTCGTGTGGTGGGGCCGGCATCAGGATTTATTCCTCCCAGCGGAAGCGCCAGATCGCAACAGCCAGGCACACGGCGGCACTGGCGGCCAGCACGATGATGGGCAGCACCGCCGAGCTGAAGGGAAGGCCACGCCACGTGGCACCGTCCAGGCCGTCGATGGCCCAGCGCGTGGGCGCGTAGAGCGACACATTCTGCAGCCAGCGCGGGAACACGAAGGCGGGCACCCAGGCGCCGCCGACCATCACGAGCAGCAGCGTCGCCATGAGCGCAAAGCCGCGCGTGGTAGGCGCACTGCGGCCGAGCGTGGCCAGCATGAGGCCGAAGGCTGCATTGAGCAGGCAGAAGGCAATACCCACGCCAATGAAGCCGGGCCAGCTTCCTTCGATGCGCACCTTGAACACCAGCACCGCAGCCAGGTAGATGAGGGTGAACTGGAACAGGCCGACCAGCGTCGTGGCCAGCGCGCGCGCCAGCATGAATTCGCTGCGCCTTAGCGGAGCGGAACGGAGTCGCTGCCAGATGCCGCGCTGGCGCGTGAGTAGCAGCAGTATGCCGGCGTCGATGCCGGCGAACAGGATGAACTGCACCGCCATCCCGGCGAAGGAGTGCGCGTAACCGTTGTAGGGTGTGGTGTCGCGCGACGTGACTTCCGTCGACGCTGTCGTGTACGGAATGGTGAGACCGAAACCGCCCTGTACGCTGCCGCCGGGTCCACCGGCTGTGGCGGTATCGCGCCCTTCGCTCAGCTTGCGCGCAGTTTGCAGCAGCGTCTTGAGGTCAGCGCTCGCCGGTGTCGGGTCCTGCCTGTCCAGATCGCCGAGGAAGTCGTCGATGGCCTTGCGGCCAGAGACGCCCGTGAAGGCTTCTTTCGAGATCTCCTGCATGGAGTACTGAGCGAGCAACCCCTCGACAACCCGGGCACCGATGGTTTGGCTGGGGTCCACCAGCAGTTGCACCTGTGGCTTGTCCCGGCCACTGAACAATGCTTTGGTGGTCTGCTCGCCGAAGCTTTTCGGGAACACCGCCGCGGCGTTCTGCTTGCCGGCTTTCACTTGGTCGCGCGCCGCGGCGCGATCCAGCGTCGTCACCTGCAGCAGTTTGTCCGCGGTGAGATCGGCAGTGATGGCGCGGGAGACGTCGCTCTGGTCCTCGTCGACGACGGCAATGGGGATCTTGCC
>CAJCHO010000107.1 GCA_903970145.1 Mycobacteriaceae bacterium | reverse complement strand
CTGACAAGGCTGCTGACAAGGCTGCTGACAAGGCTGCTGACAAGGCTGCTGACAAGGCCGCTGATAAGGCCGCTGATAAAGCTGCTGACAAGTCTTCCCTGTAGGGCTCTCTCGATCTCGGGCCTTGGTCCGGGATCGATCCGACAGGTGGGGCGGATACGGCAATCGCTCCCAGTATCGAGGCACCAAGACGCAAGTAGCATGCCCCTGATGGCTTAGACTCTCGGGGGCATTTGCTTTGGTACGGGCGCAAATCGCCTATCCAGCCGAGACCCGGCAAAAAAGTCGCTGGCGTCGTTCTGGCGCATCAAAAAAATTCAGGTGATTCCGGGACCCTCGGTTACCATGCAATGCGAACTCCCGGGGCGAGACTATCCCGTGGGACTTGTGCCTCCAGAGCTACCGAAGTGGCCGTCGTGGAGGGTTGTTCAGTGCGTGCCAAGGGGAATCGATGCGCAAGAGCGTTTCTTGCCTGCTGCTGACGCTGCTGCCCTGTCTTGCCTGGAGCGACGACGACCCGCTCGGAATGTCCTACGTGAAGACCAAGGACGCAGAACTCATTTATTTCGATTCCCTCGAAGGCCTGGTGCCACGGGCCGTGCGCACCTTCACCAATTCGCTCGAGTTCCAGGAGCAGCACTTTGGCTGGGTCCCGTCGGTACCGGTGACCCTGCTGCTCAAGGACTCGTCGGACTACGGCAATGCCCACGCAGTGCTTTCCCCGAACAGTCGGCTGATTGTCGACGTCGCACCCGAGTCTCATGCCTTCGAAACCAGCACCGGGGCCGAGCGCCTGTACTCGATCATGAACCACGAGCTGGTCCACATGGTCCAGGGCGACATCGCGGGAGATGAGGAGCGTTTTTGGCGCGGCGCTTTCCTTGGCAAGGTGCCGACTGAGCCGCTTTACCCCGAGACCCTGCTCTACAACTACCTGACTACGCCACGCTTTGTCGCACCGCGCTGGTATCTCGAAGGCGGGGCGGTGTTCATGGAGACATGGATGGGTGGGGGTCTTGGCCGTGCCCAGGGTGGTTACGATGAAATGGTGTTTCGCGCCATGGTGCGCGACGACGCAAAGTTCTACGACCCGCTCGGCCTGGTGTCCAAGGGGGTGAGGGTTGACTTCCAGGTCGGCGCCAATGCTTATCTCTACGGCACGCGCTTCATGACCTGGCTCGCCTACACCTACTCGCCTGAGCAGGTGGTTGCGTGGATCCGGCGCGATCCGGGTAGCGAGCGCTACTACTACGACCAGTTCCAGCACGTCTTCGGTCTGTCGCTCGACGACGCCTGGAATCGCTGGATTGCCGCCGAGCATGAATTCCAGCGTAGCAACCTCGCCGAAGTGCGCAAGTTTCCGGTGACGCCCTATACCCCCCTGACGGCCTCGAGCATCGGCTCGATTTCTCGGGTCTTCTTCGATGAGAAGACCGGGGTGCTCTATGGCGGCTTTCGTTATCCCGGAGTGGTGGAGCACGTCGGCGCAATCAACACGCGTGATGGCACTGTCAGGCGTCTGGCCGATATCAAGCGCGGCATGCTCTATCGCGTTACCTCGCTCGCCTACGACCCGACGGCCGGCACGATTTTCTACACCAACAACAATCTCACGCATCGCGATCTCATGGCGATCGACCTCAAGACCGGCACCACCAGCATGCTGCTCGAGGGCGCCCGCATCGGTGAGATGGTTTTCAATCCGGCCGATCGCTCGCTGATCGGCGTGCGCCATGACAAGGGCATTGCGGCGCTGGTGCGCATTCCCTATCCCTACAACGACTGGGACGTGATCCATAAATTCCCCTACGAGAGCGTGCCCTACGACCTGGACATATCTCCCGACGGCAAGCTGCTGTCGGCCTCGATGGGTGAAATCAATGGGGACCAGTACGTGCGGGTCTGGCAGCTCGATCGCCTGCTCGCAGATGACGTCAAGCCCCTGAGTGAGTTCCGCTTTGGGCAATCGGTTCCGGAGAGCTTCGTGTTCTCCAAGGACGGCAAGTATCTCTACGGCAGCAGCTACTACACGGGGGTCTCAAACATCTTTCGCTACGAAGTGGCGAACGGCGATCTGGTCGCGGTGTCGAACGCAGAGATTGGCTTTTTCAGGCCAACGCCCCTGTCAGACGGGCGACTGCTGGTGCTTGCCTACACCGGCGACGGATTCGTTCCGGCCACCATCGATGCGCACCCGATCAACGATGTCAGCGCCATTAAATTTCTTGGAGCCCAGGTCGCGGCGACTCATCCGGTCGTGACCACCTGGCAGGTCAAGGCACCCAGCAGTGTGGACTATGACGCGACCGTCACGTCCAAGGGTTCCTTCATACCGCTCGACAGTGTGGCGGTCGAGGAGGGCTTCCCGGTGCTGCAGGGCTACAAGAATGCCGCCGGCCCCGGCTACCACCTCGATCTGGGTGACCCGCTCGATTTCGCGCACATCGGTATTACTGCTGCCTACACGCCTGCCGGCGCCACCTTGCCCGAGGCGCAACGCACGCACCTTGATATCAAGGGCGAGTATCTCGGGTGGCGCGGCGAGCTGTCCCACAATCTGTCTGACTTCTACGACCTCTTCGGACCTACCAAGGTCAGTCGCAAGGGTGATGCGGCACGGCTTGGCTACGACGATTTATTGATCTACGACGGTCCGCGCCAGATGACCCTGAAATATGACGTCGCCTATCTGGACGCCATCGATACCCTGCCCGGCGCACAGAACATCCCGACGCCGTTTGATCACCTCACCAAGGAGCAGGTGGCCTTGAATTACACCGACGTGCGCCGCTCACTGGGCGCGGTCGACGACGAGAAGGGCATTTCCTGGGCCGCCGTCGGTACCGAGTACCAGGCCGACGGTGGCAGCGTCTCGCAAGTGCGTGGCAATTTCAATCTCGGCTTCGATCTGCCTTATCCGCATACGGCCTTGTGGCTGCGCACCGCGGCGGGCGTCTCCAACGGCGCTGCTGACGATCCCTTGAGCAGTTTCTACTTTGGCAGCTTTGGCAACAACTATGTCGATAAGGGCTTCGTTAAGCGCTTTGAAGACTACGATTCCCTGCCCGGCTTTGGCATCGACGATGTCGCTGGCAGCCGCTTTGGGCGGGTCATGCTCGAGATGAATCTGCCACCGGTCATCCTCGAGTCAGTTGGCACACCCGGCTTCTATGCGAACTGGCTGCGCACGACCCTGTTCGCGATCGATCTGCAGACAAGCGGAATTGGCACCGTCGCCGGTGCCAGGTCCTACCAGAGTCTGGGCGCGCAGTCGGATCTGCACTTTAGCGTGCTGCACTGGAACGAGCTGACCCTCTCGCTCGGCTATGCCATCGGTTTTCGCGAGTCGCATCGCGCCAGCGACGAGCTGATGATTTCCCTCAAGATCATGTAGGGTCGGACTGCGTGAGCTCCTTCGCAGGTCATTTCCGTATCCTGATGGTGGGGCTTTTGCCCGTACTGTGCTTTCTCGGGGCACTCCTCGCGTTGGACAGCTATAAGCTCGTCAAACTGCGTACGGTGATTGCTATCGTCGGGCTTGGCGCCCTCGCCGCGGTCGCCAGCTACCTCGTCAATGCCACGATCCTGCGCTTTGCAGAAATCGATATCCACAATTACTCGCGCTATGTCGCGCCACTGATTGAGGAAGCCCTCAAGGGCCTTGTCATAGTTGCCCTGATTCGCATGCGTCGCATCGGCTTTCTCATCGATGCCGCGATCCTCGGCTTTGCGGCTGGCGCCGGATTCGCCGTGGTTGAAAATCTCTACTTCTATATTGAGAAGATCATTCCCTATACCGGTGTGGGCACGTGGATCGTGCGCGGATTCGGCACCGCGATCATGCATGGTGGTGCCACGGCGATCTTCTCGGTAATGGCAATTGGCATTCTCGAGCGCTCCCCGCAAGCCGGTCTGGGCTCGTTGTGGCCCGGTTACCTGATCGCCGTGGTCCTGCACTCGGCCTTCAATCACGCGCTGCTGACACCGATCCACTCGACGCTCGCGATCCTGGTCGGCCTACCGCCGCTTTTTTATGTGATCTTTGCGCGCAGCGAGCGCGGCGTGAGCGACTGGCTGGGCCGGGGTTTTGATGCCGATGCCGAGATGCTCGAACTCATCAATTCCGGTGCGCTCTCGGACTCCCCGGTGGGTGCCTATCTTATGAGTTTAAAAGAGCGCTTTCGCGGCGCAGTGATTGCCGATGTGCTGTGCTATCTGCGCCTCTACACGGAACTCGGTTTGCGCGCCAAGGGCATCCTCATCATGCGCGAGAACGGCTTTGAGGTGCCAATCGATGAGGCCACGCGCGCCAAGTTTGTCGAGATGCGCTATCTCGAAGACTCGATCGGCAGGACCGGCCTGATGGCGATTCATCCGATGCTGCACATCAGTCACAAGGAGCTCTGGCAACTCTACATGCTTGGCAGCAGCGCCGCGGCATCACCCGAGCCTGCCTAGCGCGCGCTATTTGACGAAGCCTCCTGACGCGCATAACGTGTCACTGGCCAGCGCTCCCGACGCATCAATTAGCCCACGTACAGATTCCCCATGGAAAACATAACCAGGCGCCATTGCATCGCAGATCTTTTACATCGCAGTGCAAAACGAAATCCTGACAAGACCGCGATCGTGTGTGGATCGATCAGCTGGTCCTACAGAGAGTTTGATGCGCTGTGCGACTGCCTTGGCGCCGGACTCGCGGAGCAGGGCGTCAAGCACGGCGCGCGGGTGGCGGTGCTGGCCCGTAATTCGCATGCCTTTGCTGCCCTGCGTTTCGCGCTGGCGCGGCTGGGCGCGGTGCTGGTTCCGATCAATTTCATGCTCAAGGCCGAGGAGGCCGGCTATATCCTGCGCCACTCCGGTGCGCAGCTGATGGCGACCGATACGGGTCTCGCAGAATTGGCGCGCGCGGCTGCGGCACAGGAAACCGCAGTCAAGAGCTTCCTGTGGCTGCCCTCTGAGGAAGGCGGCCCGCCCGTGTCCGGGATGCTCGACTTCAATGTGCTCGCTGCCTCTACCGCGTCATTGCCAGAGGTCGAGATGAAGAGCGGTGATCTGGCACAGATCGTCTACACCAGCGGTACCGAGTCCGCACCCAAGGGCGCGATGCTGACCCACGAAGCGGTCATCTCGCAATATGTCAGTTGCGTCGTCGACGCCTCTATCGAGTCAAGCGACATGGCACTGCACGCCCTGCCGCTGTATCACTGCGCGCAATTGGACGTGTTCCTCGGCCCGTCAATCTACGTCGGCGCGACCAATGTCATCACCGCCAAACCGACCCCGGAAAATCTGCTTCCGCTTCTGGCGCGCCACCGGATCAGCTCCTTTTTTGCCCCGCCGACGGTCTGGATTTCCCTGTTGCGCTCACCCTTGTTCGAAGCCACGGACCTGACGGCGCTGCACAAGGGCTATTACGGCGCATCGATCATGCCGGTCGAAGTCTTGCGCGAGCTGGCCGCGCGCTTGCCCCAGGTCCGGCTCTGGAATCTCTACGGCCAGACCGAAATCGCGCCACTGGCAACCATGCTCGGCCCCGAGGATCAGCTGCGCAAGCCCGGTTCCTGCGGACGGGCGGTGCTCAACGTCGAGACGCGCGTCGTCGACGACGCCATGCGCGATGTCGGACCGGGCGAAGTCGGCGAGATCGTGCACCGCTCGCCGCACCTCATGCTTGCCTACTACCGGGATGAGGAGCGTACCCGGGCCGCCTTCGAGGGTGGCTGGTTTCATTCGGGGGATCTGGCGACCATCGATGCCGAGGGCTATATCACGGTGGTCGACCGCAAGAAGGACATGATCAAGACGGGTGGCGAGAATGTCGCCAGCCGCGAAGTGGAGGAAACGATCTACCAGCTCGCCGGGGTGTCCGAGGTTGCTGTAATCGGCGTGCCGCATCCGCGCTGGGTCGAGGGCGTAGTGGCGGTGGTGGTGACCAAAGCCGGCCACACACTTGCCGAGACAGAGGTGCTCGCCCACTGCAATACGCATCTGGCATCCTTCAAGTGCCCGAAGGGCGTGGTGTTTGTCGAGAGCCTGCCAAAAAATCCGAGCGGCAAACTGCTAAAGCGCGAACTGCGCCAGAATCACGCCGCCCATTTCAGCACCTCGTAGCTGCGCTTCGGACCGTTCGGCCACATCCTGCCCGCTATGCGAGAATGGGGACGTGGATCGGGTTCCATTTCCGGGAGTGCATCATGAAATCGTTGGGCAAGCGGGCGCGTGGGCCGCGTCTGGAGCGCATGCGGGCCTCACCGCTCTGGGCTGGCGAGCGCTTTCAGAACCTGCACCCGATCATCCCGGGGCTGCGCGACCCGAATGTCGCCATGCCGACCATCGGTGAATTCATCTGCGGCGGTGAGCGGCGCGTGCCGATGGGACCGCTGCCCGCGCTCAATCCGCTAGAGACCTGGCTAAGACCACCGGCAAGCGGCCTGCGCGTCACCTGGCTCGGTCACTCGACGATGTTGATCGAACTCGACGGCATGCGCGTCTTGACCGATCCCGTCTGGGGGCCGCGCGCCTCGCCATCGCGTCTGGCGGGGCCCAAGCGCTTTCAGCCGGTACCAGTAGCGCTGCGCTCGCTGCCGCCACTTGATCTCGTGATCGTGTCCCACGATCACTACGACCATCTCGACTATCCGACCATTCGCGAGCTCGCCAAGCGCGATGTGCCGTTCGTGACTTCTCTCGGAGTCGGCGCACATCTGGAAGCATTTGGCGTGAATCCCGAACGCATCGTCGAGCTCGACTGGTGGGAGTCGCACGGGACCGGGCGGGGCAGTCTGACCGTAACCGCTGCGCCGTCGCAGCATTTTTCAGGACGCGGCTTAAAAGATCGGAATGCGACCTTGTGGTCTTCTTTCGTGGTGCGCTCGGAGCGCCACGCGGTCTTTTTCAGTGGCGACACTGGCCTGACTACCCAATACCAGGAAATCCGCGAGCGGCTGGGCCCATTTGATCTGGTCATGCTCGAGGTCGGCGCCTACCATCCGGCGTGGGGTGATATTCATCTGGGCCCGCGCAACGCACTCGAGGCTTTGGCTCTCTTGGGGGGCGGTCCTTTTCTGCCGGTGCACTGGGGGACCTTCAGCCTTGCCATGCATGCCTGGGATCAGCCTGTCGAGGCCTTGATGGAACTCGCGCCGGCAATGGACGCCCATCTGGTGATGCCGCGACTGGGCGAGGCAATCGAGCCGGCCCATGCCGAGGTAGTGTCGCCGTGGTGGCGCGGTGTCGATACTCAGGCAGTGGCGCCGCAGGATGATTCTGAGGCCAATCAAGGTTTACCGGAATCGATGTCCTGGCCGATAGACTGATCCGCGCGGCACACTCAATGCCGCGACGCAACCGCATTCTTTTTCTTGGGGTGCGGGCCAGTCCGGTAGTATCTTTCCAGCATGTGCCTGGTGGTGAGCGCTCGCTGTTGTTTGCATTCCGTTGAACGCGGCGGCGGCAAGAGGCATCCGTATGCATAAGACCAAAGTGCAAAGAGCGGCTTGCGCGATAGGGCTGTCGCTTATCTGTTGCTTCGCGCATGCCCAGACGATCGAGGCGGTCACTGAGGAGAACCCCAATCTGCATACCGCGGGGCCGGGGGGCACCGTGATCGGCCCGGGCGCGGATCTGGTGCGCGAAGTACTGCGGCGCGCCGGCCTGTCCTTTGAGATCAAGCTGTTTCCCTGGCCGCGTGCCTATACCCTTGCCGAGCGCGAGCCAAACGTACTGATTTTCTCGATCGGCCGCACACCCGAGCGCGAGGACAAATTCAAATGGGTCGGCGAAATCATCGCAACCGAGTATCGCTTCATCAAGCTCAAGACGCGTTCGGATATTTCGATTCAGACTCTTGATGACGCGAGGCGCTATTCCATCGGGGTGGTCAAGCAGGATCTCACCGAGCAGTTTCTGACCGCGCGCGGTTTTCCGGCCTCGAGCTTGGACGCTGCGATCGATTTCAACCAGAATCTCGCCAAATTGCTCGCCGGCCGCACCGATCTGATGGTCTCCAGTGCCTCAGATCGCAAGTCGATCTGCCTGCGCGACGCGAGCATCTGCGAGCGGATCGACACGGCGATGCTGATCGACGAGATGAAAACGACGCTTTACATGGCCTTTAGCAATCAGACGCCTGACGATACGGTGGCGCGGGCTCGCGCTGCCTATGATTCGATGCGCAGCGACGGCACTTGGAAGCGGATCATGGGCGGCGTCAAATGAGCCGGCGGGCGCGACGGCGCGTCACCCGGCGCTAGCCGGCAGTGCGATCCTAGATCCGGCTGATGCGGGCGCAATAGCCAAGCAGGACCAGTGCGGCGAGAAGATCGGACACCATCGCGGTGTTCTCGAGCCGATTGCGCTTCGCGTGCATAAGGTGATTGATGCCGGCCAGGCCATAAAAGATGCCACCGGTTAGAGCACAAGGAACAGTCCAGGCACTTGCGACTACACTGACGAGGGCGCTTGCCGCGAGCGCGACGTTGGCGAATCCGAGTTCGCGCACGACAAGCAGCGCCTCGTCCCCTGTCAGCCCCAGAATACGCTGCGCCGTATAGCGGGGCTGAATGATCTGGCGCAGGCCGGCGAGCCCGAGGCGCACGCCAAGTGCCCAGAACACGAACCACTTGCCAAGGACCAGCACGAAATCCTGGCCGGGGTTCCGGGTGAGGTCGATGCCGATCGAGGCGATCGGTAGCACCAGCATGGTCGCGCTAACGATGAAATAGTACATGGGGTGATTTTAAGCCCGTGGCGGGCCTGGCCGGTGCAGCGTTCGGGCGGGTGCAGGCTGCAAATCCCGCCCGTGGTCTATGAGCGCCAGCGTACTGAGTCGCGCTGCGTTGTGACTTACCTTGGCCCGTGACTCGATTCAGCGTCGCGGGACCCGATCCCGGCCGAGTCGGATCGCAAGTCTGTCCGGAGCCCGCAATTGAACCTGAAAGGTGCGCCATGAACCCGCTAAGAATGGTCTCGATCATCCTCATTGTCGCAGGCGGCCTTGCGCTCGCCTATGGCAGCTTCACCTATACCAAGGACAGTCACGATCTTAACGTAGGACCCGTACAGCTGAGCGTCAAGGACAAGGAAACGGTGAATATCCCGCAGTGGGCGGGTGTGGCCGCGATCGCCGTTGGCGCCCTGATGCTCGCTTTTGGCGGCAAGCAGCGCTAGAGTCCATTCTTCGGTGCCGGGACGCTGGATCCGGCTTCTTCGATCACCAAGGACTCGTGAGGGGAAGACAAAATGGGTATGGGATACGGCGGCATATTCGGCATTTTGATACTGATCGGCGACATCTGGGCGATTCTGAATATATTTCAGAGCTCGGTGGCCACGGCGCAAAAGCTCATCTGGATAGTCGTGGTGGTGCTCTTGCCCCTGCTCGGGCTGATCCTGTGGTTTTTCCTCGGCCCCAGGGCGCGCGGGGGGCTCTAGCCGGCAAGGGTCGCGTCAGCCGCGGGGCCAGCCGCTGCTAGGCGCCAGGCTTGCCGATGATCCAGTTCCACGGCCTGATCTCGACGTGGCCAAACAGGTTCGCACGGTTGTAGGGATCGTCCATGACGAACTTGCGGGCAGTTCCCATATCATCGGTCTCGATGATGATCAGTGAGCCGTTCAGGGTTTCGCCGTCGGCGTCGAGAGTCGGTCCGGCGAAGATCACCTTCACCTTGTGCGGTTCGGGATTGTCGAGATAGGCGCGGTGCGCTGCACGAGTGGCGGCGCGAATCTCGCTCGTCAAGGGACGATCACTGGCAAATACGACAAAGTGCACGGCTTTGCTCCTCGGTTAATTGGAAATTTTGATCGTTAGATGCTCTCGCGACGCGTCGGACTATTTGCAAGGCCGGCCCTGCATGGCATCGCTGACCAGACCGTACAGATCCGCCTGCTGCAGGGGTCCGAAAAGATTCCCGTGCAGACAGTCGCGCCGCGGATCGTCCTGCAGTTCGCGGGCAAACTGCACGATTACAGGTCTATAGAGTGGTGTGTCCTCATGGCCGCGCACGATCACCACATCAGGATTGGCCGTCTGGAAGTCGATCAGCGCGCGCAGATTTTCGAGCGACGCATCGAACCTGGCTTTCTGGGCAGCGCGCGCCGCGGCGGCGTCCTTTGCGCTCGGCGCGGGTGGGTTGCGCCTGGCCGATGAATCGGGACAGCCGCGAAACACGACGCTGAGCTTGCAATTCGCAGCATCGCGCTCATCGGCGGCAGAAACCGCCGCAGCTGGACTGCTCGCCGACTGCGCCTGCGCCAAGGCTGGTAGGGTCGATGCGATCAGCGCCGCAGCTGCCAGTCGGGCGAGGCTTGCCTTGTGCTTTAAGCCCACCATGGCCAATTGGTCCTCTCGCGGGGGAGCGGTGAAGTTGCCAGCCCCGTGCCCGGGCAAGGACCATCGGCCTGCGCCGCACACCTCAAGAAGGCTTGACGAAGCTTAGCATGGTGCTTGCGTCCCGTTTCGTGCGTTCGCCAACAGTATGAGTGCAGGCCGGGTCCCTGTTCTCATGCTGCGGCGCGTTCAGCGCCGCTCGGGACGATGCGTTTTAGAGCGGGTCGCGATTGCGACGCAGCCACACGACGGCAGCGAACAGGCCTGCCGCAACCACGAGGCCGATCCACAGGCCAGGACTGGCGAGAAAGCCTGACAGGTCGATGCGCGGGATCGGATCGTCGGTCATTGCAAACAGGGACCCGTCCTCGAATGGTGAGCTGAATCCACCGGCGATGCGACTATGTAGCAGCTCAAAGAGATAGGATGAACGAAAGGCGATGCGCACGACCACGGCGAGCGCGAGAGGTGACAGTAGGGCCCACAGGAATGTCGAGCGCGGCGCCCAGGCCGATACCAGCAGCAGATAGCCGTAGATGGGCGCGTACCACAGGGTGTTGGCGAGGATGGCATAGAGGAATACCAGCCAGAGTTCCCCGAGCGGCAATTGCGAGAAGAGCATGCCGGTGTCCATGTGGTGCGCGATCAGCATCGCAAGGCTCATCACCCACATGATCGCCTCCATGGCGACGATGGTCACGATGCTGATCACGGGCAGCAGCACCATCGGCACGCTCGCCTTGGCGAGCACGGCCGTCAAGTCGGAAACCGGCAGCGACTTCCAGAACAGGACCGTGCGATCACGGCGCTCGCCATACAGCGCATCGAGGCAATAGAACACCGCCACGATCAGGGACACGACGATTACCAGCAGAGCGGCGACCCGGTAGGGTGCCACGAGCGCGGCAAGCTGGTTCGGAGCGTCGAGTTCACTGACCTGGTGCAGATGGCCGGCGATGTGTGTCATGCCCATCAGAAAACCGAGCAGGATGACCGCGGCGGTCGCGATGGGGGCGATGTAGATGGAGCGGTTCTCCCACAGCTCGCGGCGCAGCGACCAGTAGAAGGGGCGGGTGGGCGCCGCCGGTACGTGCGCACCGGCCTTGGGATTGAGGGATGGATCGGTCATGGCTTCGGAAGTACTCGTCATTGTGCGACTCCTGGGGCACTCGGGTTCTGGTTGCCGATCACGGCAACGAACAAATCGGCGATCGTCGGAGTCCGCAATTCGCCGAGCCGGCCGAGGATCTCCCGGTCGGCATGATCGAACAGCATGATGCTGCGTCCGAACATCTGGCGTTCATGGATTGGCGCCAAAGCGCGGGCCGCGGCCAGATGCTCGGGAGCCACCATCAACTCCTGGTAGCGCGCTTCGAACTCCTCCATGCTCGACTTCATGACGATGCGTCCGCGATTGACGAACATCACATCGGTCAGGACGTGCTCGACTTCCTCGACCTGGTGAGTGGTGACGACGATCGTGCGGCTGTGATCGAAGTAGTCGTTAAGCAGCGTGTCGTAGAACTGCTTGCGAAACAGGATATCGAGGCCCAGAGTCGGCTCGTCGAGTACCAGGAGCTTTGCATCGATCGACATCACCAGTGCCAGATGCAGCTGGGCGACCATGCCCTTGGAGAGCTCGCGAACCTTGCTGGTACGCTTGATCGAGGTGCGCGCCAGAAATCCAAGCGCCTTGGCCCGATCAAAGCGCGGGTGAACACCCGCTACATAGTCGAGTGCATCGGCTACCCGCAGCCAGCGCGGCAGCACTGCCACATCGGCGATAAAGCAGACGTCCTGCATCAACTGATCGCGCTCGCGCCACGGATCGCGTCCGAGCACCTTGAGCTCGCCTTCGAAGGGGATCAGGCCCAGGATGGCGTTAAGCGTCGTACTCTTGCCCGCGCCATTGGGGCCGATCAAGCCTAGAATGCGACCGGGCTCGATGTTCAGGTCGATGCCGTCGAGCGCGACGGAGCTGCCATAGGCCTTGCGCAGGCCGCGAGCTTCTATACAGGACATGGTTGGTGCGCTCCTTAGGAGTTGGGCGAAGCCGTGGCGGCGCCGCCGGCGAGCAGTTCTTCGGTCGTCAGGCCGAGGCGCCGGATCGTAGCAAAGATCCCCGGCCATTGATCCGAGAGAAATTTCTGGCGCTCGCCGTGCAGCAGCACTGCGCGCGCACCGCTATTGATGAACATGCCGCGTCCGCGACGCGTCTCGACCAGTTGTTCGTCGACCAGTTCCTGGTAAGCCTTGAGCACCGTGAGCGGATTGATGCGGTACTCGGCGGCGACGCTGCGCACCGAGGGCAGCGGATCGCCTTCGTGGAGCACTCCGTCGAGCATCATCGCGACCACGCGGTCACGCAGCTGGCGGTAAATCGGCTGGTTGTCGTTCCACTCACGATCCATCATGGCTTCCCGGTTCGCGCTGCTTTTGGCATCCGGAAGGGCGGCTTCGCCGACCGGATACATAGTGTATTAGTTAACTATATCACTATATTCCGGAAACGCAAATACCGAGAAATTGCCAGCGGCACACCACGGGTTCGCCAAAAAATGAAGTTAAACTGTGTAGACAAGATTTGTAGTTTAACTTCTTATATGATAAGCTACTGATATGGATGAAGAAACGTCCACCATCGAAGTGAGCGCTACCCAGGCGCTGGCAGCAGAATTGCGCGCCGTGTCCGGCAGGCTCAAGCGGCGCCTGCGCGAGCAGACCCACCTGGGCGAACTCAGCTGGTCGCAGGTCGCGGTGCTTGGGCGTCTTGAGCGGGACGGCCCAGCCACAGTCAGCATGCTGGCGCGCGCCGAGGGCATGCGTCCCCAGTCGATGGGGACGATCATCGCCGCGCTCGAGGCTGCCGGTCATATCCGCGGCACTCCGGACCCGGCTGATGGCCGACAGACCATCCTCTCGGTGACGCCACAATCGATGCAATGGATCCGCGCCGCTCGCGCGGCGCGCGAAGACTGGCTGGCAGGCACGATAACAGCGCAGCTGACTGCCGATGAACAGCGCGAACTTGCGCACGCGCTCGATCTCCTAAAACGCATCGCCGATTCGTAAGCGGCCAATCCATAGCGAGCTGCGCCTGGCGGGGCGGCCCGCGTTTCACTTCATCGCACGTCCTCAGGAATTGAACATGCCAATCACCACCATTGATGAGAATAGCGCGCTGATCGTCGTCGATCTGCAAAAGGGCATCGTCGCGCTGCCGACCGCACATCCAATCGCCCCTGTAATCAACGAGGCCAAGGCGCTCATCGACACCTTTCGCCGCTACCAGCTCCCGGTGGTGCTCGTTCGAGTGATCGGCTCGGCGGGCGGGCGGGCCGATCAGGCGCGTCGCATGGGCGATCCACCGCCGGGTTTTAGCGACTTCGTTGCAGAGTTGAACGAGCAGCCGGGCGACCACGTCGTCGCCAAGAAAACCTGGGGTGCCTTTACCGGTACTGATCTGGCCAGCTATCTTAGAGAGCGCGGTATCACGCAGGTCGTGATTGCCGGCGTCGCCACGAGCATCGGTGTCGAGTCGACCGCGCGCCAGGCCCATGAACTAGGATTTCACGTCACGCTCGCCCTCGATGCGATGACCGATCTGAACGCCGATGCGCACCTGAACAGCATCACGCGCATTTTCCCGAGACTGGGCGAAACCGGTAGCGCGCGCGAGATCATCGAGCTCATGGCGCGCACCCACGCGTGAAGCCTGTCGTGTGTTCTAAGGCTTCCGGCAAGGCTTGCCCGCGATGAGAAGAACCCTGCGCTCGCTGGCCGGCCGCAACTTCCGGATCTGGGCCGCAGGCGCCATCGTCTCCAATATCGGCACCTGGATGCAGCGCACGGCGCAGGACTGGATCGTGCTGACCCAGCTCACTGAACACAGCGCTACCGCAGTCGGCGTGGTGCTGGCCCTGCAATTCGGGCCGCAGATGCTGCTCTTGCCGCTGACCGGTTTCGCGGCCGACCACTTCGTGCGTCGCAAATTCCTGGTCTATACGCAGGGCGCCATGGGATTGCTGGCGCTGGGCCTTGGGCTCCTGACGCTCTTTGGCCTCATACAGTTGTGGCATGTCTACGCGTTTGCCTTTCTACTGGGCTGCGCGTCCGCCTTTGACGCGCCAGCGCGCCAGACCTTTGTCTCCGAACTGGTCGACGAGGCGCATCTTTCCAACGCGGTCGCCTTGAACTCCACCTCGTTCAATCTGGCGCGCATGATCGGTCCGGCAATCGCCGGCGTTTTGATCGCCGTGATCGGCTCGGCCGCGGTCTTTCTCATCAACGCAGTCTCCTTCCTCGCGGTTATTGTTTCACTGCTGATGCTGCGCACCGCTGAACTGCGCCCGAGCAAGCGCGCCACGCGCAGTCGTGCCGGACTCATCGAGGGCTTTCGCTATGTCTGGCAACGCCCCGATCTGAAGGCGCTGTTGTGGATGCTTTTTTTTGTCGGTACTTTCGGACTCAATTTCCAGATCTATATCTCGACCATGGCGGTCAGCATTTTTCACGCGGGCGCCGATGCATTTGGCCTGTTGACTTCCATGATGGCGGTGGGCTCGGTAACCGGCGCGCTGTTTGCTGCGGCTCGCGAGAAGCCGCGCATTGAACTCGTGATCGGAGCCGCAGCGGTTTTCGGCGCCGGATTTGTGCTCGCCGCGCTGATGCCGAGTTATTGGCTCTTCGGTCTTGCGCTGGCTCTGGTCGGCGTAGCGGCACAGACCTTTACCACCAGCGTTAACAGTACCGTGCAGATCGCAACAGAACCCGACATGCGCGGGCGCGTGATGGCGATCCTGCTCGCCATCGCTCTGGGCGGTACACCGATCGGCGCGCCGATCGTCGGTTGGGTGGCGGATCGCTTCGGTCCGCGCTGGGCTCTTGCTGTCGGCGCCCTGTCGGGTCTCGTCGCAGCAGCGATAGGCATTCGCTATCTCCTGGGGCAACGACGCACGGCTGCTTCCCTACGGGACGTGCGGCCCTAACTTACCATAAGGATTGCGCTTTGGTGTGCTGGCAGACAGTCCTGCCGGCCGCCTCAGGGCAGACTGGATTCTTCAAGCCGCGCACCTGCACGCTTTGGCCTATCCGAGCCGGGCAGGGCCCTTATAGGGACTGCCGCTCGGCGACCAGTGGCGAGACGGGCGTGCGGCGCTTCTGGAGAAACCCATGCTTGACTATTCCATCATGAGACCCGAGGGCATCCTTGTCCTTCGACCCCACGCGCCGCTCTCCAAGAGCGACTTCACGGGTCTGAGTACACTCGTCGATACCTACCTTGCCGATCATTCCAAACTGCACGGCGTGCTGATCTGCTCGAAAAGCTTTCCAGGATGGGCGGACTTCGCAGGATTCGCCGCGCATATGCGTTTTGCCAGCGAACACCATCAACAGGTCGAGCGCGTGGCCATCGTGACCGACAGTCCGCTTGCCGGTCTGGCCGAATCGCTGGCCAAACACTTCACGTCGGCCGAAGTGCGTCACTTTCGCTACACGGGCGAATCGGTGGCGATGGACTGGCTGGAGGCGGCCGCGCACGCGAATCTACCCTGAACGGATCGCCTTTGTGAGCGCGATCCAGGCGCGTTCTTTTTGGGCGCACAAGGCGCTGACCAATCCAAGACAGATGGACTAGGAGAACTGCATGATCTGGTGGCTTCTACTGGGCGTGCCGGTAAGCATTGCACTGATGTTTTTCGAAGTCTCGGCGCTGGCGTGGTTCGTTGCCATCGGCCTGTGGCTGGTTATCGGCTATTCGAGTGAAGTCATCGGTGGCGCGGCAGCTTTTCTCTTGACGCTCGTGCTCTTGGTGCCGGCACTGATTCTGGCAACCGGTCCCTTGCGTCGCAAGCTCGTAACAGGCCATCTACTCACCCTCTTTCGGCGCATCCTGCCCAAGATGTCCAGCACCGAGCGCGACGCGCTCGAGGCCGGCACCACCTGGTGGGACGCCGATCTGTTTTCCGGCAAGCCCGACTGGAATCGCTTGCTTGGATTTGCGAGACCGGCGCTAACGACTTCGGAGCAGGCATTTCTCACCAACGAGGTCGAGGAACTCTGCGAGATGGTCAACGACTGGGAAGTGACCCAGGTCTGGCAGGATCTGCCGCCGCATGTCTGGCAGTTCGTCAAGGACAGGGGCTTTCTCGGCATGATCATTCCCGAGAAATACGGGGGCAGGGAGTTTTCGGCCACCATGCACTCGCAAGTGATCATGAAACTCGCGACCCGCTCCTCGGCACTCGCGGTCTCGGTCATGGTCCCCAATTCGCTGGGTCCGGCCGAGCTCCTCTTGCGCTATGGAAGCGACGAGCAAAAGCAGCACTATCTGCCGCGTCTGGCCGCAGGCCTCGACGTACCGTGCTTCGCACTGACGAGCCCCTACGCCGGTTCTGACGCAGCAGCGATCCCCGATACCGGCGTGGTCTGCAAGGGTATCCACGACGGGCGCCTGGTACTCGGCCTGCGCCTGACCTGGGACAAGCGCTACATCACGCTCGGTCCGATAGCGACGGTGCTCGGTCTGGCCGTGCGCACCATCGATCCCGAGGGGCTGCTTGGAACCAGCCCTGAATTGGGTATCAGCTGTGTCCTGATTCCGACATCACACAATGGGGTGGTGATCGGCCGACGCCACTGGCCGCTCAATGCCGTTTTCCAGAATGGACCGACCTCGGGCAAGGACGTATTCGTACCGCTCGAGTGGGTCATCGGCGGGGCCAAGGAGGTCGGACACGGCTGGCGCATGCTGATGGAATGCCTTGCCGCCGGACGCGCCATCTCGCTGCCATCGTCCAACGTCGGCATGGCCAAGCACGCCGTGCGCGGCACCAGCGCCTACAGCGCAATCCGGCGCCAGTTCAGAAGTGCCATCGGCAATTTTGAAGGGGTCCAGGAGGCACTCGCGCGCATGGGCGCCAATCTCTACATGATGGATGCGACGCGCCGGCTATCGGCACTTGCGGTCGATCTCGGCGAGCGCCCGGCAGTGATCTCGGCGATCGCCAAGTACCATGTCACCGAGCGCGCGCGCCTCGTCATCAATGACGCGATGGACATCGTGGGCGGCAAGGGCATCTGCATGGGCCCCTCCAATTTCCTGGCACGCGCCTATCAGCAGATGCCGATCTCGATCACGGTTGAAGGCGCCAATATCCTCACGCGCTGCCTGATTATCTTCGGCCAGGGCGCCATCCGCTGCCACCCCTACGTTCTCAAGGAGATGCACGCAGCCGACGAGCCCGATCCGGCGCGGGCGTTAAGCCAGTTCGATCACGCCTTTTTCTCTCACACCGCGCTGCTGTTTGGCAACTTCGCGCGCAGCCTCGTCTATGGCGTCTCGGGTGGTCTCTTGGCACCCGCGCCGCGCGACGCCACCGAGCAAACCCGTGCCTACTACCGTGACGCAAGCCGCTTTAGCGCAGGCTTCGCGCTGCTTACCGACCTTGCCATGTTTTCCCTTGGTGGCGAGTTAAAGCGGCGCGAAGGGATCTCGGCGCGCCTTGGTGATGTGCTCTCTCAGCTCTATATGATTTCAGCGACCCTAAAGCGCTTTCAGGACGAGGGTCTGCGGGCCGACCACCTCGCCTACCTGCAGTGGTCGGTAGAGGAAGCCTTCGTGCGCATCCAGAACGCGATTCTCGGGGTGCTCGAGAATTTCCCGAACCGCGTGCTTGCCGTTTTACTGCGCCTCGTGATGTTTCCGCTCGGCATGCCCTATCGATATCCGAGCGACGAGCTCGGTGGCGAAGTCGCGCACGCGATGCAAGCCCATGGCGAAGGGCGTGAGAGGCTCCTGGCTGATTCCTTTGTTGCGGACTCAAGCCACGACCCGATTGCCTGCGGCGAGCAGGCACTGCAACTGCTCGCGCAAGTCGAGACCATCGAATTGCGTCTCAAACCCGCCATCCGCTCGGGGACGATGCAGCCGCTGCCGCAAGCGCTGCCCGAGATGCAAAAGTGGATCGCGCGCGCCACAGCCGGAGGCCTGATCAGTCCGGTCGAGCAGGACACGCTGCTTGATTTCGCGCGCCTGGTCGAGCTATCGGTGCGAGTCGACGACTTCTCCCAGGATTTCGATGCTTCAGCGGATCGCAGCAAACGCCAGCACGCCGAGGAGCGGCGCGCCGTGCGGGCCCCGGTATTGGCGCCAAGCGAATCGACGGTTTAGTCTTAGCGGCGCATGGGATGCCTCAGAATTGCAGGCGCGCCGCGACCCTGCGCAGTCGTGCCAGCCGATCGGTCTCGAACGGCAGTTTGACCGCAGAATGCAGCACGAAACGTTCACGCAGCCACTGGTGGGCCTCGTTGGCATCTGAGAACAGGCGGCCGGTCTCCGGAGTGAGTCCGCGCAAGTGGAAAAAACGCTCGAAGGCCGCCTGCATTTTCGACATGCCGGCCACTTCAGGCGTGACGAGGATGGCGATACCAACACAGTTCTGCTTGGTGCCTTCGACCAGGCGCGCCCGGTCATAGACAAAACGCAGCGCGTCCGGCGCGTAGAGCACCGAGTTCGAGTAGGAAACGCAGACCGCGTAGGGCCCCTCGGCGTTCAGCGCAGTCGTCACCCGGCTCGATTCGGCCACGTATTCCAGCGCGTAGGCAAGATTGAAGGGTCCGGTCTGCTCGATGTTCATGACACGGTCTTCGACCTTGATCGAAAAGCTGCCAATGGGAGAAAAGGAGTTCACGCGGGTCCTCAGGCGCTTAGCGCAGTTTCGGGTAGGAGGGTCGGATCGGCCAATTCCGACAGGCTCTGACTCTCCGGGGCGAGCATGGTGTTGATGTCGAGTACAGTCAGCATGCGCTCGGCAATGTTGGCCATGCCAACGATTGCGCAGTCGCGGATGAATTTCAGGCCCGGGGGCTGCTTGACCGCGTCCGCGTCGAGCCGGATCACGTCCGAGACGCCATCGGCGACGATGCCAACCGTGACAGCACCGATCATCACTACGATCACGACTGTCGTCCCATCGTAGGTAGGCGTGGCAACCCCGAAGCGCACCCGCAGGTCCACCAGAGGGACGATCAGGCCGCGCAGATTGATCACCCCGGGAACATCCAGGGGGGCGTTGGGCAGCCTTGTCACCGCGCTGTAGCGACGGATCTCCTGCACGTTGAGGATATCCATGCAGAACTCCTGTTCAGCGATGGAGAAGGCAAGATATTCGCAGGCCAGTTTGCTGGTCATTTTGGTCTCCCTAGAATTCTTGCCATTGGCTGTCATCGGTCCCGGTCGCGGTCGCCGGATAGCCGAGTGTGCGGCGCGCATTCGACGTCGAGGTCGCATTGACTGCGCCCGCGAGGCGCGGCGCGTTGGACGCCTCAAGCGGTGCTGCGGGCAGTCTCTGGACGATGCTCTGCACCGGCCCATCGGGCAGTCTGAAACGCGCTACCTGCTGGGCGAGGGAATTGGTCTGTTCTTCCATCGACTCGGCGGCGGCGGCCGCTTCTTCTACCAGTGCGGCGTTCTGCTGGGTCGTCTGATCCATGTGCGAGACGGCCTGATTGACCTGCTCGATACCGTTGCTTTGCTCGATGCTCGCCTGCGAGATTTCGCGCATGATATTGGTGACCTTCTGCACGGCACCCACGACCTCCTGCATGGTCTGACCTGCGGTGTCGACGAGCCTCGTACCTGCCTCGACCTTCTCGGTCGAGGTCGAGATCAGATCCTTGATTTCCTTGGCGGCCTGCGCGGAGCGGTGTGCGAGGCTGCGCACTTCTGATGCCACGACCGCAAAGCCACGGCCCTGGTCCCCGGCACGTGCGGCTTCGACGGCAGCGTTCAAGGCGAGAATATTGGTCTGGAAGGCAATGCCATCGATCACGCCAATGATGTCGGCGATGCGCTTGGAGCTCTCCGAGATCTCGTGCATGGTGGTGACAACCTGCTCGACCACCTGACCGCCCTGGGCGGCGACGCCGCCGGCGCCAAGTGCAAGGGTGTTTGCCTCGCGTGCGCTTTCGGCGTTCTGCTTGACGGTTGCGGTCAGCTCTTCCATGCTCGATGCGGTTTCCTCGAGGCTGGCAGCCTGCTGCTCGGTGCGCGAGGACAGATCGGAGTTGCCCGTCGAGATTTCCTTGGCGGCACTGTTGATCGACTCGGTCGCGACGCGGATTTCACCGACGATGTTCTGCAGTTCTGCGACGGTGCGATTGGCATCCTGTTGCAGCTGCGCGAAGGTACCGTGGTATTGACCACGCACCGTGTCGGTCAGATTGCCATTGGCAATGGCGCTGAGTACGCGTGCAACTTCGCTCAAGCCGACGTCGCTTGTTTCCATGAGGCGATTCAAGCCTTCGATCATGCGACGGAATTCGTTCTGGTACTGCTTTTCGTCACCGCGTGCACTGAAGTCGCCCCGTCCGGCTGCAGCGACGAGATTATTGACTTCGCTGCTGATTCCGGCAAAGCTGCGCTTGACGCCGTCGATGGCGGCGGTGATGGCAGCCTTTTCACCAGGCAGTGCCTCCATGTCGACCGAGAAGTCGCCGTTTGCGTAGGACTTGACGACGTCGACGACGCGCATCTTGACCGCGATATGCGCGGCAACCATTTCGTTGACCTGGCTCGCCATAGTGCAATAGGTGCCCGGGAAGGCGCTGGCGGCAATGCGATAGCTGATCGCGCCGGCGTCATGCTGCTTTGCCATTTGCTCCTGAGCAGCGACAACCTCCTTGATGACGGCCTGCATGTCCTGCATCGAGGCCAGTAGCTGTCCGGTCTCGTCCGTGCTGGCAACAACGATTTCATTGTCCAGCTGACCTCTCGCGATCGCGGTGGCAACTTCGCTGGCACGGCGCAGGGGCTTGCTGATCGAGCGGGCAATGAGAAAACCCATGCCCAGACCGAGTGCGACGAGGATGATCGAGGAGCCGATCAGCATCAGGCGGTTACGCTTGAACGATTCGCGCGAATCCTGCGCCACCGTGTCGGCATGTTCGGTATTGAAATCGACGACCTTTTGCAGGGCGTTGGTCGCTTCGGTGCGCGGCGTGCGGGCGGCGACGGTCGCCTTGATCGCCCCTTCGCCATCCCCGTCGGCGACATATTTCAGGACGGTGTCATTGGCAATCCAGAAGGCGTCAAGCTTGGCGCTCGCGTCCTGCCACAGGGCGCGTTCTTCGCTGCCGGTGATAGTCGCCTCGTACTTGGCGCGCAAGTCGTGTTCCTTTTGCTCAAGCGTCGCGCTTGCCTTGGTATAGGTGGCAATCATCGTCGCCCGTTCCGGCGTGTCCTTGTCGTGTACCAGGGTGGTCGAGAGGGCGTATTCGAAGGTGCGCGTGTCAAGAATGTTGGCCTTGATGGTAAGGAGCTCGCGCACAGCCGGCATCCAGTTCTCGTTCATGTCGACCAGGTGAGAATTCAGGTCGGCAAGACGCAATACCGAGAAGCAGCCGAGGCCCGCAACCAGGACGCCGACCAGACCAAATGCAAGAATCAGTTTCTTGAACAAGCTGAGATTTCGGAACCCGCGCATACGTCCTCCTGAAGGGATGGAATTGGCTTTCACGATGTCCGCCAATGTACTGACCCACCCCCATGCGGCGATGCGGGGAAGATTGGACTGTTGGTGTAGGGAAATCTTGATGGGCGCGGGGATCTACTCAGGCCGCATCGGACACATCGGGCCCGGGCCAGCGTCAAGGCAAGCGGGGGCCGTGGCAAACCCGCAGCCGGGACTGGCCACGTTCGCGCCCATCGCGGGGTAATTCAGTGGGGAAAGATGGTGTCAGGCTGGCCCGGGCGCAGGCCCGAGATGACGCTGGCAAGGCGCCCTGAGTGGCGCCCCTTGGCGACGAAGGCGGAAGCGCCGGCGGCGCTGGCCTCATCGCGGTAGATCTGGGCATCGCTACTTGAATGCATGATGACCAGAGTCTCTGGCGAGCGGTCCTTGATGGCGCGTGTCGCGTCTATTCCGTTCATGCCCGGCAGGGTGATGTCCATGACTACCAGTTCAGGTGCCTGGAGTGCGCAGAGCTCGAGCGCCTGTTCGGCCGAGTCGGCCGCCAAGATCAGGCAGGACGGAAATGAGCGCGACAGCATCGCGGTCATGGCCTCCTGCACCGCAGGGTGGTCCTCAACTACGAGGATGGAAAATCGCGCAGCAGCCATCGGTCGGCGTTCGGTAAAAGGATGGTACATGGACAAACCCAGTAGCTCGTGGGCCCACTGTAGGACTCGCGAGAGAGGTCTGTCTGTAGGGAAATCTGGATATCGCTAGTCGAGCGAGGTCAGACCGTGCTGAATGGCAAATTTGACCAAGGCCGGGATGTCGGAAATATGCAGTTTTTGCATCAGGCGGCTGCGATAGCTGTCGACTGTCTTGGGCGAGAGATTGAGCTTTACTCCGATTTCGACGCTGGAATGACCATCGGTTACGAGCTTGATGATCTCGCGCTCGCGCTTGGAGAGACTTTGCAGGGGACTCGCGCCACTGCGGTCGCCAAGGCCATCGGCAATCACTTCGGCGACGCGCGCACCCAGATAGCGACGCCCGAGATGGACGGTACGCACGGCCTCGATGATTTCGCGGGCGGCCGATTCCTTCAGTATGTAGCCGCGCGCACCCGCCTCGAGCGCATGAAAGATGTGTTGTGCACCCGCGTGCATGGACAGGATCACGACTGCGGTACCGGGTTTGTGCTCGAGAATCTGGCGTGCCGCTTCGATGCCGTCGAGTTCAGGCATCGATATATCGAGAACCACGACATCCGGCTGGGTTTCGCGCACCCCGCTGACCGCTGCACGTCCATTGGGCGCCGTGCCAACCACTGCGATATCGACCTGCTTGAGGAGCACATTGACGAGCCCCTCCAGAACGATCGCATGGTCATCCGCGAGAAACACCTTAATGCTCATTGGCTTGCTCCTCCTGGGACGCGGGCGGCCAGGTAAATCGCGCTGATATCCGGGTACCGTTACCCGGCGTGGAGTCGATGCGCAATTCTGCACCGATCGCCTCGGCGCGCTCACGCATGGTATTGCGACCCATGCCGCCCTGGCCCTGCGCGGCGCGTCGCCCGGCATCAAAGCCCCGACCATTGTCTTCGATGACGAGCGTAACGACGCCTAACAGCTGATCGAGCTGGATCGTCGCCCGCGATGCCTGGGCGTGCTTGACGATGTTGTTGAGCGCCTCCTGCGCCACGCGGAACAAGGCTATAAGCATCTTGGCCGGCATGCGCGGCACCGGTTCCTGACCCTCGACGACTATCGACAGGGCTGAGCGCCGACTGACGCGCTGCACGTGATCCTTCAAGGCAGCGAGCAGTCCGAGTTCATCAAGACCCGGCGGTCGCAGTTCCACCATGACGTCGCGTACGTTCATGGTAGTGTTCTCAAGCAGGTCCTGCGAGTCGTCCAGGTGTACCCCGAGCGTGTCGGTCAGCGTCTCGGGAATCGCCTCGCGGATGAGCGAGAGATTGAGCGAGAGCGCTGTCAGCTGCTGTCCGACCGCGTCATGGAGTTCGCGCGCCAATGCACGCCGCTCGGTCTCCTGCACGTCGAGCAGGCGCCGCGAAGTATCCATCTGCTGATCGACACTCAGGCGCAGATCGCCATAGGCCAGCCGCAGGCGATTGCCAAACAGCAGCACGATCACGACACCTAGGAAAAGAAGCGCGATCGGCGCGAGCATGGCGCGCCACCAGAGCTTAAATAGGGTGTGTACGGGAACGCTCATGGCTACCGAGAGCGGGATGCTGGGCGAGTGCGAATAGCCGAACTCAGCCAATTGACCAGTCACCGAATTGACGGTCTTAAACTGACCGCTAGGCACTGTGTCCATCAGTTTTGCGATGTCGGGGCGTGCCGGCGGACCATTGACGTGGATCAGTACGCCCGGACCCTCGAAGCGAAACAGGCGCACGCCATTTGTCGTGGTGAGCCCAATGACACTGTCGGGCAGGGTGTGATAGTTCGCTGCCGACGCCGCCAGATCTTCGGCCGAGACGAGCGCAAAGATCGTGTCGCCGGGCGAGCGGTCGGCGGGCTCGCCAAGCGTTATCGGCAGGTACCAGTGGTCCGAGCCTGGCAGCTGGATCAGCTGCCAGAGCTCGATGCGGGTGCCCGTGCTTCTGGGCAGAAGATGGGGGAGGGTGGCAAGGCTGCCCGTATGATCGACCAGCACGGCTTCGCCTTCTCCCGCATGCTGCACGCCGAGGTAGGCCGAGAGCGGATCGTAGCGCATCGCCGCGCGCAGGATCTGCGGGATGGCGGCGCGCGGCGCGGCGCTCGCGCCAAGGTCATCGCGGATGCCATTCAGACTGTACACCGATTGCTTTAATACAGCGGTCAGCGACATCTGGCAGGCGGCGGCACCATCGGTCAGGTCGCGATGCGCACTGTTCCAGATCTGCTCGTACTCGCGATAGGCGGCGAGCCCTCCGGTGGCGATGAGCACGAGAAAGTAGATCGAGATCATCGTCGTAAAGCGGCGCCTGACCGCGTAGGCGAGATAATCTGCCGGACTGCTTATTTTCATGGGGCGCGCATCAGGCCGTAACGATCAACGCGCTAGCCTACCAGCGAAAAATTGCCTTGGTACACGACTTCAGGGCAATTGGTGGTTTCTACGCCGAATCGCGCCCGCCGCCGGGTTTGGGCGCTTGCGCGGTGGGCGGCTGGTCCGATCGATGAATCGCACCTGCCCCATCCACCAATAAGTAACGCTCGCCCCGGGCCGTGAGGAAGTCGATCGCCCGATCTTCGAGCAGCATGGCAATCGTTGAAATGCTGCCGGCATCGAGGCACAGATTCGAGATGGTGGTGGCCGACTGCCAATGGCCTGCCGGCTGGCCGGTCAGCGGATTGAGGATGTGGCAATAACGCCGTCCTTGATAATCAAAAAAGCGCTGGTAGTCGCCGCTGGTGGCAAGTGACCCCTGCAAGAGACCGATGGTCGCAACAAAGCGGGTGGTCTCGCGTGGATTCAGAATGTGAATCTGCCAGGGCGAGCCATCCGGATGCGGTCCGAGCACACGCAAGTCACCACCCAGATTGACTATGCCGTGTTCTATGCCCAATGCATGCAAGGTGGCGGCGGCACGATCGACCGCGTATTCTTTGCCGATGCCGCCAAAGTCGATCTCCATTCCTAGCTTCTTCAGGCGAATCCCTGATCCGTCCCACTCCACCTTGTCCCATCCGATGAGAGGCATCACCCCGGCAAGTGCTTCGGGCCGTGGTGGTATCCCACTCTTGAAATCCCAGACGCGACGCAGTACCCCCGAAGTCAGATCAAACAATCCCTGGCTCAGCGCATGGCAGGCCGCGCCGTGATTAAGCAGCAGGGCGGTCTCCGCATCGACGGCGATGGGCGCACCACCGGATGCTCGATTGATGCGAGTCACGACGCTGTCTTCGCGATAGCGCGAATAGGTGGTCTCAATGCGCCGCACCTCGGCTACCGCGGCTTCAATGGCACGCCGTCCCGTGTGCGCATCCGCTGCATAGATGCGCAGCTCGTTCTCGCAGGCCATGGCACGAAAGACCCCGTGCTGGAAGAGTAGTCCTCTAGCCCCGCCCGAAGCTTCGTCGTTCATTGCGTCAAGGCCCCTCATTTACGGCGGAAGCAGGCGCGAGCCTCGTCGAGTGGCGGATTTAGAAACAGGGTATACCCGCGCGTCTGCCCGCTCTTGCTCAATGACATCGGACAAGCGCCGCGCTTGTTCATGTGGATACTACCCAGTTGCCGTTTCCCCCTAGTAATTGCCAGCAATATGCCCGATGGCTAAGATCGCTGGCAAGTGACTCGCTCGCGGTCAAGGTACCGCGGCAAAACCGGAGACAACCAGTCGTGAATAAAAATTACCGGATGGTTTGGAGCGAGGCGCGTCAGGCTTTCGTAGTCGCCCACGAGAATGCTTCCTCACGGGGCAAGTCATCAACCACTCGCAAGACTGTCGTGGCGCGAAGTCTGGCGGCTGCGGCGCTCGCGCTCGGCGCCACGCAGGTGCAAGCGCAAACGACCACCGTCACCGGTTCGACCGTCTCGGCCAATACCTTCAACCTAGCGACGGGCCAGTCGCTGCTCAATAAAGGCACGATCGCGAACTTCGATGCCTTTGCTGCAGTCGCCGCGACCGGGGGAGTGGTGGCAGGCGGCATTACCAACAATGGCACGATCGCCGCCGATCCGTCGCTCGGACCCTGCTGCGACGGCAATCAATTCGTCGGTGTGTTGGTCTCCAAGGCGAGCCTCGCGCAGGGCATCACCAATACCGGCACCATCTACGGCAGTGGCACCGGGAATATGAGTGCCGGGATAAATATAGCCGCAGGCACCGTGGCCGGCGGCATTACGAACTCCGGGCGAATCTATTCGACCAATATTTTTGGCGGCGGTATTTACATTCAGTCGGGTTCGACGCTTACGGGCGGCATTCACAACAGCGGTGTCATATCGGGCGCCAGCGGCATCAGCGTTCAGTCAAGTTCGATCAGTGGCGGCATCACCAACGCCGCCGGCGGAACTCTGGTTGGCTATATATCGGGCCGCAACACCTCTGCCGGCATATCCCTATGGGGCAGCACCGTGACGGGGGGAATCCACAACAGTGGCGTAATTTCAGGTTCAAGCGGCATATCGATCTACGGCTATCCTGGTCCGCCGAGCAGTCTGGATACCCTCGTCAACAATGCGGGCGGCTCGATCCGCGGCACCGCCTATGCGGGTCTAGGAATTCATTCGAATAGCCAGATCTCGGGCGCGGTTGTGAACGCCGGCACGATTTCGGGGCGCGGAGTTTGGCATCCAGCTTGGCACAGCGGCCATCCGTGGCGGCATCAATAATACTGGCATCATCGCAGGTACAACTGGCGTTGGCATCCTGGCCTATTCCGCATCAACCATCAGCGGCGGAATCGCCAACGGAGTTGCCGGTGGTAAGGCGGGCACGATCAGCGGCAAGGTCACCGGCATCGGCATCTTCAGTGCTTCCACGGTTACGGGTGGCTTGACCAATAGCGGAGTGATCTCGGGTAATAAATATGCAGTTTTGGTCGACCCCTCATCGATTCTGGATAACATCACCA
>CAJCHO010000106.1 GCA_903970145.1 Mycobacteriaceae bacterium | reverse complement strand
AAACCGAAAGGAGTGCTGGTCATGTCACTGGTCTCCCGTAGGGAACAAAGGCTTTGGCTCTTTGCTGCGAGATGGCGTACCCCCTGTTGAGTTAGGTATGTAGTCGTGGTAATGGGGGTGACCTGCCGGGGATTTCTCGGACCAAATTGATCTAGAGATAATAGCTCCTCGAGGTAGGAGGAGTGATGAAGAAGAGTCGGTACAGCGACGAGCAGATCGTCCGGATCTTGCGAGAGGCGGATGGTACGCCGATCGCGGAGGTGGCGAAGCGCCACGGGGTGTCGGAGGCGTCAATCTATGCCTGGCGCAAGCGCTTCGGAGAGATGGTCAGCGATGACGTCAAGAAGCTCAAAGCCCTGGAGGCGGAGAACGCGCGGCTCAAGAAGATGGTCGCCGAGCGCGATCTGGCGATCGACGTGATGAAGGAGATTGCCGCAAAAAAATGGTAAGCGCACCGGTGCGTCGCGAACAAGCCCGCTATGCCATGGAACGGGGGCTGAGTCAGCGATGGGCCTGTGCGCTGATCGGAGTGAGTCGCTCGAGCCTGGGCTACGAGCTGAAGATGCCGACGAAGGACGCACCGGTGATCGAAGCCATGCAGCGCCTGTCTGGGGCCTTCCCGCGGTTCGGCTATCGTCGGATCCACGTCATGCTCGGCCGCGAAGGCCTCGAGATGAGCCAGGAGCGCTGTGGGCGGATCTGGACCAAGGCGGGGCTGCAGGTGCCTAAGAAGCGACGCCGGAGGCGGATTGCCGGCTCGCGTCCACGGCCGGTGGCGCCGGCAGCTCGGAACTCGGTATGGAGCTATGACTTCGTGTTTGATGCCTGTGCGAACGGGCAGCAGGTGAAGTGCTTGACCGTTGTCGACGAATTTACGCGGGAGTGCCTGGCCATTGACGTCGCTGGCTCCATCCGATCCAAGCGCGTCATCGACGTGCTGAGCAAGCTGGTCAGTATTCGAGGCGCACCGAGATACTTGCGATCCGACAACGGGCCAGAGTTCATCAGCACGGCACTGCTGAAGTGGACGGTCGAGGAAGGTATCGAGACGGCGCTGATCGATCCTGGCAAGCCCTGGCAGAATGGCACGAACGAAAGCTTCAACGGCAAGTTCCGCGACGAGTGCCTGGCCATGGAATGGTTCAGGAACCGCTTCGAGGCAAAGGTCGTGATCGGGGATTGGCGAACCCACTACAACGAGGTTCGCCCGCACTCAAGCTTGAATTACCGGACCCCGTCAGAATTCTGCCGGGCCTTGCAGGAAGGAAACGGAGCGACGATTTCTAGAACGGCTTGGTCCTAAAAAACCCGGCAGGTCAGGGGTCCGGATGCGTACTCGGCCGGCCATGGTCCGTGAAATCGATATCCCTGTCATCTTCCGGCATATAGGAGCCAATCGGCTTTCGGCATATAGGAGCCACGGAATTTCCGGCATATAGGCGCCAGTGCGTTTTCGGCATATAGGAGCCACCGGATTTTCGGCATATAGGAGCCAGTCAGGGGTCGACGGACATCTCGAAGTCAGCGGTCAGGACCGCTAGCCTTGGTGCTTTTTGGGCACGGAGGCAGCCATGGGCCGCAGGAGGATCGAGATGTTCCAGTATCGGTTGGTACTCAATCGGATGCGTCGCGGCGAGTCGGATCGGGAGATCGCGCGCAGCAAGTACCTTGGGCGCCGCAAGCTCGGCGAATTGCGAGCACTGGGGCAGCGCGAGGGCTGGCTTGACCCGGCGATCCCGTTGCCCGACGATGCCACGATCGTCGCCGCACTGGGCCCCACGCGGCGCGCCGCCAGCACGGTGTCGACGCTGCAGTCGCAGCGCGCGCTGGTCCAGGACTGGTTGGCGCAGGGGGTCAACGGCGTCGTGATCCACGCCGCCCTCAAGCGCAATCACGGCTACGCCGGCAGTTACTCGTCGGTCTACCGCATGATCGCCGCGCTGCGCGCCGAGGAGCCACCCGAGACCACCGTGCGCCTGACGTTTGCGCCAGGCGAGGCGGCGCAGGTCGACTTTGGTGCCGGGCCGTTCCTGTTCGATGCGGCGCTCGGTAGTGAGCGCCGCGCCTGGTGTTTCGTAATGACGCTGTGCTTCTCGCGTCACCAGTACGTTGAGTTCGTCTGGGACCAGACCGTCGCCACCTGGCTGGGCTGTCACCGGCGCGCCTTCGAGTGGTTCGGCGCCGTGCCCAAGCGCCTGATCATCGACAATCCCAAGTGCGCCATCACGCGCGCCTGTAACACCGATCCGCTGGTGCAACGCGCCTACGCCGAATGTGCCGAAGGCTACGCCTTCAAGATCGATCCCTGTCCACCGGCCGATCCGCAGAAGAAGGGCATCGTCGAGGCCGGCGTCAAGTACGTCAAGGGCAACTTCGTGCCGCTGCGCACCTTCCGTGACCTGGCCGATCTGAACGCCCAGGTGAAGTCCTGGGTCCTCCAGGAAGCCGGCGTGCGCGCTCACGGCACCACCCGCCGCGCGCCCCTCGAACTGTTCGAGCTCGAGCGGCCTCTGCTCACGGAACTGCCGGCCATCGCTCCGGATCTGGGCAGCTGGCATCGCGTCAAGGCCCACCGCGATTGCCACGTCGCCCACGAGCGCATCCTCTACTCGGTGCCATTCCCCCTGGTCGGCAAGACGCTCTGGCTGCGCCAGACCGATGGCTCGGTCAGCCTCTACGACGACTATCGCCTGATCGCCTCGCACATCCGCGGCCGCCGTCCGGGTGAACGCTTCACCGTGCGCGACCATTTGCCGCCCGAGGCACGCCTCTTTCTCGCCCATGATCGCCAGTGGTGCCTGGCCCAGGCCGCGCGCGTCGGCTCGGCCTGCGCCGAACTCGTCGAGCGTCTGCTCGCCGATCGCATCCTCGAGCGCCTGCGCGCCGCCCAGGGCATCTTGCGCCTGTCCGATACCTACGGCGCCACGCGGCTCGAAGCCGCCTGTGCCCGCGCCCTGTTCCACGCCAGTCCCTTCTATCGCA
>CAJCHO010000105.1 GCA_903970145.1 Mycobacteriaceae bacterium | reverse complement strand
AGGACCTCCAGGGTCGGAGTATCGCCGCAACACGCCATAATCAGGTCAGGGTCGCCCTCCTGGTCATTGCTGGCCCACTGCCAGATGCCGATGCCCTCGCTGCAATGCGTGACCGCCGCGTCAATGCTCAGCCACTGGGGCATGGCGTGTTTGCCTGCCACTATGACGTTGACATAGTGCCGGCTGCGCAGACAGTGATCGGCCACTGACAGAAGGCAGTTCGCGTCGGGGGGCAAATAGACCCTGACGACGTCGGCTTTCTTGTTGATCACATGGTCGAGAAAACCAGGGTCCTGGTGCGTGAAGCCGTTGTGGTCCTGCTGCCACACATGCGATGCCAACAGATAGTTCAATGATGAGATCTTCTGGCGCCAGGGCAACTCGGAAGTCACTTTCAACCATTTGGCGTGTTGGCTGAACATGGAATCAACAATCCGGATGAAGGCTTCGTAGCTATTGAATACGCCATGTCGGCCTGTGAGCAAATAGCCCTCGAGGCTACCCTGACACTGGTGCTCGCTGAGCATAGAGTCCACCACGCGCCCGCTTGGCGCGAGAAACTCGTCGCCCGGCACAAGGCCCGCGTCCCACTGTCGGTTGGTGACATCAAACACGCTGCCAAGTAGATTGGACAAGGTTTCGTCCGGCCCGAAGAGGCGAAAGTTGCGCTGATCTTGGTTGTGGTCGATCACCTCGCGCAAAAAGTGTCCGAGGACCATCGTGTCCTCGGCCTGGACGGCTCCGGGGGTCGTTACCGTAACTGCATGGGTGGCAAAATCGGGCATTCGCAAATCCCGAAGCAGATTGCCCCCGTTGGTGTGCGGATTGGCGCTCATCCGCCGGGAGCCTTTGGGTGCGAGCGCGGCGAGATCAGCAATCAGGCGTCCTGATCTATCGAACAATTCCTCCGGGTGGTAGCTCTTCATCCAGGCTTCCAGCAGGGCGATGTGCGCGGGGTGCGTGGCGTCGACCAGTAGAGGTACCTGATGAGAGCGGAACGTACCTTCGATGGCCAGACCGTCCACCGACTTGGGTCCGGTCCAGCCTTTGGGCGAGCGCAGGACAATCATCGGCCAGCGCGGCCGCATGGCGTCCTGATCTTGCCTTGCATTTTCTTGCAAGCGGTGAATCTCGCCTATCGCCTGATCCAGGGCGTCTGCCATGAGTTGATGCATGGTCTTCGGATCATCACCCTCAACAAACAGAGGCACCCAACCGCAACCGCGCAAGAACTGTCCAAGCTCGTCTGGCTCGATGCGCGCGAGAATAGTGGGATTGCTGATCTTGTAGCCATTGAGGTGCAGAATCGGAAGGACGGCCCCATCGGTGCGTGCGTCAATCAATTTGTTCGAGTGCCACGCGGTAGCCAGCGGCCCGGTTTCGGCCTCACCATCACCGATCACGCAGGCGACGATCAGTCCGGGATTATCGAGCACCGCGCCAAAGGCATGACTGAGCGAATATCCCAATTCGCCGCCTTCGTGAATCGATCCCGGCGTGGTCGGCGCCACATGACTCGAGATACCGCCGGGAAACGAGAACTGTTTGCAGAGTCGATTCAGTCCTGCTTCATCCTCGGTGATATCCGGATAAACCTCGCTCCACGTTCCCTCAAGATAGACGTTGGCTACGATCGCGGGGCCGCCATGACCGGGTCCCGCGATGTAAAACATGTCCAAGTCATATTTCTTGATGACGCGATTCAGGTGGACGTAGATGAAATTCTGGCCAGGCGTAGTCCCCCAATGGCCGACGACAAGCGATTTCACGTTGGACAGTTGCAGCGGCTCTCGTAGCAGAGCGTTGCTCTGCAGGTAAATCTGCCCAACCGACAGATAGTTCGCAGCGCGCCAATAGGCGTGCATCTGTTCGAGTTCGTTCCCGAGCAAGGTGGAGATCTCCCGAAATTGCGTCTCTGCAGTGCGAAGGTTCGCGCTGCCGCGAGCGCACCAGTCTGGACAGACTGCCAGGGTCGATCAGGATGCCCGGCAGGAGTGGCGCCTTACGCGGCGCCCTCCGTAGTTCTTTTTATCTGTTCACAACTGCAGCGTCCGTGCGGTGTCAAACACTGGCTGCAACGAATCTATGTGACTCCAATTCGATGAACGGTCTCAGCTAGATCAGCCAACTAGCATGGTCCCCGGAAGAAGTGCAGGTATATTTCGCGGCGTCCAAGTCCTCCGAGTTCGTTCCTCAGTCCCGACAAAAAGCTCGACTTATGTTGGCTACCGAGCAGATGAAGACCCACCGTGGATGCCAGATTGCGGGCTGCGGGGCCCGTCCTTGGCCAAGTGGCGCCCGAGGTATTCGTTCAGGGAAACAGATGCAAATCAGCGGCTTGGTTCATGAATTGGTCAGACGAGCGCGACGGCGCATGCCAACTGACGCGTCCTGCAATAGTCAACAGACGAGCGCTGGGATCGAGATCAGCGTTACGTGGCCGATGACTGGCGACCCTGAACTCCTCGCGGAGCTGAGCACTCATGTGTTGTTGACTCTTGACGACCGGGCCCAGCGAGATTTTGCGAACGCCTCACCGGGAGAGCAGGGTCAGGCACTTGCCTATTTCGATTCCTTCCTCGGCTGGAAGATAAAGGCCTTACTTGTACCGAAAAACACCGGGCGGCATATACGGCCGATGTACGAGCTATCTGGCGGTCCGCTGTAGGGAAGCACTGTCTGCGACGACACTCAGTCGACCCCGGCAGCGCGGGACCTCAGCCTCTCGGCGGGCTGGCAGCCTGACGCGTTCTGACAGAGTTCCTCAATCGCCAAACACGGGCTTACTTTCCGTCGGTCATGCGATTGGTCTGGAGGCGCCCTAGCAGGCTACCCGCGAACATCGCGGGGAGAAACCAGAACGCCTCCACATTCCCGAAGCCAAGAGATGCGATTGCCGGGCCGGGGCAGTATCCGGCCAGTCCCCAGCCGATGCCAAACAACGCGGCACCAGCAATAAGCGATCGATCTATCAGGCTCGCCACTGGCAGATGGAAATGTGAGTCAAATAGTGGCCGCTTCAGGCGCAACACAAAATGGTATGTGAGTACGGTGACCGTAACTGCTGCGCCGAGAACAAATAGCAAACTCGCATCCCACACGCCAGTCACATCGAGAAAGTTAAGTACCTTGTCAGGGTTGGTCATCTGCGCCGCGGCCAGGCCAAGCCCGAAAATGATCCCAGAGCTTGTAGCGGCGACCGCGATCCTCAACAAGTGCGGCGACTCGCGCGCGAGTATCGCTTCATCGCTCATGCCCGAATCCCCAACAGGTGCCTCACGGCGAATGTGGTCAAGATGGCGACGCAAAGGAAGGTGATGGTCGCTATCCCCGACCTCGGGGAGAGTCTGGCGAGACCGCACACGCCATGACCGCTCGTGCACCCATTGGACAGGTAAGTGCCATATCCAACCAGGAGGCCGCTGATGATGAGCGCGAGCCTGGGAAAATCGGCGCGCTGTGGGGCGTGGCCGCCATTCCATGCGACCCATGAACCGGCACCAATCACAAGTCCGAGCGTGAATAGGACTCGCCATAGCCGGTCGTGGCCGCGCCCAGAGAGCAACCCCGCCGCGATGCCACTCACACCGGCGATCTGTCCGTTGGCCCACATCAACAGTGATGCGGCGATGCCAATCAGCGCACCCCCGACAAGTGCCGACAGGGGAGTAAATAGTGTCATGGGTTCAGAGCTTCCAAGAATGGGAAACGCCTAGGATAGTCTCTTTGAGATGGATATTGGCATTGCCTCCGCCAAAGCCAGCCGGTGGCAGCCCGGGCGGGATCGAACCCGCCCCATTGACTGTAGTGAGCGGTGCATAGGCAAGAAAGCCTGTCAGAGCATTCCCGGAAACCTGCGTCCACGTTGCCCCGAGGGTGTAAGTATCCTGCACGACGCCGGGAGCCAGAATGTTGAGAAAGGTCTGATTCTGCGGGACTGGCCGGAGTGCCCTGCCCGCCTGGTCGCCATCGGGCTGCAGGTGATACATTTGGTCATGAACATTCCCCGACTCCCCTTAAGCAGCTCACGCCGCTACCAGGCGCGCGAGACAGCCAGAGAGGACCAGCTTTCCGGGACCCCACTGGCCGGCTTCCTAGCGCGCGCCGCCGGATTGGCACTTGATCTATTCCTCGTGTTTCGTCTCCAGGACTTGGTCGGGCTTGCTTGGACTCGCTTCGTTCCGCACGATTGGGAGCACCACACGCTAGCCGACATTCCCTATTTACGGGGAGTCGCCGTCCTAGTTATCTATTTCGCCGGCTCCTTCTATTTCGCGAACGGGCGGACCTTCGGAAAGTGGGTGGCGGGCACCAGGGTGGTCTCACTGAAGTATCAGAAACTCTCCGTCGCGCAATGCGTTCAGCGAGCGCTCGGTTATGGGACCTCATTTATCGAACTTGGAGGCGGCTTTCTTCAGTTCTTCACCAATCGAAATCATCAGTGCAGTCACGACCGACTGGCTGAAACCATCGTGATTGATACGCGACCTTCTGTTCAAAAGGCTGCCAGCCAAACCGGCGTTTCCGAATAGGTGGCATCCGCATTTCCAATGCGGGACCTGTCGTCAAGCTTTTCGCGGTCTGCCGTCAGCCAAAACCGGGAGCCATATCGTGCCTCGAAACGTCACCGAAAAACGCGCTGCCTTTCGTGCCCTGCACGCTAGCGGTTGCTTTCTGTTACCAAATCCGTGGGATGCGGGCAGCGCGCGCTACCTGGAACATCTGGGCTTTAAGGCCCTGGCGACGACTAGCTCGGGCTTCGCCTGGTCGACTGGCCATGCCGACAACACGGTATCACGGGATGCCGTGCTGGCCCACCTCAGAGAAATAGTCGCCGCCACTGACCTGCCGGTCAACGCGGATTTCGAAGACGGCTTTGGCGCTGACCCATTGGCGGTCGCGAAAAGCGTATCGATGGCCGTCGATACTGGAATTGCGGGATTGTCGATTGAGGACTCGAGCCGCGACCCCAAGTCACCGCTGCTCCCGATTCCTGTCGCGGTCCAGAGGATAGCTGCGGCGCGAGCTGCCATAGACGCCACCGGAGGCGATACCCTGCTCATCGGTAGAGCCGAAAGTTCCATTTCCAGCAACGCCGATCTGGAGGACACGATCGCGCGTCTCAAAGCGTACTCGCAAGCAGGCGCCGACTGCCTCTACGCTCCCGGCATCCAGACACGTGAGCAAATCGAGGCGGTCCTTGCCGCGGTCACGCCAAAGCCCGTCAATGTTTTGATCGGTGGGCCCAGTGCCTTGACGCTCGTGGAGCTGGCTGAGCTCGGTGTGCGGCGTGTGAGCGTTGGTGGCGCGCTGGCCCGCGCCGCCTGGGGCGGATTCATGGATTGTGCCCAAGCGCTTCGCGAGGGGCACTTTGATCGATTGCCCAATGCACCGTCGGGTGGCACCCTCAACGGGCTATTTCGCACGACCCAGTAAGAGTTCACGCGTTTTCGCGCCGCTGCGTTTCGCACTCAGCGGCGCGATGTCGCCGACCCGCCTAGAACTCTTCCCAGGCCTCCGACTCCGCTTCGGCAGCCCCCTTCGGGATGAAAGGCTTCGCCCGCGGCTTCTTGGCGCTCGGACTTGCCACCTCCGGCGAAGCAGTCACGCGCGGGGGTGCTTTGGGCGCCGCCGGCTTTTCTATCTTCGGCACTTCGTAGAGTGGCGGACGCTGCCCGGCATCGCTGGTGCGGAACTTGGCGACGGCCTCAGACAGCGCGCGCGCCTGCTCTTCGAGGGACTGCGCCGCTGCGGCTGCCTCCTCTACCAAAGCGGCGTTTTGCTGGGTAGTCTGGTCCATCTTGCTCACCGCCTGGCTGACCTGCTGTATCCCCTCAGCCTGCTCGATGCCTGCCTGCGTGATCTCGCCCATGATCGCACGCACTTTGTCGACCGAGCCGACCAGTTCCTGCATGCCGCGACCGGCGATATCGACGAGCGCAGATCCCGATTCCACCGTGTCGACCGACATCTGGATCAGCTGCTTGATCTCCTTGGCGGCGTCGGCCGAACGCTGCGCGAGCGTGCGCACTTCGGACGCCACTACAGCAAAGCCGCGACCCTGCTCGCCCGCCCGGGCAGCTTCGACTGCCGCGTTGAGCGCGAGGATATTAGTCTGGAAGGCGATGCCGTCGATCACACTGATGATTGCCGCAATCTTGGTTGAACTGCTGGAGATCTCGTGCATCGTGCTTACAACGGCGCTGACCGTTTCGCCGCTTTTTTTCACGACGGTCGATGTGCTTACCGCGAGGTCATTGGCATTGCGCGCATTCTCGGAATTGTTCTTCACGGTCGAGCTCAACTCTTCCATGCTCGACGCTGTCTCTTCGAGGCTCGCCGCCTGCTGTTCGGTCCGCGCCGAGAGATCCATATTTCCCGCCGCGATTTCCTTGGCGGCCGTGTTTATGGAATCGGTTGCCACGCGGATTTCGCGAATGATGTCCTGCAGGTTGGTTACCGTCCGATTGGTGTCTTCCTTGAGCCGCGCAAAGGTGCCCTGGTATTCGCCACGCATCGACTCCGTCAGATCACCTACAGCAACTGCGCCGAGTACCCGCGCCACCTCTTCGAGGCCCACGTCACTAGTCTCCATCAGTCGATTGAGCGCTTCAATCATGGTTCGAAATTCGTGATCGAAACGCATCGCGTCTCCGCGCATGGTGAAGTCGCCCTGCGCCGCCGAAGCAGCCAGTTTGTTTACCTGATCGCTGATCGCCTTGAAACTGGCTTTCACGCCGTCCATCGCTGCAGTGATCTCAGCCTTGCGTCCGGGCAAGCGATCCATGTCGCGTGAAAAATCGCCGTTGGCATATGCCTTGACGACATCTACGACCCGCAGTGTGATCTGGTTGGCCGAGGCAACCAGATCATTGACCTTCTTGGCCATCAAGCCGTAAGTACCCGGAAACTGCGAATCGTCGATACGAAAGTCGATCGCGCCACGATCGTGCTCTGCGGCCATCGCTTCCTGCGCCGCAACATATTTCTTTAATGCGCTGCCGGCCGTATTCATCGAACGCAACAGACGACCGGCCTCGTCTTTGGAGTCTGTGGCAACCACGTCGGCAAATTTCCCAAGCGCCATGGCCTCGGCGGCCTCGGTTGCCCGCGCTATCGGACGCGAAATCGAGCGCCCGATGAGATAGAAAAGCAGGCCGAGCAGCCCCACGACCGCCAGAACTACCGCTCCGAATTTCGCCGCGTCGGCATAGAAAGCGTTATCCACGTCGTCCGTGTAGATGCCTGTTGAGACCACCAGATTCCAGGGTGGAAAGCGCTTGGCAAATGTAAGTTTCGGGTACTCGGGCGACTTGGGAGGCTGACCGGGCTTGACCGTCTGATAGCGCACGAAATTTCCATCAGGATCGCTCGCGGCGGCGTTTGCGATCCCCGTCAGGGCCTTGCCCGTGGAGGTGGCCGGATCAATGGGCGCGCCGGCCAGGTCCGGCCGGTAGGGATGCATCTGCATCACGCCGGTGGTCGCATCACTGATGATGAAATAGTTGGTCTTGTCGTAGCGCGACTTCGAAAGTAATGCGTAGGCAGCCTGGCGTGCCTCAGCCTCGCTAAGCTTGCCCGACTGCTGCTGAGCGTAGTAGCCCTCGAGGATCGCCATGACGCCCTCGACCTGGTGCCTCATCGCCAATTCCTTCTCAGTCATCATCGACTGTCTTTTGCTTACCAGCGCCATACTTGCCACGGCGATCATAGCCACCGCAACGATGATCATTGCGGAGGTCAGTTTCTTGGCGATATTCCAGTCTCTGAACGACAACATGCGTTTCTCCTGGGGGCTCTTTAGTTACCCATATTTACGGCGCGCGCGGCGAGGAACTTACCCTACACTGGTGTCGCCCGAGGATGTTCCCTGCGGCTTACGGAGAACTACTCACGTCTGGCGCCCGGCTATGCAGTGCGGCGGTGCGACCCGCGTCCCTGGCTGCTACGCAAAGGGCTCCGCCGGGGAAGGTCTGATGGATTTTTGCGAGAGCGTCGCCCAGGCTCACCCGCCGAAAACGATCTCGAAGCCCCTTCCCGGGGGAAATTTGCTGCTTGGCATCATGGAGGGTAACTACGCCCTCCAGCGAGGGGATCGCGCCCCATCCGTCCCGATACAAAGTGCGGTCATCCCGGGCGTTCCCTGTCGAGGCTTGTAGGCTTTATCGCACCGACCTGCCTAGACTGAAAACGCGAAGCTCACCAGCCGGTAGGCGTGCTCACACAGCAGATAAAACATCCATGAGAGTGCCGCTGTTCCAAGACCTGCCAGCGCAATCGAGCGTCCAAGAGATAGCAAGGCGCGGCCCAGAAGAGCCCTCAGACCCGGATCGATCGCGCCAACACCTGACCCCTCCATGCCTTGTTGAGGCTCGAATGTTGACCGACCGAGTCCCGCATCTGCGGCCTCGCGTCCCATCGATACTGATAGCTGGCTGATTCGATGAATATTCATGGTTTTTCTCCGTATCACTCGGGGCCCTCGGACTGCGCCTCTCAAGTCGCGTTCTCTTCAGTTCCAGCAGTTGCTGGCAGTGCCGGTCACGGTCTTTACCCCATTGTTTGCGATCGTAAAAGTCCCACACAAATCCTGTGCCTGATTACCCTGGGGCGTCGCAGTCGCGACATAGGTCGAACTGTCAGGACTCACCTGGACGCTCATCACTCCGATGACCAGGCCACCTGGAACGAATTCCAGCGCTACGATAGAGCGCTGGTGGAACATGAACTCGGCCACGTTCACCTTGCCGAAGACGGCGCGCATGGTCTGGATCGCACCTTGCGCGCGCTGCCGCAGATGCCAAGCTGCGACGAGCTCATGCGGCTAGCCAAGAGAGAGGGTGATCGCGCTAGCGATGAGACCAATCGGCAAAACGAGGATTATGATCTGCAGACCCATCACGGGGCAACGCAGGGCGCCTACGGGAAGCGCTGACTCTTCGAAAGTCTCTTCTAGCGGAGCTTGCCCCCTGATGCCTAGCGCTCTTCCCGCTCGAGACTGCAGTTGAATTCATCCTTGTTTAGCAGGCAGACCAGACCGATGGTACTGGGCGCCGGCCCCGGTCCTTCAAAGCTCCAGGGATGAACGTGGCCGCCATTCTCGACGGTAATTGTGTATTTGTAGGCGCCGCCGCCAGGCATCTCGGGAGTCCAGACAAATTCAGAAGACCCTCCAAGCACGAACTTGCCACGGCTGTCGGTCACGGTGCTTGCCATCCATTCGCAGCGATTGGGAGATTGCCAGATGGTGCAGACCTTGACGGGCAAGCCGCCGTAAGGCGTTCCATCGACCAGAATGCGCCCTTCGATCAACGGCCGCGTGGTCTGGGTGTGGGGCAATAGCGTGCAGGCCGAGAGGGTGGCTGCGCCTAGAAGAGCCGCGACTTTCTGGATCGAGCTGATCATGCCTGCATCCCCTCCTGGTTGCGCCTGCACACCTGCACCGAAAACATGCCCGCTCATCAGGACATCGGCGCGCGATCACCAGTATGGGTCTACTGATAGCACATTGTGAAGGACCTCTGCGGGGCACTACCTAGTACGACTCAAGCGCCACCCAGCAAATCGGAATATCGGGGGCTATCGGCAATCGTGTGATGGTTAACGTCGCTCACAACGACCATTTTTGCGACGCCGGGTGGAAATGAGTCCATAAGGCGCAGCGTGTTGGCGCGCGGCACCACGTCATCGTGCTCGGCGGCCAGGACAAGAGTGGGCACATGCACCGCTGGCGCATAACGCCACGACTCGAAGCGGTCCCTGATGAGCCAATGAACAGGCAGGAACCAGAATTTCGCTCGCGCCAGTCGCTCCACGCTGTCGTAGGGCGTTATCAGTATGAGCCGCTGAACCTCATCGCGCCTCGCCAAACCGATGGCGACACCCGATCCAAGACTGCGGCCGACCAAGATAATGCGCGCGTGGCGTTGGCGCACGTAGTCAAACAGGGCCTCGGCGTCAGAACGCAAGGCCGCTTCGCTTGGCTCGCCGGTGCTGGCCCCAAAGCCGCGGTAGTTGAGCAGGTATAGCGCGCGATCCGGGAAGGCAGCCAGGAGCGCCGGCCTGGCATGGCTTGCATTCTCCGCATTGCCGGCGAAGTAGATCACTGCATCGGCCGCGCCCGGTGAACTCACGAGCACTTCCAGTTGCGCCCCCTCCACGTTCAGGGTGATGGCGTCCGCCGGACCATGCGGCACCGGCGCCTGCGGGTAGTAAAGCAGCGAGCGCTGACGAATGGCGACCGCAGCGCACAGGACGAGGTAGCCCAAGGCCAGGACAGCAGACACTTTCAGTAAAATACGCATGTCGTGCCTAGTATATAGTCGGTCGCACGCTCCAATCTGCAGCGAGCGCGATCGATCGGCAGGCCGGTCGCAGATTTTTCATCCGAATCGACAGGCAACGATGCAACTCTCAAGATTAGGGCGGCACCTGGGTGCGATAACCTGCGCCGCCTGCCTAAGCATTCCGTGGGCAAACGCGCACGCCGTGCCGGTGCATGCAATCGACGACAGCGGCAACGAGATCCGTCTGGCACAACCGGCACAGCGCATCATCAGCCTGGCACCGCACGCTACTGAACTGCTCGCAGATGTCGACGCGCTCTCGCAGGTCGTTGCCGTTTCGGCGTTCAGCGACTACCCGCCAGAGGCCAATTCCCTGCCGCGCATCGGCGGGGATCGCGGCTTCGATCTGGAGGCGATCGCGGCTCTGAAGCCGGATCTGGTGATCGCCTGGACGAGCGGGAACAATGCCGGACAGATCGCAGCGCTCGAGCGCCTTGGGATCACGGTATTCAGAAGCGACCCCAGCACTCTGGAGCAGATCGCAAGCTCGCTTGAGCGTCTTGGGGAGTTGACCGGCCACGGCGCGACCGGTCAAGCCGCAGCCGCCGCTTTTCGGCTGCGTGTCGCGGGACTGACGGCACGCTACAGCGGGCGAGCCTCGCGCCGTATATTCTACGAAGTATGGGACGACCCGCTGATGACGATCAATGGGCGCCACATCATATCCAGTGTGCTGCGCCTGTGCGCAGGCGTGAATGTCTTTGACGGACTCGGTCCGCTAACGCCGACGGTCAGCCAGGAAGCAGTGCTCGCAGCAGATCCGGAATTCATTGTCATGGCCGGCGAATCCGGTCATGAGAAGGAGCAGCAAGAACGCTGGCGGAGGTGGCGGCAGCTTTCCGCAGTCCGCAAGAATCAGTTCATCGTCCTGCCGGCGGCGCTGATAACGCGCGCCACGCCGCGTGTACTCGATGGCGCCGAGATCCTGTGTACCGCACTCGATGCGTCGCGCAATTAGCTACGGCGCTCAGTCGCGATCCACCCAGTCGATGACCGATTGCCATTGCGCAAGGTCCTTCTCTACCCGCGAGGCCGCGACGTCCCAGAGCGTGAGACCATGGGCTGCGAGTTGTACATAGTTCTGGGTATCGCGCAGGTAACCGAGCACCGGTAGTCCCAGCCCCTCGACAAAACGCTGCAGTTGCTCGGCAGAACGGGTGCGCGCGTCCACGCGCATGCCCAGCACGCCGATTCGGGTGTGGCGTTCGCGAACAGCCTTGCGCTCGGCGAGATGCGCGAGGAAATCGCGGGTGGCGAGGATATCAAACATAGACGGTTGCAGGGGTACGACGACCCGATCCGCAATTCGCAATAATTCCTTGAGACGCTCGCCCGCAAGACCAGCGGGCGTGTCAAGTACGACGTGCGCGATGCCTTTCGGGGTTCGTAGCTGGCCACCCTCCTCGTCCCAACTCTGGATGAGGGGCAAGTCCTTCGAGCGGATCCCCAGCCAGGCGCGGGACGATTGTTGCTTGTCCGTGTCGCCGAGCATCACCGATTCACCGCGGCGCGCAAAATAGCCAGCAAGATTGGTCGAAATGGTGCTCTTGCCGACCCCGCCTTTCGGATTCGCGACGATGATTACCGTCATAAAGTCCCCCGCAGTGGAAACACCCGTGCCGACGCTGGCGGCCTTGGTGGGCTATGGCAAGCGCTGAATCGATGGATATCTTACATCACACGCAGTGACAGGAAGACGCCGATGGCCGCCGAATCGGGCCGGGCAATTCCTTGGGAAGGAGGCTAGCAGCAGGAGCAGTCTCTAGGCAGGACCGCGCTGCATCGCAAAAACGGACGGTCCGGCTCGTGGAGCCGGACCGAATACTACTTTACAGGGGCTTGATGTTCGAAGCCTGCAGACCCTTGGGTCCACGGGTTACGTCGAACGAGACCTTCTGGTTTTCCTGCAGCGACTTGAAGCCGCTGTTTTGGATCGCGGAGAAGTGCGCGAACAGATCGTCACCACCTTCGTCCGGAGCAATAAAACCAAAACCCTTTGCGTCGTTGAACCACTTAACGGTACCGGTTGCCATACTTATTTTCCTCAAAAATGAAAAGACAGGCGGCGCATGCGCGCTGCCACTATCGCAGGACCATCAAGGGGAAAATGACGAACGGAGTACCGACTGACTGCAGAAGGGGTACGACCAACAAATTCTCTGCTTGAATACCTTGCTCAGTCTTTATACGCGAAAGGTCCACTTGCGTCAAATATTTGCGCGAAAGTGGTGCCACCAGATTGCATCTGGTTAGCGCGCGGCGAACCAGCGCTGGCCGCCATCGACACATTCGATTAGCACATGACGATATGCGCGAGACAGGTTTTGGGCATTCATAACCAGATCAATCGGACCGCATAGCACCTCACCGGCGCCATCAAACAGCGCCACGTGACTGGCATGGCGCAACACCAGATTGACATCATGGACCGAAAGTACTACCGCAGCGAGGCGTTGGCGCGCGGCCAGTCGTTCGCGCAGCAGGGTCAGCAAGCCCTGTTGCATGTCGAAGTCCTGATGGGATAAAGGCTCGTCAAGCAGCAACAGACTTGGATCCTGCATCAAGGCGCAAGCCAGGGCTACACGCTGGCGCTCACCGCCCGAAAGCGTCGTTACGTCGCGCCCCCCAAACTCGCCGAGTCCCAGCGCTGCAAGTAGCTCCAGCGCCTGGTCCGCCTCGCTCTGGTCATCGAACCACGATCCGAACAGGCCCGCGCCGTGCTGCGCGAAGTGACCGGCCACCACGGTTTCGAGCACGCTGGCGCGAAATGCGTCGCGCTGCTTTTGCGCCATGAATGCCCGCTCGCGTGCCAGCTCGCGCCAATCCCAGGCGGTGAGCTCGACCCCGTTTAGTTCGATGCCTCCATTGCTCACTGGTTCAAGTCCGGCGAGCGTGCGCAACAGCGTTGTTTTACCGGTGCCATTGCGACCGAGCACGCACCACAGCTGCCCCGGCTCGACCTCCAGGTCCAAACTGCGGGCCAGTACGCGCTGCCCGCGCACGAGATCTAGCCCCTCTACGCGCAATCTCATCTTCTTTGCCGCCATAGAAGAAAAAGGAACAGTGGCGCGCCGAGCACGGCCGTCACCGCACCGACCGGTAGCTGTTGGGGTGCAAGCACGATTCGCGCAAGCAGGTCGGCACCAGTGACGAGCGAAGCCCCAACCAGCGCAGCCGCCGGAATCAGGACGCGCTGGTCGTTGCCGTACGCCATGCGTACCAGATGCGGCGCGACCAAGCCGACAAATCCTATCGGGCCGCTCACCGCGACCGCGGTACCCGCCGCTAGTGCGGCCAGCACCACCAGGCGAAGCTTCAGGGGACCGACCGCGACTCCCAGGGTCGCGGCCCAATCCTCACCGCGCGCGAGCAGATTCATCTGACGCGCCTCGCGCAGGGTGGCCACGAAAACCGCGAGCAATACCAACCAGGCCCATGCCGCGCCGGGCGCGGCGCTCAGGTCTCCCATCAACCAGAAGATCAGGGCCTGCAATCGATTTTGCGCGGACAGGCTCAGCAGCAGAGTAATCAGCGCACCCCACAATGCGGCAAGCATGATCCCTGACAGGAGCAGTCGCTCTGCGGCCCCCTCCTCGACCGAGCCGTGGAATTCGCGACGCGCCAGTACCAGCAGGAGCGCCAGCGACAAGGCAGCACCCGCAGCGGCGCAGCCGCTTAGCAGAAACGTCGACCAGCCCAGACTCAGAGCAACCAGGGCGCCGAGCGCGGCGCCCCCCGATAGGCCCAGTACATAGGGCTCAGCCAGGGGATTGCGCAGGAGCACCTGCAGCGTGGCCCCTGAGCAGGCGAGCAAGGCTCCGACCACACAGCCATTGCCAATGCGCGGCAGGCGCAACTGCATCAGGATGCCGTGCGCCGGATGAGAGGGATCGATGAGGGCTTGCCAGCTATCAATCAGGCCGTGCGAGGCACTGCCGCACGCCAGCGCGATGAGCGTGATCGCCAGGAGCAGCGCCAGGAGCAGTCCCCAAAGGCGCAGCGCCTGGCGCGGATTCATAGCTTGAACGAAACGCCAAACATCAGCACCCGACCGGCCGTGTTGTAGCCGTCTACAAGGAAATAGCGCCGATCAAAGGCGTTCATCAGGGATACGCTGGTGGTGGTACGCGGGTCGATCGCATAGCGTACAAGCAGATTGGTGACCGCGTAGCCGGCCAGCTCGACCGGCATGCCGGTGTTGATGTCCGAATCGGGACGCGGGCCATCACTGATGACGTCCAGAGCCATGCGCCACGGTCCGTCATCGCGCGCAATTCCGAAATTGAAACTGTGATGGGAGCGACGCTCGAGCGCCTGCCCGGTCGTCTCGTTGACCGGATCCTGCAAGGTGAGATTGGCATAGGCCGTATATTTCTGCCACCCGCCACTGAAGCTCGCCTCAATGCCCTCCAGCTTCGCCTGCGCCACGTTCTCGGGGATGAAGGACGAGTTGAATTCGATCAGGTCCCGCACATCGGTTCGGTAGGCATCCACTCGTGTGTGCAGACTCTTGGCGTCGTACTGTATGCCAAGCTCGGCGCTGCGCGATTTCTCCGGTTGCAGAGCCGGATTGCTGAAATAAGGGTAGTAGAGGTCGTCGAAGCTTGGCGCGTCGAAGGCCGTCGACAGCTCGGCAATCGCTTTCCAGCCACCACCCAGTCGATAGCCATAGGCTAACAGGCCACTGTCGGCATTGCCGAAATCTGAGTAGTGGTCACGCCTCAAATCTGCCTGGAGTTCGTTGTTGCCGAAGTTGCCAACATAGCCAAGGAGGGCCGAGTCGACGGTCCGCGAGAAGGTTTGCACGTAGGCGCTTGAGACTCCGCTTTCCACGACATTCCCGATCGATACCAGGATGCGCTGGCCGGCGTCGATGCGTACAGTATTCTCCCAGTCGTACTGCGTGGTGCGACTGTCGGTCGTTCCAATGACGGGTGAGAGCACAAAGGAGGACGAGTCCTGCGAAAAGTCGTGTTGCGAGCTGACGGTGAGTTTGCTGGTCCACGATTGGCCGAGCGCCACACTCGCATGCAGGCTGGCGTTCTCGATCTGCGTCTGCTCCAGATTCGTCTCGGTGCGCCCATTGTAGTTTGGGTCGAGATAGCTGTAGTCGCTTGGATCGCCAAATTCGAGACGGCCGCGCGACTCGAAGACGTCCAGGCCAATATCAGCGGGACCAATCTGCTGTGACAAGGCGGCCGACAGGCTGCCGTTGCGATAGCCGTCCTTGTCGGGATTGGCATCCGGCACGAGCTGGGTGTCAAGGGTCGACCACCCCTTTTGCGCGTCACCGGAGACATTCAATGCGGCGCGGGTGCGTTCTCCGTCGCCACCCCAGACCTGCGCAGTGGCGAGCGACGCATCGAGCGAGCGTGCCGTACCGGCCGCGAAGTTGACGCTTGTGCCAGGATCCATGGAGCCGGCTCGCGTAAAGATCTGGATGACACCTCCGACAGCCTGCGATCCATAAAGGGCGGAGACATTGCCGCGCACGATCTCGATGTGGTCGATGTCGCTGGCCATGAGGTGCTCGATCAGCGCGCCACCACTCTCGACTGCGTTCATGCGCACACCGTCGACGAGCACCAAAGTCTGGTTCGAATTGGCGCCGCGCATGAAAATCGATGCCTGGGCACCCAGCGCCCCGCTTTGTCCGATCTCGACACCTGCCACGCGACGCAAGAGCGAGACCAAGTCAAGCTCCTGGCTCTGTTCGATCTCCTCACGAGTGATGAGCGTGGTGCTCGGCAAAGCGTCCGAGACGGACTGCGCGAGTCGCGAGGCCGTCACAACGACGGCCTCCGCCGGTACGCTCGGGTCGGGATCGGCGGCCTGGGCGCGACCGCCAAACTGCGCTAACAGCACGGCACAACAAAACCAGACAGCGGTCGAGCGCGCGCCGGGGCGACGCTTAGTTGGCTTATTCATTTTTTCATCTCCCTGCGCCGCATCCCCGCGGCGCGTATTCGAGCTGGCGAGGAGACCGGGCGAAATGCCCAACGAGATGATGGCGCGCGGCCAATCCTGACCGCGAAGACCACTACTCACCCGCAGTGTCCCTCTTGGGTCCTGGCCGGTATCCGGGCTAGCAGGAGTTACCGCGTCGCCTTCCCATGCACATCGCACAGTGGCTTTGACGGGGCTTTCCGGATCGAATTCGAGCCGGAATCCTGCGTACCGTTGCGGGGGCAGCACAGCTTGGATCGATCTGCGATCCTGCTGTTTCCCGTTTAACGGCGCGATGTGACTCGCGCCTGCACCAAGTGGCGCAAGTCTACGGGAGCGCTCGCGCGATCGTCAAATATCGGCGCGCTCGCACGGGCTTGTGGCTTTTGCGCAGTACTTTCTCACCATTGTCTTGCAAACGATTGTTTCTACTGCGGAAGTCTGCTTGACGCGCCTCGCGTCCATCCATACCATTGAGCAATGCTTTCCGAACTCGACGAGATTGCCGCGCGCATTGAACAGCTTGCGCAACTGGCCAATTCGCTGCGCGCAGAAAATGCGACGTTGCGTCAGGGTCTGGTTGATGCGCAGGCGGAATCACGCTCGCTGCGCTCGCGGCTCGACGCCGCACGTCAGCGGATCGAAGCCCTAATCGAGAAATTGCCGGCGACGGAGTGAGTGCACGCAATGGCCGAACCCAAGGTAGAGCAACTGAACGTAAAAATTCTCGGACGCGACTACCGACTCTCGTGCGCCACCGACGAGAAGGATGCGCTGTTGGCAGCAGTCGCCTATGTCGATGAAAAGATGGGTTCGATCCGCGATAGCGGAAAAATTACGGGCAATGATCGCATTGCGGTATTCGCTGCGCTAAGCATTGCCAACGAGTTGCTGAGCACGCGCACCGGCGCATTCTCGGAGCTTGCCTTCGGGGATTTTAAGCGTAGAATTCAAAGCATGAACACGGCGTTGGATGCCGCGCTCTCACCCCAGGAAAAGCTGTTCTGAATGTGGGTGAGGCTCAAGAGCCAAGGGGTACTCCAAGCAGGTGTCCCACTGGCTGTTGAGCTTACCCTGCCGTGTTTGCTTTAGGTCAGACATTCCTTGAACCAATATGTGTTGACCGGTTGTGGAATCATTCCGGCGCTGTTGCGATCATCCCTCGTCGGATGAACCTGATGTGCTGGTGCCTGCGACCCCCTGGACCCTAGGTTCAGGATAGACGACCTGGCGACAACGGCGGGGCCCTTATTTTGGAACGACCGGAGACCTGCGTCCCGGTCGTTTTGTTTTGGCGAACAAGCCCTGCAGTCCAGGACGTAAAAAATGGCCAACGCCTGGTTGATGAAGTCCGAGCCCTCTGAAGTGAGCATCGATGATGCTCTCGCAGCCCCGCGTCGCACGGTGGCCTGGACCGGGGTGCGCAATTATCAGGCGCGCAATTACATGCGCGACCAGATGCGCATCGGCGATGTGGTCCTGTTCTACCATTCAAGCTGTCCGGAGCCTGGGATCGCTGGTCTGGCCGAGGTCGTCAGCGGCGCGTATCCCGATCCGACGCAGTTTGATCCCAAGAGCGATTATTTCGACCCCAAGGCGAGCCCCAGCGAACCGCGCTGGCTGCTCGTCGACGTGCGCATCACGAAAAAAGTCGAGCTGATTCCGCTCGCGCAATTACGGACCTACAAAGAGCTGGCCGCCATGCCACTGCTGGCGCGTGGCAACCGGCTCTCGATCACGCCGGTGACACCTGCCGAACTGCGCTTCATCCAGGCGCGCCTGATGCGCTAGAAGTCATCTGCAGTGAGTCTTTCCCTTCTTCTGGTACTGATAGTGCTCGGCGCAGTCACGGGGGTGACCGCCGGCATGTTCGGCATTGGCGGCGGCATCCTGCTGGTCCCGGCACTCACGCTGGTCTTCGACGCCTACGGGCTTGCCCACCCCTACGGCGTGCACATGGCAATCGCGACCTCCCTGGCGATCATTTTTTGTACCTCGCTGGTCAGCGTCTACGCTCATCACGCGCGCGGCGCGGTACGCTGGCCAATCGTGCTTGCCCTGACTCCTGGCCTGCTGGTGGGCTCATGGATCGGTCCGGGAATCGCCAGTGAACTGTCGGCCGCGGCCCTGTCGACCGTCTTCGCGATCTTCGTCTTTGCCTCCGCGCTGCGCATGTGGTTCAACGCAGCCGCCCCAGCTTCGCGAGAGTTGCCTGAGTGGCCGCTCATGTCTCTGGTTGGCGCCCTCATTGGTACTGTCTCGGGGATCGTCGGCGGGGGCGGCGGCTTTCTGTCGGTGCCCTACATGACCTGGTGCAACGTCGCGATGCATAATGCGATCGCCACCTCGGCGGCTCTGGTTTTTCCGATCGCTCTGATTGGTACCTTCAGCAACGTGTATCACGGCTGGTCTCTGGCCGGCTTACCGGAACACTCGCTGGGCCTTGTCTACTTACCCGCGCTCGTTACGGTGGCTCTGGCAAGCATTCTGGGTGCGCCCGTGGGCGTGCGAGTGGCACACAGTCTGTCGGCCCTGCGCTTGACGCGCCTGTTTGCTCTGCTATTGCTTGGGCTGGGCAGTTTCATGTTCTGGAAGGCTTTACACGGATGAGCATCGAGCGACTTGATCTACAGGACTGGCAGCTGAACGCGGCCCCCGACCCGGCGTGGCAAGCGGCACTTGAGGACGGTGCGGTGCTCTACTGTCCCAATCTCTGTTTTGCGCTCAGTAGCAGCGAGCAGCACTATCTCGACCCGTCATTGACTAACCAAAAACGCAAGAGCATCTACATCCGGGGAGATAGCGCCACGCTGTATGGCACCGATGCCAGCGCGAACGATCAGGAGGGCCTGCTTGCCATGCTCACGCGCTATCGCAGTGCGAGCATGCACCTTCTGACCCAGATGTTTCCGGGTTACGGGCCGGCCATGCGTCCTGCTGGAACCAGCTTTCGCCCCCGTCCGACGGGCACCGGAGAAGCGGCCCTGTCATGGCGCAAGGACGACACCCGTCTGCATGTCGACGCCTTTCCGTCGAATCCCACTCGCGGCCTGCGCATTCTGCGTGTGTTCAGCAATGTTGGAACCAGCGCGCGCGTCTGGCGGGTGGGCGAGTCCTTCGAGGACATGGCACGGCGCTTCGTGCCGAACATCTCGGCGCCTCTGCCAGGCTTCGCCGCTCTGATTCATTCGCTCGGGATCACCAAGCGCAAGCGCTCAGCCTACGATCACTACATGCTCCATCTGCATGACCGGGCCAAGGCAGACCTTGGCTATCAGCGCGATTGCGCGCAACAGCGCATCGAATTTGCGCCGGCTTCCTCGTGGATCTGTTTTTCTGACCAGGTCATGCACGCGGCCGAGTCCGGCCAGTATATGATCGAGCAGACCATCCACCTGCCGCGCGCCGCGCTCGCTTATCCGGAGCACTCGCCACTTAGAATTCTTGAGCGCATGGCCGGCCGCGAACTGCTACCCGCCGCCGAAACTTAAGCCGAGGCGAATCGCTCGCGCAGCAGATTCTTCTGGACCTTGCCCATCGCATTGCGCGGCAGCTGATCGACAAAGTACACGCGCTTGGGTACCTTGAAGTTGGCGATCTGTGACTTCAGGGTCGCGACGATCGTCTGCTCGTCTTTCGCACTATCGGCGCGCACCACTACCACCGCCGTCACCGCTTCTCCGAAGTCAGGATGCGGCACACCAATGACCGCGGACTCGACCACCTGCGGCAGGCGATCGATAAAACCCTCGACCTCCTTTGGATACACGTTGTATCCGCCGGTTATGATGAGATCTTTGGAGCGCCCGACTATCGTCAGGTAGGGCGGCTCACCCGGCTGCGGCACTACCCACTTGCCAAGATCCCCGGTGATGAAATAGCCGTCGCTCGTGAATTCCTCGCGCGTCTTGTCAGGCATGCGCCAGTAACCACTAAATACATTGGGCCCTTTGACCTCGATGGCGCCGATCTCGCCCGGCGCACACGGTTGTCCGCTGCCATCACTGACCCTTACTGCGACGCCGGGTAGCGCTACGCCCACGGTTCCGCCGATCCGTACACCCAGGTAGGGATTGGAAACCAGCATCAGCGTCTCGGACATGCCATAGCGCTCCAGGATGACGTGCCCCGATACCCGGGCAAAATCTTCAAAGGTCTGCAACAGCAGGGGTGCGGAACCTGACACGAACAGGCGCATCTTGGTGCATGCGCGGGCATCGAATCCCTCCTCAGCCAGCAGGCGCGTATAAAAGGTTGGCACGCCCATGAATACCGTTGCGCGCGGCAGGTCGGCAAGCACTCGGCGCGCCGCGAAGTGGGAGTGAAAGATCATCTTGCTGCCATTGATCAGGGCGCCGTTACAGGCGACGAGCAGGCCGTGGACATGGAACAGTGGCAGTGCATGCAAGAGCACGTCGTCGGCTTGCCAGCCCCAGAACGTGCGCAGGACATGGGCGTTGGAGGACAGATTGCCGTGCGAGAGCATCGCCCCCTTGCTGCGACCGGTCGTGCCCGAGGTATAAAGGATCGCGGCGAGATCGTCGTTACCCATCGCTACTGTCGTGAAGCGGTCACTCCTGCGCGCCGCCCGAGCGAGCAGGCTGCCGTCGCGCTGCGAACCCAGCGTAAAAACCTGCTGGACACCACTGGCGAACGCGAGGCGCGAGAGCCACACAAAGTCTCCCGGAGCGCACACGACGATTGCCGGCTGAGCGTCACCAAAGAAGTGTTCCAGTTCGCTGGCGCGATAGGCGGTATTCAGAGGAACGTACACGAGGCCGGCGCGCAGCACCGCCAGATAGAGGATGAGGGCCTCGACGGATTTTTCCACCTGCACGGCAATGCGTGAGCCCGGCGGCAATGCGCTGTCGTGCAGGAGATTGGCGAGCATCGCCGACCCGCGCTCGAGATCTTCCCACGTGTAGTACTCGCCCGAGTCGGTCTCGATTGCACAGGCCTGTTTGTCCCCGGGGAAATTTGCCGCGAGGATGGCGTACAGATTGGCATTGATCATGGACGGATTTTAGTCAGCTGCCGGTAAAGTGTGGGGCACGACCTTCCAGAAAGGCCTGCACGCCTTCCAGATGATCGCGGGAGTTGGCATAGGAGAAAGCAAAATCGAGTTGCGCCGCATCAAGCGTTGCTCGCTGTGCGTCCAGACGACGTACCAATTGTCGATTGATGCGCGCCGCAAGTGGCGCGCCACTGGCTATCCGTGCGCTGCATTCGCGCACCGCCTGCGCCAGTTCGTCGTCGGCAACCACGCGGGTGACCAGATTCTTCGCAACCGCTTCTTGTGCCGACAGGATGCGCCCCTCGAGCAAGAGTTCTAGAGCCAGCGCCCGTCCGGCAAGCGCCACGAGTCCAGCCAACTCGGCTGGTGCCATCGGAAAACCGAGGCGATTGATTGGTACACCCAGGCGCGCACTGTCCTCGCAGATGCGCAGATCGCAACGGCAGGCGATCTCGAAGCCGCCGCCAAGGCACACGCCGCGCACCGCAGCCACGGTCGGATGCAGGCAATCATCGATTGCGGTGAGTGCCGGCGCGATGATCTCTTCATGGTAATGCCGCAGCGCAGCGGGATTGGAACGCAATTGTGGAAACTCGCTGATGTCGGCACCGCTTGCAAAGTCGGTGCCCGCCCCGGTGATGACGACGCAGCGCAGACTGGTGTCCGCGGACAGTTCGGTGAGGCGCTCGCGCAGCTGCTTCCACATCTCGTGTGTCAGCGCATTGCGATGGCCCTCGTGGGCAAGCCAAAGGGTCGCGATCGCGTTGTCGCGAGTCAAATCAATATGCGCCATGGGCGCTATATTAGCCGTCTTGCGGCGCGGCCGAAGCTGATTGTCCCATCGTGCAGGCGTGCGCTGTAGCGCTCGAGCTTCTCCGGAACGTAGCGGTAGTTCACCATGATTCCGAAGGATTGTTGCTGCCCCTGCTCGCTAGGATCGGCGAACCAGTTCAAGCGCTCGACGCGCGCCCCATTGCCAAGGTGAAAGCGTGCCACCGGATCGAGTGGGACACCCTGACGAGGCTGCTGGCTAAGGTAAGCCAGCGCCAGACGCATGGCCGCCTCTCGAAGCGCCTCGTGCCTTGCACCGGCGCTCTGTTGTACGAGTGCTTGCGCGAGTGCCGCCCCGCTGGGCATCTCGGTCTGGCTTAGCGCCCGGCGCAAGCGCTGCGCATGGCGCTCGCCGAGGTGGAGATCAAGCTGGCGAGCGTCGAGTGCGCAAACCCAGTTGCGCAGCCCCGGAATCGGTGACAGGGTGGCGTAGGCGCGAATTTGAGGATCGCGCTCGGCCAGGCGTGCCATGACGCGCTTTAACAGAAAATTGCCGAAACTGATCCCGCGCAAGCCAGGCTGGGTGTTCGAAATGGAATAAAAGATCGCCCAGCGGGCGCGTCCCGGATCTGCCAGCGGCGCAGACTGATCGAGCAGTTCGGCGAGGTCACCCGCCATTTTTGCGTGCAGCGCGAGTTCGACGAAGATCAGCGGCTCGTCACCCATCTCTGGATGAAAGAGCGCGTAGCAATGGCGGTCACTGTCGAGGCGATTGCGCAGATCGTTCCACGAGCTGATGGCATGTACGGCTTCGTAGCGGATGAGCTTTTCGAGGAGGGAAGCCGGCGAGTCCCAGCTGATTTCGCGCATCTGAAGTCGCTTGACGTCGAACCACTCGGAAAACAGTCGCGCGAGGCTGCGCTCAAGGGCCAGGCAGGCAGTGCTTGTGCCAGAGGCAACGAGAAGCTGCGCGCGAAATTGCACCAGCCACGCGAGACCGCCCGGACACGCATGCAGCTGATTTAAGAATGCATCGATCAAGGCGTCGCGGGGCGCCTCCAAAAAGCCAGCCAGTTCGCTGCCCAGCGCCTCGATCAGCCGCAGGCGCTCATTGTCCCCGGCCTCATCGTAGACATGACGCCAGCGTGCCGCGGGAGGTCGTGTCGCGCCTGAATGGGTCTGTCTTGCCAGGTCTCGAAGCAGAACGCGCGCCAGCCGCGCGGCCGCACCTGCCGAGTTCAGGGTGGGACCCTGACGGGTCAGCCAGGACCTTAAGCGCTCACCGAGGGAATCACCACGCGCCACAGCACGCGCGCCCGGGAGGGCAGCTGGTGAGCTGCGCGACTGGGAGGGGCGAGGGTCGATGGAGGCCATGATTTGTGTACCTGATTAATCATATTGTATACAATATTGATTGTACTTTATGCAATATTCGGTAAAACTGTGGCTTATGAAGAAAAAGCTCTCGGAAGAACTGCGCGACGCCATCGAAGAGCGGATCGCGATGGGCCGCTGGGTGCCGGGTACGCGTCTGGACGAAGTTGATCTGGCGGCCCAATTCGGGGTCTCGCGTACGCCCTTGCGCGAAGCCCTTATCCAGCTTGCCTCGATCGGTGTGATCGAGATTCGACCGCGCCGCGGCGCGATTGTGGCCGAGCTTGAGCCGCGCGCTCTGCTTGAAATGTTCGAGGTAATGGGGGAACTGGAAGCAATGTGTGCACGTCTGGCTGCGCGCCGCATCACCCAGGAGCAATTGCGCGAACTGGAAGCAGCGCACCTCGAATGCGCAAACCAGGCGCGCGGCGCGGACCTGGACGCCTACTACTACGCCAACGAGCATTTCCATGGCCTGATCTACGCGGCCAGCCACAACGAATTTCTGGCGAGCCAGGCGACTCAGTTGAACCGCCGCCTACGGGTCTACCGGCGTCTGCAATTGCGGGTGCGCGACCGGCTTGAGTCGTCTTTTGGCGAGCATGGCAAGGTTGTGGCCGCCATCGCCGCGGCAGACAGTGAGGCCGCAGCGCAGGCGCTACGTGCCCACGTAGTGGTGCAGGGAGAGCGCTTCGCCGATCTGCTGAGCTCGCTTTCCTGGCCGGCAGCTGCCTAGCTCGGGATCGCGTTCCGGTGAGCGCGCCAGAAAACCCAGAGCCCAAGCAGAATCATCGGGATCGACAGCCACTGACCCATCGACAATCCGAACCACAGGAGCCCGAGATACGAGTCCGGCTCGCGCGTGAATTCGACACCGAAGCGCACACAGCCATAGCCAATCAGAAACAGCGCCGCGACCGCTCCGCGCGGCCGCGGGCGCGATGAATAGATCCACAGTATGACGAACAGCAGCACTCCTTCGAGGAGGAGTTCATAGATTTGCGAAGGGTGGCGTGCCGCCGTTCCTGGCGCATCCCGAAAATGCATTCCCCATGGCACGTCGGTTGGCCGACCCCATAACTCGCCGTTGATGAAATTGCCCAGCCGACCAAAGGCAAGCCCGGTGGGCACCAGCGGCGCGACGAAGTCCATCAGATCAAGAAAGTCCAGGGAGCGCGAGCGCGCGAACCAGATCATGGCGACGATCACGCCGATCAAGCCGCCATGAAACGACATGCCGCCCTGCCAGACATAGAGCAGCTCGATCGGATGATGGAGGTACTTGTCGCTCTGGTAGAACAGGGCATAGCCGAGGCGCCCGCCCAGCACCACGCCAATCGCCCCGAAAAAGACCATGTCATCGAGGTCCCTGACGGTGATGATCCCCGGACGATGGGCGATGCGCCAGCGACCCAAGAGCGAGAAGACGATGAACCCCATCAGGTACATGAGCCCGTACCAGTGCACCGGCAGGCGCCAGATGTGGAACGCGATGGGGTCGATAGTGGGTTGGCTGAACATGGGTAGGGCGAGGTGCTAATAGCAGGCGCGACGATGCTAGCACACCGCGCGCGGGCGATTGGACAGACTGACGGCGTTTGGCGATCATTGGTGTGCGCTGGTCCCGCCAACTGAATGCGGGCGCGCCTAGAAGAGGATCCCATGCCGGACAATCGCCGCTCGAAAAACATCACGCAGGGCGTGGCGCGCTCGCCCAATCGGTCCATGTATTACGCCATGGGCTATCGCAAGCAGGACTTCGAGAAACCGATGATCGGCGTTGCCAACGGCCACTCGACAGTCACACCCTGCAATTCCGGCCTGCAAAAACTCGCCGACGCTGCCGTCGCGGCCGTCGTCGAGTCCGGCGCCAATGCCCAGATCTTTGGTACCCCGACGATCTCGGACGGCATGGCCATGGGTACCGAGGGAATGAAGTACTCCCTGATTTCGCGCGAAGTAATCGCCGACAGCATCGAGACCGTCACCATGGGTCAATGGCTCGATGGTTGCGTCGTCATCGGCGGCTGCGACAAGAACATGCCGGGCGGCATGATGGCGCTGGCGCGCACCAATGTCCCCGGCATCTATGTGTACGGCGGCACGATTCGACCGGGCCACTACCAGGGCAAGGACCTCACAATCGTGTCGGCCTTCGAAGCGGTTGGCGAATTTTCAGCCGGGCGCATGAGCCAGGAGGATTTCGATCAGATCGAGCAGCGCGCCTGTCCCGGTTCGGGCTCCTGCGGCGGCATGTACACAGCCAACACCATGAGCTCGTCCTTCGAGGCGCTCGGCATGAGTCTTTTGTACTCGTCGACGATGGCCAATCCGGACGAGGAGAAAACACTGTCAGCCGATCTTTCGGCGCGGGTGCTCGTTGAGGCCGTGCGCGCGGACCGCAAACCGCGCGACATCATTACGCGGGAATCGATTGAGAACGCCGTAGCGGTGATCATGGCCATCGGCGGTTCAACCAACGCCGTGCTCCACTATCTGGCGATCGCGCACAGCGCGCAAATCCCCTGGCACATCGATGATTTCGAACGGATCCGCAAGCGCGTACCGGTGCTGTGCGACCTAAAACCTTCGGGCCGCTTTGTCGCC
>CAJCHO010000104.1 GCA_903970145.1 Mycobacteriaceae bacterium | reverse complement strand
GTCCGACTTGCGCCCCACCAGCAGCGGCCTTGATAACTCTGAGTGACCCTCTGACATACGTGCCCACGTTGATTGAACGTGGGCACGATGATTCTCCACTTACCTACCGAATACTAGACGTGGTTTACTGACCGCTTACATCAAATGCTCCTGGGGGCGTTGCGATTGCGTTGTTCCCGGAGCGCCTGCGCTCGAGATAAGCGTTGTATTGGGCCATAGAGCTATCCACCCAGTCCTTAGTGGATATTTTCTGGAGGGCGGGCACCATGCAGCCGCACATCTTTGCCACGAAGCTGGTTCCGTCTGGATCCCCCAGGCTATCCAAACGTTTCTGAAACTCGGGTGAACGTGGTCGCTCATTTACGAAGACACCGAAAAACTGCTCGCACGACGCCGCAAATTTCTGCTTTATGATTGGAACGCTGCATTCTGCCCCCTTCGTCACCGCCATCTTTCCATAGAAGTCGCGCTGATCCTCTTGGCTCATTGCCAGAATATCCGGTGTCGTCTCGGCTTTAACCAATTCCCTCTGGCACGCACAGACCTTCGGGTCCGCTGCCCAGCTAATCATCATCCGCAGCGCTTCGTTCTTTTGCGACTGTGACGCGGCGCTGCTCAGGCAGATCTGCTCCACTTGATTCGCCATCGAATTGACCGTAGCAATCTGTGCTTTGGTTAGTTGTGGAGGCGGGCTGCAACTGATGACTGCCCGGCGAAAATCAACACGAGTAGGGGCACGAATCTAGCGAACCTCATAGCGACTCCTGAGCATGTCTCTCAATATCATCCCGGACTCGGGGAGGCGGTTTCCTATTGTGTTGAACTGGTTCAATGCGTGAGCAGCACCAGCATCCACACAAAGAGCACGGCCTGAATCGTCCAGAAAGTGGCTCGGATGTAGACATGAATCTGTGTCGTGCCGGTCATGTGCGTGAGGGTCTGCAACACCCGCGCGTAGAGAACATAACTTGCCAGTGCGGCGATGGCATCCTGTTTGCCCAGCGCCACGGCACACAGCACGATGGTAGCGAAAACCGGCAGATTTTCAAGGCAGTTGGCGTGGGCATCTTCGAGACTGCGAATGATCTCGGGATCATCTGCGGGCTTTGCGCGACGCGGCCAGTGATTGATGGGGGTGCCACCGAGAATACGCACTCCTCGATAGCCGATCACGAGCAGGATCAAGAGAATCGTCCAGGCGGTGAATCCGAGCAGGGCGGTGATCGCCGTCATAATTTTCTCCTCATGTGTTCTAAGGCGGCCGCGGCTTTGACGCATGACAAGCCGATATGGCCGCTAATCAGGGTGATCGGGATAGTGCGCTCCCCCGGAGAACAGCCGGGCGACATAAAAGCACAACAACGAAACCGCGATCGACAGTGTGCCAATCGTATAGGCCAGGCGTTCACCATGCCACAACTGATCGAACCAGTCGGCGAGATCCGAGGCGATCACCGCTGATTTGCCACCGAAACGCTCGACATCGGCGACATAGCGCTTGGAAGAATCGGGCGTGACCTCGTAGGTTTTGCCATCGACGATCTCGTAGCCCAGAACGGAGTGCCGACTGTCCTCGGCGGCGACATAAATGAATGCGGCGGCGGCGAGCCCGATGATCAGGACGATAGCACCGCACCAATTCAAACGCAGTTCGAGGACGCTTGGGGCAGCTTGCATGATTGTAGGCAGGCGATGGTCGAGGCTTGCGCAGGCGGGCAGCTTACGAGTATAGGGCAAGGCACACAGCACCACCCCATCTGCCGTCATTCGAGGAACGGGGCGCGGGGTGTGCAACAGCTTGTAACACAGCTCCCGGTCTCCTGCGACACACGACTACATTGGGGGAATGCAAAGAATCCTCTCTCTGGCGAACTTGTCGCGCAGGGCGTTGTCACTTGACTGGATCAGGCGCGCAGCAAGCTCGGCCATTCGCAACAATCCATAGGAGATCGATAGTTATGAACGTGCGACTCAATAGCGGGTGGATAGCCGCCCTGTCACTGTCGATTGTGCTTGCGGCCTGCGGTGGGGGCGGAAGCTCCAATTCCAGTTCGGGCGGTACCGGCACCGCCACCGGAGCGCCCGTGGGCCTGTGGACCTGGGAAGGCGGCTCTAACCTGGTCAACGCGGTGGGTGCTTACGGCGCGCTGCAAGTCGCGGCAAGCGGCAATGTGCCAGGCGCACGGGAGGGGGCAGCCGCCTGGACCGACCACGCCGGAAATTTCTGGATGTTTGGCGGCTATGGCAATGATTCTGCGGGCAATCCAATCAACTATCTGAATGACCTGTGGAAGTTCAATCCGAGCTTGAACGAATGGGAGTGGATGGGTGGCGCAAATGCGTATGCCACGGCGGGAACTTATGGGGCCGAAGGAACGCCACTGACCACCAACATCCCCGGTGCACGCTCCAACGCTTCCACCTGGACCGACAAGAGCGGCAAGCTGTGGCTCTTCGGTGGCTATGGCTACGACGCTGCCGGCACGATCGGTAACCTCAATGACCTGTGGGTCTACGATCCGGTCGCACTGACCTGGGAGTGGGTGGCCGGCGGCGAAACGGTCGCAACGTCCACTGCCGTCTACGGTGCCGTCAACACACCCGGCGCGACATTCCAGCCTGGCGGGCGCAGCGGCGCGGTCTCCTGGACCGACACGGCTGGCCACCTATGGCTCGCCGGGGGCAACGGCCTTGACTCCACCAACACCACTGGTTATCTCGCAGATCTTTGGGAATTCAACATCGCGCTCAACGAATGGGCCTATATGGGCGGCATCACTACCGCGAACGCGGCGGGCGTCTATGGCACCAGGGCAATTGCTGCAGCGGGTAACTATCCCGGCGGGCGCAGTTCGGCCGTCAGCTGGCGCGATACCTCCGACAATCTGTGGCTCTTTGGTGGCTACGGCTACGATTCAACCCAGACGCTTGGCACTCTGAACGATCTCTGGCGATTTGATCCTGCCACGCTCAAGTGGATCTGGATGAGTGGCGACAATCTCGTCAATTCGACCGGCTCCTATGGCACCGAGGGAACTGTCGTGAGCACCAACGCACCGGCAGCACGGGTTGGCGCGGTGGCATGGACCGACAGCTCCGGTAACTTCTGGCTGTTCGGTGGCAGCTATTCAAGCGGCAACTACTTCAATGACCTCTGGGAATATTCACCCAGTGCCGGAACCTGGGCCTGGCAGAACGGCACGAACGTAGCGAACTATCCGGGTACCTATGGCACGCTCGGCACGGGCAGCTCGAGCGTGATCATCGGCGCACACCAGAATGCGGTCGCGTGGCGTGCCACGAACGGCCACCTGTATCTGTTCGGCGGCGTCGGGATCGACGCTGACGACGACTCGCCCAATGTCATGAACGATATGTGGAGCTATACGCCCTGATTGATCAGAGCGAGGCGCGGGCACGATCGCTTGTGTCCGCGCAGCCTGTCAATCGCTTGACGCCCTGACGCCAGCATGCGTGAATGGCGTCTCCATGTGATTGCCGGATACAGGAGCGCGATATGACGCTTAGTGCCAGCGGAAGTTTCGAAGTCAACCTCGTACCATTGACTCTGGCCAGCGAGGACCCCGAGAAACAGCGCGCACGCATGAGTATCGACAAGACCTTTACGGGTGATCTTGTGGCGACCTCGCAGGGTGAGATGCTTATCGCGGGGACCAGCGTAAAGGGATCGGCGGGTTACGTCGCGGTCGAGCGGGTCACCGGGACTCTGGGCGGCAAGAGCGGCTCATTCACCCTGCTGCACAGGGGCATCATGAATCGCGGCGCGCCGGAACTGCGTGTGACAATCGTGCCTGATTCGGGCCTGGCGGAACTCGCCGGAATCTCCGGAACGCTCGATATTCGGATCGAATCAGGCAAGCACTTCTACACGCTCGACTACGAACTTCCCAGTTCGTAGTCGAGGCGCGTTGCCGGGTTTGCTAAGGGCGAACCGCGGTGACTTCGATCTCGATCAGCCAGCCCGGCGAGACCAGCCCGGCCACGCGCATGGTCGAGCGCGCCGGCAGATTGGATTGATCCGCAGTCCCGAAAAACTGGCGATAGCCCTCCATGAAGCCATCGAAATCCATCTTGCCGTCTTTCGCCGGATCGCCAACGATGAAGGCCTGCATCTTGACGATGTCCTTGATGTCGAGGTGCATGCGCTGTAGCGAAGCGCGAATCGAATTGAGCGCGCTGATGGTCTGGGTCTTGGTGTCGCCAAAGGCGGCGATCGTATTGGCCGGCGCGTTCTTGTCGATGACACTGGGACCCGCACCACTCAGATAGATGACGGCCCGGTTAGTGGGAACCTCGACGGCTGCCGCGATCGGGAAGTCGGAGTTCGGAATCTTGTAGCGCGTCACCTCGCTGGTCTGGGCGCAAGCACCCAATGCGGCACAGGCCGCCAGTAATGCAATTCGGGAGACTCTCATCATCGACCCTCGATTTGGTTGTGGGCAATTCGCACAGCAGTGCGCAGGCGAGAAGCTTAGCGCAGCTTTTTAACCATCGCAGCAGTAACTTCGTCGCTATAGTGGTTGTCCATGTGGCTGCGGACGTAATTGACTACCTGGGCGACCTGTTCATCGGTCATGAAATTGCCGACCGCGGGCATGCCGTTGCGCCCGTGCAGGATGTTGTAGACCGGATAGACGGCAGCAGCGAGGCGCGGATTGGCGCGCAGGGCGGGGTAGCTGCCCGCCCCGGTCGATGCACCCTGGCCCTGGTCCATGTGACAGGCCTGGCAGATTCCCCGATACAGGCTCTCGCCGGTTTTTTCGTCGAACGACCAACCGGCAGAAACGGGCGGCGTTGCGTCGTCAGCGCCGAACGCCGTGTGTGGCACGCCGACGAGCGCAAGCAGCAGCAGGCCGATGAGGCCTAAGGACTTTGTCGGAGCGGACTTCTCGATCCCCATGGTTGGCGGCTTCCTGGTGTGATTGCGCCGCGCTCAGGCGGATCGGATGCGCGCGTGCATGCGCGAGATGGTGTCGAGCGAAGACAGCAGCGCACCTTCCTGCCAGGCAGGGATCATCGACGCATGTTCACCTGCCAGCGCAATGCGCCCGTCGATCTGGCAAAGATTCTTGTAGTGCTTGGCGCGCGTTGCCTCGGTCCACGTACCAAAGCAGCCGTTGGTCCACGGTACGCGATGCCAACCGACCGCGATTCCGGTCTCGAATTCGCTCTGGTACTGGCTGTGCAGTTGCGAGCCGAACTTGAGCGCCATCGATATGCGTTGCTCGGGCGTCATCGAAGTGAACTCGAAGGCATTGGGGCCCCATACGTAGGCGCCCAGCAGCACGCCCCTGCCGGGCGAGCCGTAACCGGTTGAGGGATATGAAATCATCTGGATCGGCAGGTTGGTATAGCTAATCCCGCCATAGATGTTTTCGTCCTCTTCCCAAAAACGCCGCTTGAACTGCAGTCCGACCTTGACCGAGCCTTCGTAGGGAACTGCAGCGATCGCCGCGCGCATGTCGGGCCCGACATTGATGTCGAGCTGGCTGAGAATCGACAGGGGGATGGTGCACAGGCACCAGTCGGCCTTGATCTGGTGCGAGTTACCCGCATCATTGCTGTCGAGGTAGGTCACTGTTACTCCGGCGCCGTCCTGGTCGATCTTGGTGACCTTGGCTCCGAACTGCACGAATTCCGCGACCTCGCGATACATCGCCAACGCTATCTGGTCCATGCCGCCGACTGGCTGGAAGATCGCCGAATGGTGCTCGTATTCATTTCCGGCCGAGAGCATGCGCCAGAGCTTGGATTGCAGCAGCTCGCTTGGATCGATCGGCGTCGAGGGCTCTGCGGCGGGCATCAGACCCCCGCCGGGCAAGACGGCATAGCCGCGTCGTTTGCTCGATTCGGGGCCCTTCACGTAACGGTAGTGCTTATCGAGCGCCCCCCAATCCCTGAGCGACTCGAGCAGCGCTTCGCGGTCCTGTTTGCTGACTTCATGATCAAGGGCGCGCTTGCGAACGGCCTTGCCGAGCAATTCGGCGACGTGTCCGTGGTAATCGCTCTGGACGTCACGAAAGCGCTGCGGTTTGCCTCCGAAGGCCTTGCTCGAGTGCAGGTAAGCGTTGTAATTGACCTGCATGAAGGGTTCCAGTGGGACCTTCAGGCGGTGCGCATAGTCGATCATCCCGGTGTGGTGAAAGGGGATCCGCCACGGCCCCGGATTCAGGTACAGACCGGGCTCGAATTCGCAGTGCTGTTTTGCGCCACCAAGCTCGGTGTATTCATCGCCACCGCGCAAAGTCCAGGCACGCCCACCGGCACGCTGATTGAACTCGAGAACCTTGACGCGGTATCCGGCGCGGTGCAGCTCAAGCGCCGCTACCAGCCCGGCGATGCCGGCGCCGAGGATCAGGATGCTGGTGTCCTTGGGGGCACCTTCGAGCTTGATCGGCCCGGCATACGGTGAGGGCGCCGCGAAGCCCAGCGCAGTCATTGCGTGGTACATCGCCGTGCCGCCGGCCGCCTTGCCGACCATTGAAAAAAGTGCCCGGCGTGTGATCATGAATTGGCGCTTACATAAAAAAGCACCCCATGCAGGCTCTGCATGGGGCTGGTTGCAAAATTTACCTTCGAGACCATGGATCGTGGCAGGCTCAGGCCGCGATCCCGTTTGGAGCCTAGAACGTGTAGGTCAGTCTTGCATAATAGTAGCCGCCGTTGATGCCGAATGGTGAAAAGAGCGGGTATAGGCTGACCGCAGCATTGTCATTGGCCTTACGTTCTTGAGCCAAGTAAGCGGAGCTAAACTTGTCGGGATAGGTGTTGAACAGGTTGTTGGCACCGGCAGCGATGGTGGTGTGCTTGGTGATCTTGTAGGCGACCTCAAGATCGGTGGTGGCAGAGGTGTTGATGTAGTTCCGGTAGAAGGTTGTTCCGTTCTCGCCCACATCGTCTTCATGGGTCGGCCCGTAGATGTTCTCACGCACATTGACCGACCAGGGTCCGAGCGTATAGAGCGCTCCCAGATTGAGACGGAACTTCGGAAAAACGCTCGTCAGATCCGAGATCGCTTCCATGTTGAGCAGTGGCTGGGGCGCGATCTCAGGTGGTTCCTGATTGATCTTCGTGACGGTCGTCGTCGTCAGATTCAACCCCGCTGACCAGTCTACTTTGCCCATTGCGTCCAGATTGGTGAAATAGCTCCACACCGACTCAAGACCGCTAGTCTTGGTGTTGGCGGCGTTGGTAAAAATCTCGATGCCGTTTTGCACAACGCCGTTGCCGCTTGGAAGGATATTGCCATTAGCTGTGATCGCGGCCGTAACGGCCGGGGAGGTAATGTTCGTTCCGCTGATAAAGCTATAGATCGCACCGCTGCCTACGATCCGGTCGCGAATATCGATCTGGTAAGCGTCGACGCTCCAGGTCATGTGCGGCGCCGGCTGGGCGATGAATCCGAAGCTGAAATTGTCGGATTTTTCAGGCTTCAGGCCGTCTACGCCAACCAGTTTGGCGCCGGGCGAGTTCGGTGGCAGCTGAACAAAGGCGCTAGTCGGTGAGACATTGGTCGACGAGTAATACTCCTCGGCCAGGGTCGGAGCACGGAATCCCGTTGCAATCGTACCGCGCAGGGCGAAGGTTGGCGTAATGTCGTAGCGACCCGTGACCTTACCGACAGTCGCGTCACCAAAGTCAGTGTAGTGCTCATAGCGGATGGCGGTGTCGATGGAGAGCTTGGGAATTGGATCGAAAATGAAGTCCCCATAGATCGCGTTACTGGTTCTGTCATGGACGCCCGCGTCGGTCTCGGTGAAGCCGGGAAATGACTGGGTACCGCTGCCATATCGCGATGCGAAGTCGCCGGCGCCGATCTCGTAGGTCTCGCGGCGATTTTCAAGGCCGAAGGCGAGGGTCGCTGGTTCACTGAGACCGACATTCAATTCACGCGTGATATCCAGATTGTTGGTCCACTGGGTCCCCAGAAATTCACCCGCACTTACATTCGTCGGCGAATAACCGAACTGCGCGAAAAAGCTCGGATTCATCGTGTTGATGACGCCGATCTGATCGTCATCACTGCCGTAGGTCGTACTGGCGTCCCAGTTCCAACCGGCGAAATCCTTGCCCTTGATCCCGAAAGTCCAGGTCTGGCTCTTCTCGTCGAGTGTCTCGCTGGGATTAAAGCCGTTCGGATAGATCGTTGGCGCGACGCTCGGCAGTCGGTAGTTCTCATAGCCTGCGCCATTCTTTTCGCCGTATTGCCCAAAGCCGTAGGCTTCAAGGCCGCCGCCAAGATTGATGCCGGCGTTGAAGGTCAATGTCGTCAGGCGGTACTGCGCGTCCCCGGATATCTGGTTGTTGTAGGGATAGCCTGGAAAGTTGACCACGTTCGGATTGCTCGCCACATTCGTCGAGGAATACTGCGAGTCGATCACGCGCGGATCGATACCGCCGCGATCGCTGTGCTCATGGGTCTTGGTTTCGGCAGTCAGGTTCAGGAAAGAATCCTCAAGCGGCTGGAATCCGAAGTTGGCGGATGCATCCTTGGTAAATCCTCCGCCATCCATGTAAGCGCCGCTATTGGCCGACAGACTGCCGCCGCTGTAATTCGACTTCAGGATGATGTTGATAACGCCGGCGATCGCGTCAGTGCCGTAGATGGCCGCTGCACCGTCAGTGAGGATTTCAACGTGGTCGATCGCGCTCACGGGTATGAAGCTCAAGTCCGGAGCAGCGGCGCCCTGGAAAGGTGATTCGTTATCGACAGCGAGGTTGGCGGTCGGATGCAGACGCTTGCCATTGATCAGTATCAGGGTGTCGTTCGGATTCAATCCGCGCAGCGCAGCGGAAAGCGTCAGATTGGAAGTATCGAAACCAAAGGACTGGGCAGTGAATGACGGCAGATTTTGCGACAGTGCCTGGATAAGGTCAGGTTGGCCGACCCGCATGAGGGCCGCGGCGGGAACGATCTGCACCGGTTCCGCGCTGTCCGCTGCCTTGACGCCCGTCTGACGGGTACCTGTGACGATCACCTTTTCAGAAGTGTCGCCAGTTGGGCCGTCGGCCGGAGCAGGCGCCGTTTGCGCAAAAAGGGCTCCAGAGTTGAGCAGCAGAGCGATCACGCTGAGGCGGTGGACTGACTTGTTCATGTTGATCCCTTTTTGAAGAATTAAATTTTTTGCTGTTAAGGCAGGAGGAGGGGGCAGCTTTCCAGTTTGGCGATGTTTACGAGGTCATCGAACAGTTCGCCCCATATTGGTGCAACGACGGCACCAATATGGATGAGACCTTGCCGCGGGGTAGCGCTGGCAGCGCCTCTGAGAGGGTGATGAGGGGTTTTGGGTCGGGCGCTCGTGCGCCAATGAGTTTGCAAATGCGTGCACGCGTGCGCATGCGCCGATGGCCGTTGGGCAAGCCCATTTCATGAACCTCCGCTGATAGAAAAACCAGAACGATTCCGGGACTGGGCAAAAGCGCGGTAAGAAAAAACGGCGCTGTGCCTTGTTTAGCTCTTCGAATCGTCACTGAACTGTCAATAAAGCATGAACCGTGCCGCCCAACCGCACGACCACAGGGCGTCCGGATTCCGGTGTCGACGGACCCAGGCGCACCTACCGGCATTGACGGCGACGAGCCCAGAGTCTGCCCAAACAAGCCTAGCTTGCGAACCGGAGAATCGGCATGTAAATATGCGCAAACCCGCGCACTGAGCCTTCGGCTCGCTGCTACCCACCCCAACGCACCGCAAACGGGCTCGATGCGCGTTCCCGGCGCGTGCTACCCAGCTTGCTGGAGAAGTCCCCGATGAGCCTTCCAAGCAGGATTCGTCCGCCTCGCGCTGCAACAAGCACGGGCCGCCTCGCCACCGCGGTCCTCGGCTGTTGCACGGTGCTTACCTGCCTGCCAGTGAAGGCAGCCTCGGACGCTCCGGTAGCCGCCGAGCACGGGATGGTCGTCAGTGCCCAGGCACTGGCCACACGTGTCGGGGTCGATGTCCTCAAAAAAGGCGGTAATGCGATCGATGCGGCAGTTGCGGTCGGCTACGCGCTCGCGGTGGTCTATCCGGCGGCCGGCAATCTGGGCGGTGGCGGCTTCATGACGATCGAGCTTGCCGATGGCCGCAAGACTTTTCTCGATTTCCGCGAAAAGGCACCGCTGGCGGCGACGGCCAACATGTACCTGGATGCCAAGGGTGACGTGCTTGAGGGATTAAGCACCATCGGCTACCTCGCCGCTGCCGTACCGGGCAGTGTTGCCGGTCTCGAATATGCGCGCAGCCACTACGGCAAACTACCCCGGGCTGCACTCATTGCACCGGCGATTCGCCTCGCCGAGCAGGGGTTCACACTCGAGCAGGGCGACATCGACATCCTCAACACGACGGTTGCCGACCTCAAGCGCGACCCGGCTGCGGCGGCGATCTTCCTCAAGGAGGGCCGTCCCTTCGTGGCAGGCGAGCGTCTCTACCAGAGGGATCTTGGACGAAGCTTGCGGCTCGTGAGTCAGCGCGGTGCGAGCGGGTTTTATAAGGGTTCGGTCGCTGCGCAGATCGTCGCGGCGAGCGGGCGCGGACACGGCATCATCAGTCAAGCCGATCTTGACCAGTACTCGGTGCGCGAGTTGCGCCCGATCGAATGCAACTATCGCGGCTACCGGATCATCTCGGCGCCACCGCCCAGTTCCGGTGGCGTGACGATCTGCGAGATTCTGAACATCCTCGAGGGCTATCCCTTGGCGCAGCTCGGCTACCACTCGGCACAGGCGCTCCACTACGAGATCGAAGCGATGCGCCATGCCTACGTGGATCGCAACGCCTACCTTGGAGATCCCGACTTTGTCGCCAATCCGCTGACCCATTTGCTCGACAAGGCATATGCAGCCGAGTTGCGCGCGGCAATCAATCCCGAGCGCGCCGGGGTATCGGCCGATATCCGTCCGGGGGTCGCACCCCACGAGGGCCGCAACACGACCCACTATTGTGTAGTCGACGCCGCTGGCAACTCCGTCTCGGTGACCTACACGCTTAACGACTGGTTCGGGGCCAAGGTTGTCCCGGCCGGAACCGGGGTCCTCCTTAACGACGAGATGGATGATTTCACGGCCAAGGTCGGGGTACCCAATATGTATGGGCTTGTGCAGGGCGAGGCCAATGCGATAGCCGCGGGCAAGCGTCCCTTGAGTTCTATGAGCCCCACCATCGTTGAGCGCGATGGCAAGCCTGTTCTGGTCGTGGGCACGCCGGGCGGTTCGGTGATCATCACGGCGGTCTTGCAGACCATCATCAACATGATCGACTTCGGGATGAATGTGCAGGAGGCAGTCGATGCGCCGCGTATCCATCAGCAGTGGTTGCCCGATGTCACCCTTGCCGAGCGCTTTGCGATCAACCCCGACACGGCGCGCCTGCTCGAGGCAAAGGGGCAAAAGCTCGGACCTCCGCAGGACCCCAACCATCTGGAGGCGATCAGCATCGGCGCGCCGAGCCTGGGTGGTGAGCCCGTTGGCGCGGCCCGCTTCTACGGCGCCAATGATCCGCGTCGCAACACCGGTCTCGCCCAGGGATTCTGAACCGCATGCTGCATCGACCCGCAATCGGCGCTATGCTGACTTCCCCATCTCTAGCGAGTCTTGGATCATGAGAACTCTTATTGGTGCAGGCTTGATCGGCGCGTTCGTCCTGGTCGCGGGCGTGGCAACTGCGGCCAGCGTCAACGATGCCGCGCGCGGTGCGAAGCTGTATGACGCGCGCTGCTCGGCCTGTCATTCGGTGGACCAGAACCTGATCGGTCCGCGCCATCGCGGGGTCTATGGTCGTCGCGCCGGGAGTCTTGTTGACTATCAGTATTCCGATGCCTTAAGCCACTCGCCGATCGTCTGGAACGACGACACGCTCGATCGCTGGCTTGCTTCACCGCGCAGCTTCGTGCCAGGCTCGCGCATGTGCATCAAGGTGTCGGCGAGCGACGATCGTCGCGCGCTCATCGAGTACCTGAAATCGGACGCGGTTCGCTGAACAAGCGGCTGATGGGCAGGCTATTGGCGAGTCGGTACAATAGCGGCCTACTTCGCCGCGGCTCGCTATCCGGGTGTCGCTCTCTATTGTGATCCTTATCTCCAGGACGCCATGTCACCTATCGCCCGAGCAGGATTTCTAGCCGTGACCCTCATGTTGTCCAGCAATGCACTGCCGGCTGATACGACCGACGATCCCTACATCTGGCTCGAGTCCTTTGACGGGCCCGAGGCGATGAAGTGGGTCCGTGCCGAAAATCAGAAGACTCTTGGCGTCCTGGAGAAGGACCCGCGTTTCGAGGCATTTCATCGCGATGCGCTGGCGATCGCGCAGGCGCATGACCGCATTCCACTGCCCCAGATCATTGGCGGGCAAGTCTACAATTTCTGGCAGGACGCCGACCACGTGCGGGGTATCTGGCGGCGCACCTCGCTGGAGAGCTATGCGACCAGCGCCCCGGCCTGGTCGCTGGTGCTGGATCTGGACGCGCTGGCGCGCAGCGAGAAAGCGAACTGGGTCTGGAAGGGCGTCGATTGCGCGGAACCTGCCGAACAGCATTGCCTGGTGCAGCTCTCGGACGGTGGCGAGGACGCGGGAACCTTGCGCGAATTTGATCTTGGCGCAAAGCGCTTTGTCGCGGGCGGCTTTCACCTGCCCCATGGCAAGCAGAATAGCGTCTGGGAGGATGCCAACACCCTTTTGGTGGCGCGCGAGTGGAAGCGCGGCGAAATGACGAGTTCGGGCTACCCCTTTGTCGTTAAGCGCCTGCGACGTGGTGAGGGGCTTGCAGCAGCGCATGAGGTGTTTCGCGGCAAGCCCAGCGATGTCTCGGTCGATCCGGCAACCTACGATGATGGCGACGGGCATCACCTGACCCTGATCCAGCGCGGGGTGAGCTTTTTCGAGTCCGAGTATTTCGTGGTCGATGCCAAGGGTGTGCGCCAGCTCAGTCTGCCCAATAAGCTCAACGTCGTCGCGATGGTTCGCGGTCGCCTGTTGATCAGCATTGCCGAGGACTGGCAGGTCGGCGCGACCAAGTTCGACCAGGGCTCGCTGCTTGCGCTCGACGTCAACGAGCTGCAAAGCCATCCTACCGAACTCAAACCGGTGCTGGTCTTTGCCCCGGGACCGCGCGAGAGCTTTAACCACGCCTCGGCAACGCGTTCCGCACTCCTGGTGGCTACGCTGGACAATGTACGCGGCCGGGTGTTCGTTTATCGTCCCGAGGCCGACGGCACCTGGAGTCATTCCCAGCTTGGTTTGCCCGACAACAGCAGCGTCGGGATTGTCGACGCCGATCTTCATGGCGATGCTGCCTTCCTCGGAGTCGCGGGATTCCTGCAGCCAACGAGCCTTTGGAGCGCGAACCTGACGCAGGCGTCCGCCGAGAAGATCAAGGAAGTCGCGCCCAAATTCGACGCGTCGCGCGACGTCGTCGAGCAATTCGAAGCGACTTCCAGTGATGGGACCAAGATCCCTTACTTCATCGTGCATCGCGGCGACATGCCGGCTGACGGCAGCAATGCGACGATCCTGAACGCCTATGGTGGCTTCATGGTCTCCAACACGCCGCGCTATTCGGGTGTGCTTGGCAAGCTGTGGCTCGAGCGTGGCGGCGTCTTTGTCCTTGCCAACATCCGTGGCGGCGGCGAGTTCGGTCCGGCCTGGCACGAAGCAGGCTTAAAGACCCATCGCCAGATCATCTATGATGACTTTGCCGCCGTGGCGCGCGATCTGATCGCGCGCGGCATCACGAGCCCCCGGCATCTTGGCATTCAGGGCGGCTCGAATGGCGGTCTTCTGATGGGCGTTGAGTTTACCCAGCATCCGGAACTATGGAACGCAGTCGACATCCAGGTTCCGCTACTGGATATGCTGCGCTTCGAGAAGATCGCGGCCGGCAGTTCCTGGGTAGGCGAGTATGGCAGCGTCGCGGTCCCTGAGGAGCGCGTCTTCCTCGAAAAAATCTCACCCTACGCAAACATCAAGCGCGGGGTGACCTATCCCGAGGCGCTGATCTGGACGACCAGCAAGGATGACCGGGTGGGTCCGCAGCACGCCCGCAAGTTCGCTGCGCGCCTGTCCGAATACGGTATTCCTTACCTCTACTATGAGGTCATCGAAGGCGGGCATGGATCGGGCGCCAATCTGGCCGAGACAGCGCATACCAATGCGCTGGAGATGACCTACTTCACCCGCAAGCTGATGGACAATTGATGCATGGTGTCCGCGCCAACGAAGGGCCTGTTTAGCCGGATTCGCTACGCGACGCGCTGATCATGATTCCATTTACCACGCTCACCGCCTACTGGTCCTCGACTGAGATCCAGACGAGTTTGGTGATCTTTCTCAATCTCGTCGGGGCGCTCGTGCTGGGTCTCGCCGTCGGTTACGAGCGCGCCTATCACGGTCGTGCGGCCGGGATGCGCACCTATGGTCTCGTGTGCATGGCGTCCGCCGCGCTTGTCGTCATCGTCGGCTATCCCCAGCAGTGGTACGGAGGCATTCATCTGGGCCTGATTGCGGCCGATCCGACGCGCGTGATCCAGGGTATCGTCACGGGCGTGGGTTTTCTGTGCGCGGGCGTCATCATGAAGGACGGACTCTCGATCACGGGCCTGACGACCTCGGCTTCGATCTGGGCGTCCGCGGCGATCGGGGTCATGGTTGGGGTCGGCTTTTATGGGGCGGCAATCCTGCTCGCGCTGCTCTGTATGGGCTGCATGCTGTGGGTGGCACGGCTGGAGGCCTGGTTGCCCAATCGGCCAGCCATCGGAGTCGACGTAAGCTTTGAACGCGGCTTTGAGCCCAGCTTTACCACCATCGACGAATTTGCCAGCCGCCATGGCTATGAGATATCCAGGACTTCTCTGGTCATATCAGGCACCGAGGGAGCCCAGGAATGGCATCTGGTTGCACTGGCGCGCCTGCATCGCAAGCAGGCGACGATCCCGGCGCTGTCAGCCGAGCTCAATCACATGCCGGGTGTCGCGCATTTCCACGTCTGCCACGCGCGCAACTGAGTCGCTACTTGCGCTCCAGTTCGGCGAGCAGGCGCTGGATGGTTTCGCACAGCTCGGACAGGGTGTTGGGTTTGTAGACGACGTGACGCACTCCGGCGCTGCGTGCCTGGGCGTGCAGTTCCTCGGTGACATAGCCTGAGGTCATGACCACCGGAAGTGCAGGGTCGATGCGCGCCATCTCGCGTGCCACGTCAAGACCGGAGCAGCCGGGCATGTTGTAGTCCGTCACGATGAGGTCAGCGCGGTTCTCCGGCTGACCCGATTGCACGCGCAGGGCATCGAGCGCCACATCGCCACGCTCGAACCCGCTCACTCGAAATCCCACGTCCTGGAGCATGCGCGTCACGAGAAAGACCATCGCCTCATCATCGTCGATGTAGACGATGTGGCGCGCCTTGCCATCGATGGTCTCAAGCGCTGGTGCTTCCGCAGGCGGGACGCGCGCGGGATTGGTGACAAGCGGCAGGTAGACCTCGGCGGTAGTCCCGTGACCGGGGGTGCTGCTTATCGAGATGGCGCCCTGGTGCGCGGTGACGATGCCGTGCACCACCGCCAGTCCGAGGCCGGTGCCCTGGCCCACGGGCTTGGTCGTATAAAAGGGTTCGAAAATGCGCTTGAGTGTCGCTTCGTCCATACCGTGTCCATCATCGGTGACGCAGATGCACACATAGTCGCCGGCCGCGACTGCACCAAAGCGCTGTGCCTGCTCGGCGTCCAGAGCGGTGCTCGCCACCTCGATGTCGATGTGACCGGCGCGTCCCAGCATGGCATGCCAGGCGTTGGTACACAGGTTGACGAGCACCTGGCCGATCTGGGTGGCGTCGGCGCGCACGAAGAGCGACGTTTCATCAAATCGCACCGTCAGCTCGATCGCGGCCGGCAGGCTCACACGCAAAAGGCCAACGGCTTCGTCGATGATAGGACGCAGTTCCTGCTCGGTCAGTTCGTGAGGCTGGCGCCGTGAAAAGGTCAGTATCTGTCCGACCAGGCTCTTGGCGCGCAGGCTCGCCTTGTTGATCTCGTCAAGACTGACCAGCGCGCGACTGTTGGGTGGAATGTCTTTGCGCGCTAAGGCCAGATTGCCGATGATGGCACCGAGGATATTGTTGAAATCATGGGCGATACCGCCCGCAAGCGTTCCGATGGCCTCGAGCTTTTGCGACTCGCGCAGTTGCACTTCCAGTGCGCGCCGGTCGGCTTCGGCTTCCTTGCGCGCGCTGATATCGACGGCAATGCCGGCCATGTAGACCGCGCGCCCGGTACTGTCGCCGTAAGCCCGACCGCGACTCATCAGCCAGCGCACCTGACCGTCGGTGCGCACGATGCGGAACTCGCGCTCGTAGTCGGAAAGCGACTCCAGTACCTTGGCGCTGATCGCAGCATGTTCCGCGCGATCGTCGGGGTGCACCATATCGATGAAGGGAGGATAGGGAACGCCCGGTGGACGCGGACCGAGCAGCTCATCGGGAGGTGTCGAAAAGGTGAGCTGGTCGGTATCGCGCTCCCAGCTCCACGAATAGACGCGCGCCGCGTCCGCGGCAAAGGTCAGACGCTCAAGTGCGAAGGTTGCTTCGTTCTCGCTGCGCTTTAGGGCTTCGCGGGCGGCGCGCTCCTCGCTGACGTCTTCGACCACGTTGATCAATAAGCGGCGTCGATCGAGTTCGATGAGTTCCATCGACAGCCGCGCTTCGAAGGCCTCGCCATCAGCACGGACCATCTGTACGATCGCCCCGGTGATGCGACCCTCCCGCAACAGGCGCGCCATGATTGCCTCAAACTCGCGGGGGTCCGACCAAAAGCGCGTGCCGATCGCAGTGCCCAGCGGAAAATCCTCAGGATTGGCGCGAAAGGTGCGCACGCAGGCTTCGTTGTAATCGATCAGTTGGCGCGTCTCCAGATCGACGACAGTCAGCGACACCGGGCTGGAGGTGAAGATCTTGGAAAAGCGTTCTTCGCTCTCGCGCAGGGCGGCTTCGACCTGGTCGCGTTCTGCCAGCGCGGCACGCGCGCGCAAGAGGGCATTAAGGGCCAATTTGCGCACGAAATAGACGTTCGCTGCGAGCGCGCAGACAGCGCAGATGTAGACCGAGAGCTGGAGCGGACCAACGTTGTAGTCCGGGATTGGCAGCAGACCCGCGTGCTGGGCTGTGGTCAAACCGATGAGGCAGGCCGCCGTGACGACTACCAGGACGACCAGTGTCGAGAGCCGCACGAACAGGCCGCCCACCACGACTGCGCCGATGAAACTGACCACCCCGGCGCTGCGGATCGATCCATAGACCGCCGCGTCGAAGACCCCGTAAATCAGCAGCGCCGTGACCAGAATATGCAGGATCGCCGTCGGTCGCAGCTGGCGGCGCAACAGATCGAGAATTACCGTGAGTAAAAAAAGCGCCGCCAGCGCGACAAGCGTATGCGTCTCGGGAGATGTCAGGGTGAAGAGGAACAGGATTGGCAGCACCACCATGAGCGAGCGCAGTGCCATCGCCACGGCGTGCGAGACGGTTTCACGAAACTCGGCGGCGCCGAGCAGGTCAGCAGGCTGCTCAGCCTCGGGACGTGGCGCTTCGAGACGGTCGCGCATCGGGAATCGTATCCGTATCGACGGGAGATCTGCGATTCATTATACGAACGATTAGCCCCCCGTCCCATCTATTTCAGGACAGTGCTGGCGTGGCGCGCCGGATCTGTCGGCAGCGATCGGCGCGGGCGGCTACACTGGCCGCTTCGAACACCTTGCGGGCAATGAGCTTGGCTCTTCCGAGCAGCGCCAGTCAAACAGCAGTTGTGCCTGATCGCGCGGGCCTGGACGCGCGCACGCGCCTGTTGCTGGAAGCACCGGTGATTGCGCTGCTTACGCGGCTGGCTTGGCCCAATATCGTCGTGATGCTGGCGCAGGCGGCGACCGGCTTGATCGAGACCTTCTGGGTCGGACGCCTTGGCGTGGATGCGCTGGCCGGCATGGCCCTGGTATTTCCCGGCGTGATGCTCATGCAGATGATTTCTGCTGGCGCCATGGGAGGCGGGATTTCGTCGGCTGTTGCGCGCGCGCTCGGCGCGCGCAGAAGCGATGATGCAAACGCACTGTTGCTGCATGCGCTCATTATCAACGGTGTGCTCGGCGCTGTGTTCTCGATATTCGTGCTCGCGTTCGGGCCAGAACTCTACAGCCTTCTTGGGGGCAGGGACGGCTCGCTGCATGCTGCGCTGATTTACTCGAACATTGTTTTTGCCGGCAATGTGCTCTTGTGGATCATGAATGCGCTCGCCAGCGTGCTGCGCGGCACTGGCAACATGATCGTGCCGGGTCTGGTGATAGGCATCGGTGCCGCGCTGCTCGTGCCCCTGTCGCCGCTACTGATCTTTGGCCTGGGTCCGATTCCGGCGCTCGGTATCGCCGGCGGCGCACTGGCGCTGGTCATCTTCTACGTCTTTGGCACTGCCATATTGATCCTGTATATCGTGCGCCGGCGCAGTGTGGTCGTATTCGCGCGGGCGCGATTGCGCGCCCGTCTGTTCGTCGACATCCTGAAGGTCGGGGCCGTAGGCAGCATCAGTTCCCTGCAGACCAACGTGACGGTCGCGGTGACGACCGGGATGATCGGCAGCGCCTGGGGTGCGGATGCAATCGCCGGGTACGGCACGGCGGCCCGCCTTGAATATCTCCTGATTCCGCTGGTATTCGGGATTGGCGCACCGCTGGTCGCCATGGTCGGCACCAGCATCGGCGCGGGCGATCGCCAGCGCGCTCTCAAGGTTGCCATTACCGGCAGTCTTCTGGCGTTTGGGCTGACCGAACTGGTTGGCGTAGTCTGCGCGATCTGGCCACAGGCATGGCTTGCCTTGTTTAGCAGCGACGCGCATGTCCAGGAAACGGGCGTGGCCTATCTGCACGCGGTTGGTCCCTTCTACGGCTTTTTTGGACTGGGGCTTGCGCTGTACTTTGCCTCGCAGGGCGCAGGACGCCTGTTCTGGCCGCTCATCGCCGGCAGCGTGCGTGTCGTCATCGCCATTGGCGGTGCGTGGCTGGCGCTGCGTGCGGGTGTGGGGTCGGTGTGGGTCTTTCTGGCGCTCGGTCTGGCGCTTCTCATCTACGGCGCAATCATGGCAACCGCCATCTGGCGGGGTGGCTGGTTCCCGCGCGTGGCCGCAGATCCCGCCGCCAGTTAGCGCATCGCGCGCGTCTCGCTCAGGGTTTTGCCGGCGTGCTCTGGGCGACCTGGAGCGCAATCTCCTGACCGCTAAAAAGCGGCAGCGAGCAGTAGTTCTGGGTGCAGACAAAGGCGCTCGCCCGGTCCAGTTTCGGGAACTTCACGTCGCTATGCACGAGTGGCCCGGCGCTCGGATCCCACCAGTCGATACGGCGATAGACGGCTGGCTGGGCGAGCGCGTCGTGAAACAGCGCCTGGGCGGCTGGATCGTCGTGCGCACCCACGACGGTGATGTGCAGGGGCTCGCTCGCGTACTCTGCGTTGGCGAGCAGGATTCCCGGCGTCGTCCCGAAGCGCAGTGCAATGCGCTCGGTATCGAGCAGGCGCAGGGCGCGTTGGGCGAGGGCCTCGTGGGCGCGTTCACCGGTATAGCGATACAGCAGATTGGAAAAACGCGCGACGTCGATATTGTCATCGACATTGGGGACGGCCGTGCGGCTGTGCACCTCGGCGAGACTCGACATGAAACCTGGCGACTGGCGCGCCGCAAAGCGCGTGAGCAGGGCAGCACCGCGCTGCGCCTGGATGAGTTCACTGCGCTCCCCGGTTACCGTATAGAGAGCCAGATGCGCGCGCGCCATGGCGAGCGTGTCGGCGAGGTAAGTTCCAGCCTGATCCGATTCGCCATGCCGGTAGAGACCGTTGGCAGCCAAGCGATGGGTCCCGATCCATGCCGCTGCAGCCTTAGCTTCACGCAAGGCGTTCGCGTCGCCGGTGGCGCTGTAGTATTGCGCCAACGACTCGATTACCCAGCCGTTTTCGCGGGCATATCTGTGCTCATCGATGCGCGGGATGCCTTGCGCTACGCGCTCGGCGTCCGAGAGGGCGAAGTACTCTGCGCTGTGCGTACCCTGCACCAGGTCGGCGTCCTGGCTGGTGTAGAAGGCGCCATCGCCCGACAGCAGGAAACGCTCCAGATAGCCGTGTACCGAGCGCGCCGCCTCGAGGTAGGCCGTATCCCTGAATTGCTGGTAGGCCAGCGAATACAAGCGCAGGGCGTTGGCCTGCACCGACATGATTTTCTCGAAATGCGGATGCTGCCAGTCACGGTCAGTCGAATACTGGTACATGCCGCCCCACACCGGATCAATGATGGCGCGGGCTGCGTTCAGGGTCGTGGTCACGGTGGCCCGCGCGTCTGAATCGCCCTGGCCGGCCAGCCACAGGCTGTATTCGACGCTGTCGCGCTCGAGGAACTTCTGGAACTGTGCCAGGCCGCCTCCGACCGGATCGAGTGAGCCACGAAAGCGGCGTTCAAGCTCATCGTGCACCGCCGGGGCGAGCAGCGCCTTGGCGGCGTAGGGGTGCTGGTTGTCCGTCTCTTCGTCGTTGTGCAGGGGACTCGGGTCGTCGATTACCGCGTTGAGCAGGTGCGCGAAAGTGGCAGGGTCGTAGTAGCCGCGGTAATGCGCAATTACCCGGCCATCTCCATCAAATACGATGGTGGCGGGCCAGCCATACATTTCGAAGCGGCGCGCCAGGTCGGGCCGCGCATCCTGGTCGACCTTGACTGCGATAAATCGTTTGGCCATCAGGCGCGCGACCGCGTCATCGCGGTAAGTGGTCTGGTCCATCACGTGGCACCAGTGGCACCAGACGGCTTCAAGATCCATCAGCACGTAGCGATGGGATGCACGCGCCTCGGTGAATACCTGATCGGACCAGTTCTGCCAGGGGATAGGCCCGGAGTTCTCGCCAGCCGCCGTGCCGGCGAAGCCACAGCCTGTCAGAACCGCGAAGAGCCAGAATCGAAGGATTCGTGTGCGAATTGATTTCATATAGTGTTCTACGCCCAGTCCCCGCAAGTGGATTCAGGATATCCGGATGCGCTCGCAGGGGCTCATCCCCTCATTGGGCTTGACCCCCGGCTCTGCCCGGCCTCACCATCCGCATTTGCTGCACCGCAAGCGCGGGGCCGGCGATTTAGGGAGAACGCGGCGATGGACGGGCTTACGGGTGGCAAGGGCACTGCAAATGAGCAATTGCGCGCCGATATCCGCTTTCTTGGTCGCCTGTTGGGCGACGTCATCAAGGACCAGGAGGGTGCCGACATGTTTGCGCTGGTTGAGCGCGTGCGCCAGCTGGCCGTGCGCTACCGGCGCGATCAGGATGGCGCCGCAGAAAAGGAGCTCGCCGGCATCCTCGATAGGCTCGCTGGCGAGCAGACCAATCTCGTGGTGCGCGCCTTCAGCTATTTTTCCCACCTTACCAACCTCGCCGAAGATCATCATGTCTATCGCTTGAGGCGTCGGGCCGAATTGGCTGATGCCCCTGCAGCGCCAGGGAGCATCGTGCGCACTTTTGCGCTCTTGCGCGGCCAACGCGTGGCGCGCAGCGAGATCGACCGGGTCCTGCGCAATTGCCTGGTGATGCCGGTTCTGACCGCGCATCCGACTGAAGTTCAGCGCAAGAGCGTGCTCGATGCCGAGCGCCAGCTCGCCTCACTGCTTGCCGAGCGCGACCTCGCGCAAACCGCCCGGGAGAGCGCAGATACGAGCCGCCAGGTCCTGGCAGTTCTCGTCGGTCTGTGGCAAACGCGCATGCTGCGCTACACCCGGTTGACCGTAGCTGACGAAATCGCCAATGCCCTGTCGTATTACCGGATCACCTTTTTGCCGCAGTTACCGCGTCTCTACGAGGAGATCGAGCAGGCTTATGCGGAGCAGTATCCCTTGCGGCGCGGCGCCAGCGCCTTGCCGGCCGTGTTGCAGATGGGGTCCTGGATCGGCGGGGATCGCGACGGCAATCCCAACGTCGATGCCGCAACCCTGGAATGGGCGCTGGCCCAGCAGGCCGATGTGGCGCTCGGCTATTATCTGAACGAGGTCCATCAACTGGGGGCCGAGCTGTCGATGTCGACCCTGCTGGTGCCGGCCAGCGACGCGCTCATGGCGCTCTCGCGGGCGGCCAAGGACGACTCGGCACACCGCGACGATGAACCCTATCGACGCGCGCTGGTCGGGGTCTATGCGCGGCTGGCAGCGACGGCGCGTCAGATCGGTCACGCCCATATCGTGCGTCAGGAAGTCGCGGCAGCACCCGCCTACGAAGGCTGCGGCGAGTTTGCGGCCGACCTCGCGACCATCGACGCCTCGCTGCGCGTCAATCACGGTGCGCCCGTAGCACAGGGCAGGCTCGCCCGTCTGCGGCGCGCAGTCGACGTGTTCGGTTTTCATCTGGCCAGCGTCGACTTGCGCCAGACCTCCGATGTGCACGAACGCACCGTTAGCGAACTCTTGTACGCGGCCGGGATCTGCCAGGACTATGCGACGTGCGAGGAGGACGAGCGCGTCAAGCTCCTGCTCACCGAGCTCGCCCAGCCGCGTGCGCTGGTTCTGCCTTTTCATGAGTACAGCGAAGAGACGCACAAGGAACTCGCCACCTTCGAGGCAGCGAGGCGCGTTCGACAACGTTACGGCGAGCGGGCAGTGCGCACGGTCATCATTTCCCATACCGAGACCCTGTCGGACCTGCTCGAAGTGGCGCTGCTGCTAAAGGAATCAGGCCTGGCGAGTCCCGCCCGGATCGGCGAGGCGGCGCGTACCGAGCTCTTCGTCGCGCCGCTTTTCGAGACTATCGGCGATCTCCTTGCCGCACCTTGGATCATGAAGCGCCTTCTGGCGCTCTCGGACCAGGTCAAGCTCTATCCCCTGCAGGAGCACCCGACGCAGGAAATCATGCTTGGGTACTCAGACAGCAACAAGGATGGTGGCTTTCTGAGTTCGAACTGGTCGCTCTACAAGGCTGAGGTTGCCCTCGCGGCACTGTTCGAGAAAGCGCAGGTGCGCTTGCGCCTGTTCCACGGTCGGGGTGGCTCGGTGGGCCGCGGCGGCGGCCCCAGTTACGACGCAATTCTTGCCCAGCCCCCGGGGACTGTGGCCGGACAAATTCGATTGACTGAACAGGGCGAAATCATCGCCTCCAAGTTCTCCCATCCGGAGATCGGCCGGCGCAATCTGGAAACGCTCGTCGCTGCGACTCTTGAAGCCAGCCTTGGTGTTGCCCCGAAACCGCCGGCTGCGGCGCGCAGGCAGTTCGAAGCGGCGATGGAGGCACTCTCGGATCTGGCCTACCAGAGTTATCGAAAGCTGGTCTATGAGACGCCCGGCTTTGCCGAGTACTTCTTTGCGACGACACCAATTCGCGAGATCGCGCAACTCAATATCGGCAGCCGCCCCGCGTCGCGCAAGGCCGGCCAGCGCATCGAAGACCTGCGCGCCATTCCCTGGGGATTTTCCTGGGGTCAGTGCCGCCTGCTCCTGCCGGGTTGGTACGGATTTGGCAGCGCGATCGATCAGTGGCTAGGTGGCGACGAGCGTGGCGCGCGCAGCGCATTGCTCGCGCGCATGGGCGAGCAGTGGCCACTGTTTCGCACCCTGCTGGGCAATATCTCGATGGTTCTCGCCAAGACCGATCTGGCAGTCGCCTCGCGCTACGCCAGCCTCGTCAAGGATGCTCGCCTGCGCAAGCGCATTTTCGGGGCGATCGAAGAGGAATGGTGGCGCACGCGCGCGGCCGTACTCTCGATCACCGGGCAAAGCGAATTGCTCTCCGACAATCCGGCACTGGCCCAATCGATTCGCCAGCGCCTGCCCTACCTCGATCCGCTGAATCATCTGCAGATCGAACTGCTCAAGCGTTATCGCGCCGGTGAAGACAACGAGCGCCTAAAGCGCGCCATCCACATGACGATCAACGGCATTGCTTCGGGACTGCGCAACACGGGCTGAGCGCTGCCAGCAAGGTGTTGCGCGTCGCGCCTCAATTCGGGTGAGCCGCACCTTGAGACGGAGCGCGTGCCGGGATGCGCAATGTAAAGATGGTTCCCGCACCGACCGTGGATTCCACGGAAACCTTGCCACCGAGCACCTCGCGGGTGATGCGCTCAACGACATTCAAACCGATGCCCGATCCGCCGCGACCGCCACGCGTGGTGAAGAAGGGATCAAAGACCCGCGCGAGGTGTTCCGCAGGAATGCCCACCCCATCGTCGGCGAACACCAGGATCACTTCGTCGGCGCCGCCCTTGGCCCCCTGATGCAGGTAACCGCTGATCGACAGCACTCCATGGTCGCGTCCGTCAAAACCGTGCAGGATGCTGTTCATAACCAGATTGAGAACAATCTGGCCCAGGGGCCCCGGGTAACTGTCGAGGATGATGTCGGGAGCAATGTCCACCCGCAGCTCCCAGGGCTCATTCTTGTAGCGCGGTCGCAGTGAGGTGATGGTGTTGCCGATCTCCTGCGCCAGATCGAAGCTGCGACGTTGCCCCGAGGTCTGGTCGACAGCCAGCTGCTTGAAACTCTTTACGAGCGCGGCGGCACGCTCAAGTGAGCGTATCGCCAGATCGGCGCTTTGCACCGACTCGGCAAGAAAATGCTCTATCCAGGAGCGCTTGATGGTGCCCTGTTTCAGATTTTCATTGAGCAGGTGCAGCTGATCGCTAAGTGCTGAAGTGGCGAGTAGCGCGTTGCCCAGAGGGGTGTTCAGTTCGTGCGAAACACTCGCAACCATCGATCCCAGCGCAGCCAGTTTCTCTGCCTCGAGCAACTCGTCGCGCGCATCCTTCAGTTGCTGGCTGATCTGCCCGAACTCGAGTTCGCGTTCGGCATCGCGGGTGCGCAGGGTGTCAAGCTGTGTGGCCTGGTCACGATAGGCCTGATCGAAATTGGCTGCGACCACACAAGCCAGCACGACGGCAAAGAACACCACCTCGCTATACGATATGAAAAGGTCCAGGCTAGTGCGCAGCACCGGAGTCGGTAGCCATCCCTGGTAGTCGGCCAGAGTGATGAGGCCCAGAGCAAGCAGGCTCGCCAATCCCATCAGGCTTGCCGCAGCGCGTCCGAGCACCCAGACCGTGAACACGACGACTGCCGGAATCGCAAATAGCAGCGGAGTCCGCAGTCCGGCTACGAGGCACGCCCACAGGCAGGTGGTCAGCCACAGACCCCAGCAGAGCACGCCCATGCCGCGCGCGCTGCGCCCGTGCGCCAGTTCCCAGTAAGCTATGAGACCGACCGCAGCGACGGCTAGATCAGCAAGATTGCGCGGCTCGATCCGCTCGCCAATGGCCAGATATGCGAGGTGAAATGCCGCCCAGGCGGGGAGCAGGAGCAACAGCCGGGTGAAGAGCAGCGCGAAACTTCCGCGCAGGGCCGCAGGATGGGTCGCGGCAGATTGGGGGACATGCTCCCAAAGCGCCTCTTGCACGCCCTTGAGAAAGCGCTCGTCGCCTCCCAATCCGGAGCTGTCCATGGATTCCATCTCCTGCCGCGATGATAGCAGGGCGCGTGCTGTCAGGCACCCAAAAATTGCCGATAGCCCGATGTGCGCTAGCTGGCTGTAGTATCTTCAACGGGCGCGATGCGAGGAGAAGCAGATGGCGAGGATCGAGCAGCGACTAAGAGATCTCGGCTTGGAGTTGCCAGGACCACTCAAGCCCCCGCCCGGGGTGATCCTGCCTTTCGAGTTTGTGCGCACGGTTGGCGCGCGCGCGCTGGTTTCGGGTCATGGGCCCCAGGCGCCCGATGGCTCGATCGCTCATCCGCTTGGCAAGCTTGGCGCCGAGTTAAGTATCGAGCAGGGTTACCATGCGGCGCGGCTGACCGGACTTGCGATATTGGCGAGCCTGAAGCGGGCGCTTGGGGATCTTGACCGCATCAGCGCCTTCACGCGCGTATTCGGCATGGTCAACTCGGCACCCGGATTCAATCGCCAGCCTGCGGTCATCAACGGTTTTAGCGATCTCATATTGGAACTGTTCGGACCCGACATCGGCGCCCACAGCCGTAGCGCCGTTGGCATGGCCGAGTTGCCCTTCAATATCCCCGTCGAAATCGAAGCAGAGGTCGAGTTGCGGCACTAGCTGGTCGGGCCAGACTGGCAAGTACAATCCCGAAGGAGTGCGTCATGGCAGCGTATGTATATGCGAGCGTCGAAGTCATCGATCTTGTTCTCTACGAGGATTACCGGCGCCAGGTAGCTGCAACCGTTGCCGCCTATGGGGGACGCTTTCTGGTGCGCGGCGGTGCGGTCGAGGTGCTCGAGGGGAGTGTCAATCCGCAGCGCCAGGTCATTCTCGAATTTCCCGACATGGCGCGTCTAAAGACCTGGTATCACTCGTCCGAATACGCACCGCTTATCGAGTTGCGCAAGCGCGCGACCAAGTCGACGCTGTTTGCGATCGAGGGCGTCTAGTCCCTTTTGCATGACAAATTCCTGGGCTCCTTTCGACTCCAGGCAGGTGCAATCGGTGCCGGTGACGGGAGGCAGGACCTGATTCCGATAGGGAGGCAGTGCGATGAGCAAATTCACTTTCAAGGGGAAACTTGTTCCCACGGGACCCGAGGGCGCATGGACCTACATGCAGGTACCCCCGGCGATCTCCACGGCCATTGGCATACGCGGGCGCATTCCGGTCGCCGGTACGCTCAACGGTTTTGCGTTTCGCAATTCCCTCATGCCAAATGGCGACGGGTCGCACTCGATGATGTTCGGCAAGGAGTATCAGGAGGGAGCCAGGGCGAAGCCACCGGCGAGCGTGGATGTCGTTCTCGAAGTCGACACCAAGCCACGCCAGGTCGAGATACCGGAAGATTTGGCGGCGGCGTTGGCGCCACGGGCGCACGCGAAGGTTCGCGCCGCTTTCAGCGCTCTCGCGCATTCGCACCAGAAGGCATTCGTTGACTGGATAAATTCCGCCAAACGCCCCGAGACGCGTGCAACTCGCGTTGCGCGCACGCTTGAACTGGTTGCAGTCGGGAAAAATCGCGCGAAGACTAGCGATCGCCAGTGGCATAGAACTGCTCGAGCTGGTTGATGCGCTCGCGTGTCAGGAAACCCGAGAAAGCCGGTCGCGAGATCTGCGGATAGCTGGCCGCGAGGTAGGCCAGCCATGCGTCGCGATACACCGCCCAGGCGCGTTGCGTGTCCTCGCAGTCCTGCAGTTCCCATTCGACGCCCAGCGCGGCAACCCGCGCGTGGACCTTGTTGTAGGTGCTGGCAAGCTGCTGGTTACTGTGCGGGTCAAGCGCGAAGTCAGCCGGAAAGCGTCCGGCGTCGACCTGCTGTTGGAGCGCTACGAACTGATCCTGCAGGATCTTTGCGTTGTCCACGGTCGTCCAGGTGCGCTCGCGCAGATTGCTCTCGATTTCGTTGTCGACACGCAGCCGGATGAACTGCAGTGCCGCAGTCTGCAGCCTCGCCAGAGCATCGGCGGCACCCATGCGCGCCGGATTGAGCACCGGGGCTGGCGTCAGGGGAGCTGCCTCTGTGGAGACTGGTGGCTTGCCTTTGAGCGTCAGGTAGAGGCTGGCAATCTCGTTTTGATTGAGTGTCTGGTCTTCGCATAACAGGCTGATCGTGTAAGGAATCTCACGCCAGCGCGCGTGCGCTGAGCCCGGGGCGTGGGGATTCGCCGAATTATTGGCAGCGGACGGCGGCGCCGGTGGCGCAGCGCCATTGTCGGCGCCGCCACCGGGACGATGGGCGGCAGGTGGTGGAACATTGACGTTGTTGAATTCACGGCAAGCCTGGCTCGCGATCGCCGCGTTATCCTGCCTTTTTGCCGGTGCCGTGCGCTGGGTTGACCATTGCTCGGATTGCGCGACCGCGCTGCAAGCGATTGTAGCGACGATGAGAGCCGAGAAGCGGATCGTGATGTGCGTTGCACGCATGGTGAAGTCTAAGGATGGGCCGCGAGGAGCTGACCTGGGTGAGCATGCAGCCAAGCCCGGGGGCTGGCAAGCTCGCCACCCGTGAGTCACTACCCAGTGTTCGCGGATTGCTTGCGACTTCGCCAGATCGGCTGGTGACACGCCAGGCACGCATTCCTGCGAGTGATGGACAGGGCCCAAAAAGTCCGTAGAATTTCCCGCTTGGCAGGCCCATCCGGGGAGGGCGCAACTGCAGCTGCAACTCTCCGCCGAGCGATCAGGTTCACACCGGCCAGGGGAAATGATGCTTGAAGCGATCAGTCATGTGGCGCTCATCGTCAGCGATGCAGCCCGCACCGCACAATTGTTCGAGGAGCTCTTTGGCGCACCGGTAGTCAAGCGCGTGGACGCGGAAGGGCACGACGAGACCTTTGTGAATCTGGGCAAAGTCTGGTTTCTCTTCGCGCAGGGCAATGTCGATCGAGCACGCACTGGCGACCACATCGCCTTTCGTGTGAGCAAGGCGGTGCTGCTGACGACGCTCGAGAAGTTGAAGGCGCGCGGGATGGAGTTCATTCTCGCCCGGGAAGACAGTTCCCTGTATTTCTTCGACTATGACAATCACGTCTTTGAGCTCGATACATCCGACTTCGAGAGCGAGCTCGGCTCACCCGCCTAGGCCTCTAGGCTATTCGCAGGCGCCAGAGCGAAGTCGTCTCGGCCCGTCGCGCCTGATAGAGGGGGTCGGCAGCATCAAACGCCTTGGGGTGCTGGGGACGCGCGTCGAGGCGACCTGCCACCTCGAGGCCGGCGTGCGCGATCCATCCGCTTAGCTCGTCACGGGTACGCAATCCAAGATGCTCGGCAAGGTCCGAGAGAATCAGCCAGGCTTCGCCATCGGGCGCAAGGCGCCTCGCCAAGCCGCCGAGAAAGCCACGCAGCATGCGGCTGTCGGGGTCGTAAATGGCGTGCTCCAGCGGTGAGCCGGGCTTGCCGGGAAGCCAGGGGGGATTGCAGACAATCAAACCGGCTCGTGGGTGACTGTCATCCGGAAAGAGATCGGCCACGACGACCTCGACCTCGTCGCTGAGTCCAAGGCGCGCGAGATTCTCGCCGGCGCAGGTCACCGCGCGCGCATCGCGATCGGTGGCGATGACGCGCTTGACCCCGCGCCGCGCAAGTATTGCCGCCAGAACCCCGGTGCCGGTTCCGATGTCCCATGCGAACTCCGTCGCCGGTAGCGGCGCCTTGGCCACGAGGTCGAGGTATTCCGAGCGAATCGGAGCAAAAACCCCGTAGTGCGGATGGATGCGCATCTCCCCGCCAGGAGCCGCGATGGCTACTCCGCGCCGCCGCCACTCGTGGGCTCCGATCAGGCCCAGCAGCTCACGCAGCGATGCGACATAGTCCTGTTCCTGTATGCCGTAGACCTCTGCGCAGGCCAGCGCGACTTCCGGCGCGCGCCGCAAGGGGATCGTGTGGTCGGCACTGATTGGTATCAGAACCATTCCGAGCGTGCGGGCACGTTGCGCCTGCGCCAGGCGGTAAAGATGAAAGAGCTCCTCGGGCGACTTTTGCTCGCGGGTCGCCTTGCGGCTGCGATCGATGCGTCGCGCCATTGCTTCGACCACCTGGCGCGCCCCCTGATAGTCTCCCCGCCAGAGCAGCGCCGTCCCCTCGCAGGCCAGACGATAAGCCTGATCCGCGGTGATCGCATCGTCGGCGAGCACCACCCGACGCGGTGCTGGGTGACCCGCTTCTGAGCGCCAGCGCGCACTCTGGCTGACTCCCGCCTCATCCCAGGTAATCTCGGCTTCGGTGATCAAGAGAATTTCTCGTCGACTTCAAGCAGGCGCCATTTGCCGGGCGGCAAGTCTGCGAGCGTAACCAGGCCAATGCGCACCCGCTTGAGACCCAATACCTTCAGACCAACGAGCTCACACATGCGACGGATCTGGCGCTTGCGGCCTTCGTGGAGGATAAAACGTAGCTGATCGTCGTTCTGCCAGCTGACCTCTGCGCGCCGCAGCACTCGACCGTCAAGAGACAGTCCGTGATTCAGACGCTTGAGATCGGCATCGGGCAGCCGCGCGCCGTCGGTATAACGCACCCTGACGAGATATTCCTTCTCGACCTGCGATTCCTCGCCGATCAACTCCTTGGCTATGCGTCCGTCCTGGGTGAGTACCAGTAGTCCGGTGGAGTCAATGTCGAGGCGCCCCGCAGGTGCCAGGCCCAACAGATCCTTGCGCTGCAGCGCCGGTCCCTGCGGTTTCTTGGCGCGCGGCGAGTGCCACTGATTCTCGGGTGTAACCAGCAGACTTGCTGGCTGGTGTCCGTCTTCGGCCTGCCCGCTCACATAACCGATGGGCTTGTGAAGCAGAATCGTAATGCGTCGCGCCTGCTGACGCTTGGCGCGCGCGTCGATCGTGATCTTTTGTCCGGGCAGCCATTTGCTGCCAAGCACTGCGAGTTCGCCATCAAGGCGAACCCAGCCACGCTCGATCCACTCGTCCGCCTCGCGTCGCGAGGCAAGGCCGAGCTCGCTCATGCGCTTGGATAGACGAATTGGTTCGGATTCGGACATGGTGTGAGACAGATCAGATGCCGCGCAATCCGCAGGTCATCTCGGGTTCCGGAGCGCAGATACTAACGCTTGTTGCCAGTGACGGGGCGAACCTGCCGTTTTGCCGGGCCCTGGGGAATGCCAAGCATCAAGCACGCGCGCTCAGCGTTGGCGGATCGCATCGAAGTAGAATCTGGATCGGATGTGCAACCAAAAGGTAAACCGGATGGCTCGAATCGAACGGCGGCACGCAAAATCACGAGGCACGGGAGAGTCGGCGTGCGCGCGTTAGCTACCAGTGCGGTCGCGCTATGCATCGTGATAGGGGGTGCGTGGTTCGATAGTGACTATCTGGCGACTACGCCCGATCCTGTGCGCACCCAGGGGAAAGTGGTGGGGTTTCTTCGGCCTGCAGCAAGACAGGTTCATCCAATCGTGCAATTCACTACCCCGGATGGCACGATCCACCGTGTCACGACGCCGCGTCCCCAGAGGATGGTCCGCTACGCATCCGGGGAGGACGTCCAGATCGCTTATGCACGGGATAATCCCGAGAGGGCGCGCATCGATACGCTCTGGTATGACCACAGTGGTCTTATCGTCGGGCTAGGGGTTGCGGCAACCCTGCTGGCGGGTCTGGTCGTGCGGCGTAAAGCGACGCGCGCCTGAGTCCAAGCCCGAACTGGCATGTGCAGGAAGGCAAACGGCGACAGCGCTCCTTGCGAGATCGCAATAAGAAATTCTAATTAAGGCCAGTACTCTGCTGGCAGGCGTAATTCGGTATCCTTGCGCTTTGCCCAGTTAAGCGGTTGCCCGATGCCCTTCTCTCTCGCGCGTCTTCTCAGCACTTTTCTCCTGCCGGCATGGCTTGTTTTGGTGGCCAGTGCCGCTGCAGATCAGGCGCCCAGCGCGCAGGCATCGGCCAAGAAGCCCGGGGCGGACAAGGTAAATTCGGGTGGTTTTAGCTTTCTCGTGGAACCGCCGCCAAGCTGGATCACTTCCCTGACTGAGGGCACGGCGCCGGTTCCTGCCGGCAGTGGCATGCACTACGGCCTGACCGACCATCAGGTCAAGATCGAGCACGACCGCAGCATCGACTACTGGCATGTTATCCGTGTGGTCGACGAGGCCGGGGGACTTGGAACCGCAGCCCAGATCCAGGCCTGGTTCGATCCGAGCTATCAGACTTTGGTAATGCACAAGCTCGAGATCGTGCGCGCCGGGACTCGCATAAATAAACTCGATCCCAAGAAAATCGAACTGTTGCACCGCGAGACCCAACTCGACTACCGCATGTACGACGGACTCGTGACGGCATCGATCGTCCTTGACGATGTCCGGGTGGGGGATCGGATTGAATATTCCTATTCGATTCGCGGTAGCAACCCCGTATTCGGCGACAAGTTCGTCACGTCCGCCTGGGTTAAGCAGCAGATCGGACCCGCATCACTTTATCGAATGCGCATCCTGGCGCCCGAGTCGCGCGAGATTCACTACATGGCGGGACCCGAGATGCAAGTGACCAGTTCCATTACCGCCGGGCAGCGCGAAATCCTGTTCACGCAGACCTCCGTTCCGCAGCTCATTATCGATCCGCTGGCGCCCGAGACCATCTACCTGGCGGATCAGATTCAGATCAGCGAGTTCGACGACTGGGCCAGCGTTGCCCACTGGGGTACTTCGCTATTTGAGATCTCGGGGACGATATCGGAGGAGTTGCGCCAGCGTGCCAATTCCATCCGCGCGGCCACCACTACCCCCGAAGAGCGCCTACGCGCGGCGCTGGAGTTCGTTCAGAACGACGTGCGCTACTTTGGCATGGAGATGGGCGAGAGCAGTCACCACCCAACTGCACCCGGCAAGGTGCTCGAGCAGCGCTTTGGCGATTGCAAGGACAAGGTGACGCTTCTGATCGCGTTGTTGCGCCAGCTCTCCATCGACGCCACTCCGGTTCTGGTCTCGACCCACTACCGCGACGAGCTCGCCGGCATGCTGCCCAGTCCGCTCGCGTTCAATCACGTCATTGCGCGTGTAGTGATCGCGGACCACGTGTACTTTCTCGACGCCACGCGCAGTGGCCAGACCGGGCCGTTCGAGCAGCGCGCATCGGTCGGGCTCGGACGCGGCCTGGAATTGACACCAACATCGACTGCCCTTAGCGAGCTACCGAGTGCCGAAAACGAGGAGCGGGTTGCGGTAGAAGATGTGATTACGGTTAGCGACTTCACCAAAGATCCAACACTCGAGGCACGGGTCACGCTGTCGGGCGAATTGGCCGAGGGGCTGCGCCTGTCGGTTGCCAGCCAGCCGCTTGAGCAGCTCGAAACGCGCCTGATCACCTCGTATGGGCGCTTCTATCCAAGAATCCACGCAGAGGATCACCTGAAAGTTGTTGAGGAGCCCAATCGCAACGCGGTGACAATGGTTCAGCATTTCACGCTCCCCGGATTCTGGAAATTCCCGGAAGAAAAGGCGCTTTACGCTGACATTGGCTTCTGGAATATCTCCGCGACCCTGCAGCTACCAGAGGATCCCCGACGCAGCCGTCCCTGGCGCTTCGCGTATCCGGGGACGTACCGCGAGCGCGCGATCGTGAATTTCCCCGAGGATGTGTATACAACGCCGGCGAGCCAGACTTTCGATGACCCTGGCAGTCACTTTGACTACCACGTGGTTTACACCAACAAGACGCGCAGCGCCGAACTCAGTGCGATCCTGCATTTCCCGGATACCTCCGTGTCGCCGGAAGACTGGCAGGCTTTTTCCGAGCGCGTAGTGACCTTGCGGCGCTCGCGTTTTGGCGGCAGGGTCAGCTATCCGCCCGCGTCGGTTGCGGTCGCCAGCGGCTACGACAAACAATACAATGACCGGCTCACGGCGATTCGTGCAGGAACCTGGACTCAAAAGGTCGTGACAGCGGCGGAAGCTACTTCGGCTGCCAGAGAGATCGCCCTCACCGCCTGGTTGGCAGGTAACCGCCTCGAGCCCGAATTGCGGGCGCAGGTTTTGCGCGATCTCGGATCCGAGCGCGACAATCTGGGCTGGTCCGCCATGGCACGCGAGAACTACGCCGAGGCGATTCGCCTGTCACCGGCCGATCCGAAGAATTATGCGGGCGCTGCCATGAACGCATTCGATCGCGGCGAAGACGCCCCGGCCATTGAATGGGCGCAAAAGGCCCTCACTCTCTCGCCCTCGGATCCGACACCGCGCAATGTGCTCGCCTACGCGAGCTATTTCTCGCACGACTTCGCAAAGACCAAGGGGCAAATGAAGCTGGTCGCGAGAACCACGTCGGGCAAGGATCAGGCCTACCCCGTAATCTGGATCTATCTCGCCGCGAAGGGTGCCGGCGAAGATGGGGCGGCCGCAGTCCAGCCCTATGTCCGCTCGGACGCAACGATGTGGCCCTATCCAGTGCTGAGTTACCTGATGGGCAAGACCGATCTGGATGCCACCCAGAAGGCGGCCATGCGCGACATGAAAGATCCATCGCACCTGTGCGAGTTGTACTTTTACGCTGGTGAGAAGTATCTCCTTGATGGCGACACGGTCCGGGCGCGCGGCTACTTCAAGATGAGCGTCGATACCGGTGCGACCGAACTCAAGGAGTACGTCATGGCGCGGCGCAGTCTCGCGGCACTTCCCGCATCCTAGGAAGAATCTGGTTGGCTCGGGGGGCGGCCCCGGCGGTCGCAATGCGCGAGCGGTGCAATCGAGCGGTCCCGGCTTGGCGTTGCAGACCGGTCAATGGGCTGACATTGGTAAGTTCAAGGTGCCGAGCCTGCGTGGGCTCGCCGCGCGCGGCCCGTATTTTCACAACGGCGCCGCGTCCGATATTGAGCACGTCGTTGGCTTTTACAATCGGCGCTTCCAGATTGGATTAAGCCCAGTGGAGGCGGCCGACCTGGCGGCTTTCCTCGCAGCGCTCTAGGCGCCTGCGCGGCAATCCACCCCCGCTGGTCTGGCGCAGCATTTGCCGGGCTATCCGGCATCTGCGAGAATCGCTACGCGGACGGCAGCGTCCGCGTGGTGAGCCTGGGTGCGAGTGCCGGTGCGCGATGGCAGTGGCGCGTGCACGCCTGGGCCGCGTCGCCCGGGAAAGCGCGATTACCTGCTCCCGCTTTCTTTTCATCCAGATTCCCGTCCGCACTCTTTGAACAAGGTTAGTGTCATGTCCGCCCTGAGCGACACCAGGATCCAGTCCCAGCACGCAATGGTCTCGCCCTTGCAGCTCAAGGCCGAATTGCCGGTTTCACCGGCAGCACAAGCCTGCGTTGAGAATACGCGCGCCGCCATCGAGCGCATTTTGCGCAAGGAAGATGGCCGCAAGCTGATGGTGGTCGGTCCCTGCTCGATCCACGACTGCAAGGCCGCGCTCGAATACGCCCAGCGCCTGCGCGTATTGGCCGAGGAAATCTCCGACCAGTTTCTGGTCGTCATGCGCGCCTATTTTGAAAAGCCGCGCACCACGACCGGTTGGAAGGGTCTAATCAATGACCCGAATCTTGATGACTCCTTCGACATCGACAAGGGGGTGCGCATGGCGCGCAGCCTGTTGCGCGATATCAATGATCTGGGTTTGCCAACCGGGACCGAAGCGCTCGATCCGCTCATGCCGCAATACCTGGGCGATCTGATCAGCTGGACTGCGATCGGTGCGCGCACGACCGAGTCCCAGACCCACCGCGAGATGGCAAGCGGCCTGTCGACACCGGTCGGATTCAAGAACGGCACCGACGGCAGTCTCGTGACGGCCGTCAATGCCATGAAAGCTGCCAGTACGCCGCATTCGTTTCTAGGTATTGACTTGAACGGCCGCTCGGCGATCACCCAGACGCGCGGCAATCCCTACGGCCATGTAATCCTGCGCGGCGGCAAGCAGCCGAACTATCAGAGCAATTTCGTGCGCAGCTGTCGCGATGCACTCGGCGCAGCACACTTGCCGGCCAATATCATGATCGACTGCAGTCACGGCAATTCGGCCAAGGATCCGGCCCGCCAGGGTGAAGTACTGGCCGACGTTGTCACGCAGATCGCTCTCGGGGACGGATCCCTGATTGGCATGATGCTCGAATCGCACCTGGTTGCCGGCAACCAGGCTCTGGGTAGCGACCCCGGCGCGCTGACCTACGGGCAGTCGATCACCGACGCCTGTATCGGCTGGGACGACACGCGGCGCATGCTGACCGAGGCCGCTGAGCGCCTGCGCAGCGTGCGCGGCACGCGTTGGGCCGCGGCCGATCCACTGGCAGCTGTGCAGTGATCCTCCTGGCAAGAGCAGATGCGTCACGGCTGGGGCTCTGCTGCGCGCTTTTGTCGGCGCCGGTCGCTGCTCTGGCAGCTGCAGCTGATGCGCCGGTGGCGACCCACGTGCAGGCAAGCCTGATTGCGCGTACTGCCGTGCCCGGTGAAACCCATACGCTCTGGGTCGGAGTGCGGATGCTTCACGCAACGGGCTGGCACACCTACTGGAAGAACCCTGGCGATGCCGGATTGCCTACGCGCATTGAGTGGCAGCTGCCCGAAGGCTGGAGCGCGGGCGATATTGAATGGCCGGCGCCACGGCGCATTGCCAACGGCGGGGGATTTGCCAGCTATGGCTATGAAGGCGAGCTGGTCTTGCCGGTCATGGTGTTTACTCCGCGTGACTGGAACGGACGCACTCCGGTTCAGCTAAGCGCCAGGGTTTCGTGGCTCGCGTGTCGGGAGACTTGCATTCCCGAGAGTGCCCAGCTGTCGCTTGAGCTCCCGGTCAGCGCGGCAAGTACGCGGACGGCCTTGCTGGAGCGCTTTTTACAGCGCACGCCCGAGGCCTTTAACTTCTCCGCAGTACGCGCGCAACGCCACGACCATCGTCTGCAACTCGTCCTTGAGCCCGCGCGCGAAGGAGAGTTCTTTCCGGATCAGGAGCAGTTGATCGAGCCTGGCGACGCGCCCGTGTCGCAGCGCACCGGGCAGGCTGTGATGTGGTCAGCCAAGCTTGGCGAGCAGGGCGAGCACTATGCCGTCGGTACCCACATCAGCGGGATATGGATAGAAAAGGGGGCGCGCCCGCGGCGCGTAGAGGCAGCGCTCGACAGTCCCTAGTATTTCACCGAGCAGCCGTAGGGTGGGGCGCTGGCGACTGCGACGGCGCGACCGGCAAGCAGGTCATCGAGCGCCGCGCTGACGTAGTTGTGCGCCCCCGCGATATCGGCGACATTGGTGCTGCGCTTGTCGTCTATCGCGCCGGCGTAGGCGAGCATGCCATGGCTGTCGACCACGAACATGTGCGGGGTATTGCGCGCGCCGTAGAGGTGACCGATCGTGCCGTTGCTGTCGAGAATGTAATCGGTCGAGGCGAGCTTGCGCTGCGCGTTCCAGGTGAGCTGATCGTTGGCCGACTTGAAGTCCTCGCTGCGCTCATTGGTCGAATTGATGGTCAGCCAGACCACGCCGCGTGCGGTGGACTCCTGCTGCAGGTGCTGCATGTTGCCGGAGTCATACTGCTTTTGCACGAAGGGGCAGCCTGGATTGTTCCATTCGAGTACGACAATCTTGCCGCGGAATTCATCGAGCGAGCGCACCTTGCCCTGCAGGTCGGTAGCGTGAAAATCGGGGGCGGGCTGTCCGACTTCGATGGCGAGGCTGGCTGCCGAAACCAGCGTGGCAAGCAGGCCCGCTACGAGGCAAAAGATTCTCTGTTTCATGGCAATTTCTCCGTTGTGCGCGCGCTGTATCTGATCATTCTCGCGCTCACCGCAACGAAGTCAAGCCGCCGAGAAAACTTGATACAGATTGCACGCCGACTAGGTGGAAGACAGGCGCAAGACACCGTCGACAAAGAGCGCCACACTGCGCTGCGCCCAAGCCTCGAGTTCGGCTGCGTTCATCGGGCTACCGAGCCCCAGCGCCCGCATCTGCGGCGTTGATACGACCATCTGCAAAAACTGCTGGGCGGCAAAAGCGGCACTCGTCGCGTCGAACTGCGGATGAGGCGCTTCGCGCAGCAGGAGCTGGCTGATCAGGCTTACTGCTTCCTGACGCCCGCCTGCCTTGGCGACGACCGCCGCGAGCTCCGGAAAACGCTCGGATTCCGCGACGATCAGGCGATGCAGGCGCAAGGCGCGGGGTGTGAGCGCGGCATGCAGGATCAATTGCGCCAGATGCAGCAGGATCTGCTCAAGATTCTTGCCTTCGAGCAGGGCTACATAGGGTGGCGGACGCAGGCTGTCGATCAGGCGCGTTACGACCGCGCTCATCAGCGCAGCTTTGTCATCGAAGCGATCGTAAAAGGTGCGCTTTGAAATCCCGGCGCGGCGCGCAATCTCTTCGATCGTGGTCGCGCCGTATCCGTGGGCGAGCAATAGGGCGCTGGCGGTTTCGAGTATGTGTTCGGTAAGTTGCCCGGCCTCCTGCCGGGACGGTCGGCCGGCGCGACGACGCGGCGCGATGCTGACTGCGGTCTTACTGACCCGCCTTGTCATGCGCCTCGTTTGCGAACTTCAGCGAGCGTAGTCATGGCCTTGTGCGCGATAGAAATTGGGTGAGTGCTGATAATAGCCGGGTCCACGACCGTAGCCATAGCCGGGTGCGGCCGGTCCGTAAGCGGGTCGCGGGTATCCGTAGGCGCCAGCTGGCGCGTATCCGGGACCGTAGCCGCGCGGCGGCCCGTAGCCAGCACGTCCATAGGTGCCGGGGCCCGGCCCATAGTAGGCCGACGCGCCGCCGTAATAGCCCGGCTGGGGAGCGGCGACCGACTGGACGATATCTCCGGCAATGACCAGAGGCGCTACCGCAAGGGTAGCGGCGGCGCCAAGTACACCGCCGATGAAGCGTGCCGGTCCAGGGGGGCCATAGCCATGGCCCCAGGCAAGTGCCGTCGCGGGGGTCAGGGCAATCAGACCGACCGAGGCGAGCACGGCTGCGCTAAGGAATCTGAGTTTGGTCATGGTCTGGTTCTCCACGAAGTAAGGGGCTGAGCTTGAACAAAGCATAGGCGCCATTTAAATAAAACGCAACCGTTGCGTTTTATTTAAATGCGGGACAAACCGGGCCGATCAATAAAACCCCGGAATCGCCAAAAATCAGGAACTTACGCGACCTTGCCGGTCACATCCGCGCCCGAGGCGGGCGCGTCCCGGTCAGGCGCGGACCGTGCGTTGCGCCGCCTGGGCGTGGCGCCGTACCGCGAGGCTCGCTACGAGAGTGAGCCCCAGCAGCAACTGCAGGTAGGTAGTCATTTCAGGGACCGCGCTGACCGCGCCCCCGATGACATTGGCCGGTACATAGTTGACGCCACCGTTGTACAGATGGTCGTCCCCAAACACGTACTGGCCATTGATGCTGTAGAGATTCATGCCCTGGCCACCCGACTTCAATCCGAGCCCGGCCAGATCAAACGGGGCGCCACCGTTAAAGCTCGCGCTGGCACCCGTATAAAGCACATTGTCGTAGTACCAGTTGCCGGTCACGTAATTCTGGTGGCCGTTGGTCGTCGAAGGCGAGTTCCACAGATTGCTGCCGGTAGCGAGCAGCGACACGGAATTGCTGTTGATCTCACCGGTCGCGTTGGTGATGAAATATTCGCCGGTGGTGCCGATTTCGGTGCCAGTCAGAATCAGATTGCCGCTGATGCCAGCCGAGGTTGAGAAGGTGAGATCAAAGGACTGCTGCGCATGGGCAAGGCCCATCGCGAGCAGTGCCATCGTGCCAAGAACCAGTTTTCCGTATTTCATCTCAATCTCCCAACGCCATCCCAGGGGGCCCACCAGGTGACCCGTCGCCGGCACCGAGGCAAAAATTGCGCTCAAGCGCTTACCGGCTACAGCTGCAAGTACTAGCCTTCGAGAGAAATCCTGTCACACTCCTGTCCTAGCCCACAAGGTTCGGTTCGCGGGTCTGTGGCTTTTGGGGCGGGGAAGTCGTGTCAGACTGCTGCGTTGACATTCTCCCCAGCAACTTCGGGCCGCTGCCTTGCCTCAGGGCGCTTTCCTGTCCATCACACCGCGATGCTGATCTGCCAGATCACCGACTTGCACATCCGGGCGCACGGCGAGTCCTGCTACGGGCGCGTCGATACCAGCACTGCCTTGCGCGACTGCGTGGCGAGCATCAGGGCCCTGCCGCAGACCCCAGATGTGGTCGTTGCGACCGGCGATCTGGTCGATACGGGGAGCGCTGCGGACTATCTCGCTCTGGCAGACATCCTCACCGGGCTGGATCTGCCGCTCTATCTGCTGCCCGGCAACCACGACGAGCGCGGCGCGCTCTGCGCAGCCTTTCCCGACCACCACTATTTGGCGACGGGGACCGCACGCCTGAACTATGTCATCGACGACCACCCGCTGCGTCTGATCGCGCTGGACACCGTGATCCCCGGTGACGCCGCCGGACAGGTCGACGGCGACTCACTCGCCTGGCTGGATCGAGTCCTCGCGAGCGCGCCACACCGTCCGGCAATGCTGATGATGCATCACCCGCCCTTTCTGACCGGTATCGTCGCGATGGACGAGATCGGCCTGGCTGGCCGGGCACAGCTGGAGTCGGTGGTCGCGCGCCATCCCCAGCTCGAGCGCATCATCTGCGGACACCTGCATCGCTCAATCAGCACGCGCTTTGGAGCTACCGTCGCCTCGACCTGTCCCAGTACCGCGCACCAGGTATATCTGGACTTCGCAGCGCAGGCCGCGGCATGCTTCACGCTTGAACCACCTGGCTACCAGTTGCATTGGTGGCGTGCCGGTCAAAGCCTGGTTAGCCACACGCTGTCAATCGGCAAATTTCCCGGACCCTATCACTTCGAGTAGGCAGGCACGCCCAGGCTAGCCGGGATCGAATTCGAAGGTCTCTTCCCAGATCTGCGCGGGATCGATGGCGAACTTCAGACTTGACAGTGGCACGGCGGCCTTGACCGCGAACACCGCCTCCTTGGTGAGGCGCTTGGGCGCCCCCGGCAGGCGCTGCATGCTGCTGTTGCGCACACAGCGCACCACTGGCTGATGCGCATGAGGCATGCGCTTTAGGACGACAGCCGTGTCACCGTTGGCGAGCGTCACGATGCTGCCGGGCGGATACACGCCGATCTCCTTGACCAAGAGAGCAACCAGGCGCGCCTCGATGGCGTGGCCCTGAAGACTGAATATCTCGCGCAAGGCAGCGCTGGGCAGCATGGCAGGTCTGTAGGCACGTCCCCAGATCATCGAACCATAGCGATCTGCGAGCGATATGATCTCCGCCGTCTGCAGGATCTGCTCGCCCGACAGGGCGCGCGGAAATCCGGTACCGTCGATCGTTTCGTGGTGCTGGTGAACCAGCTCAAGCCATGTCTCGTTGGTCACGCCGCGCTCGCGCAACATTTGCACCGAGCGCGTCGGATGACTATGCAATTCGGCCGTTTGCGCCTCATCAGGCGGATTGGGCTGCACGAATAGCTGGTCCTGCAGCTCCATCATCGAGATGTCGCGGGTAAGTGCTGCGGCAACGGCGATGAGCCGGGTCGCTTCGTCCTGCTCCATGCGCGTAAGCAGCAGATCGACCACGATCGACGCCTGCACCAGCCGGCGTATCGTGTAGCGGCCCTCAGTGCGCAGCAGGGTTCCCGCCAGGGCAGCATCCGCGTCCAGTTTGCAGGCGCGCTGTACACCGGCGGCGATCGCCAGCAGGGCGTTGCTGAAGTCCTGCGCGTCGGGGTCGCCAATAAGGGCTTCAAGATTGTTCTGGCACTCATCGAGCAGGCCGAACACGGAGACCTTCTTGCCCTTGAGTTTTTCGAGCGGAGCGGCACTGCCACTGACCAGACCGCGACTGCGGCCCCGATCGGCGGAAGCTTCGTCGATGCCGTCGGCAAACAGGCCGCGACTTACCAGGCGCTCAACCTGGTCGGCGCTCTCGAGCACAAATCCCCGGCGCAAGAGGAGGTTGCCGTCGTTATCAAAGGTGTCAAAAGGCAGGGGGATACCGGGTCCAATCTGGTCGACACGTAAGCGGGATCGCGCCATCTACCACCTCAAGCCATTCTTGAATCCGAACCTGTGGCTAATCAGCGAAATGCTGATGCAAAATCAGGCAGCCCATGCTAACGAGAGCCCGCGCAATTAGCAAACCTCGGCTAGAACCTGATCGCCCGGATTTTGTTGCAGGGCAGCAGCGGGGTGTCGCAGCGATGCCGGCGTTTGGGGGGGATAATTGCCGCTTTGCGCAGCGCCCCTGAACCCAGCGAAGCGTCCATTCAAGGAGTCCTGTCTTGCGTTCGTCCCTCGTTCGTCTGTCCAACTCCCACCTCATCGCAGGCTCCATTGCCTGCCTTGCCTCGCAGAACCTGATCGCAGCCGACTCACCGGATTCGCTTGCCCCGCCCATCGCGCAGGTGCATCCCTTCATAGTGCTGGCGCCCTTCGGCAAACGCGAGGACGACTACTACTGGCTGCGCGATGACACGCGCAAGTCGCGCGAGATGCTCGATTACCTCGCCGCCGAGAATGCCTACACAGACGCCAAGCTCGCCCCCACCAAGGCACTCCAGGACAAGATTTACGATGAACTCGTCGGACGAATCAAGCAGGACGATTCGAGCGTACCGGTGTTTGACCACGGCTACTGGTATTACCGACGCTTCGAGACCGGCGGCCAGTACCCGATATTCGCACGCCGTCGCGGCAGCATGGATGCCCCGGAGGAGATCATGCTCGATGGCAACGCCATGGCCGCGGGCAAGGACTTTTTCATGATTGGCGACACCGAGGTCAGCCCTGACGGACAGCTCTTGGCCTATGCCGAGGACGACGTTGGCCGGCGCCAGTACACCCTGCGTATCAAGAATCTCGCGACCGGTGAGATGCTCACTGACCAGGTAAAGGATATCGAGCCCAACCTCGTCTGGTCTGGCGATGGCAAGACCGTGCTCTATGTCGAGAAGGATCCGGTAACGCTGCTCTCGGTACGCGTGCGCAAGCACGTTCTTGGCGACCACAGTGGCCACGATACGCTGGCCTATGAAGAGCACGATCACTCGTACTACCTGCAGCTTGGCAAGAGCAAATCAGAGGAGATCATTTTCATACAGCTCGCGAGCACGCTGCAAAGCGAGTGGCACTATGCGCGTGCCGACGATCCCCGCCTGGCGTTCAAGGTCGCGCTCGCCCGCACACCCAAGCACGAGTATCAGCTCGAGCATATCGGTGGTGAGTTCGTCATGCGTACCAACTGGCACGCGCACAATTTCCAGCTGGTCAGGGCACCCGTCGCGAAGATTGCCGACCATCGCGCCTGGCAGTCCTTGCTGCCACCACGAGAGGACCGCTTCATCGAGGACTTCGAGGTCTTCAAGGACTATGTGGCGGTCAGCGAGCGCACCGATGGCCTCATGAAGCTGCACGTGCATTCCTGGGACGGCAAGAAGGACTTTCAGATAGCCGCCGACGAGACTTCCTACGCCATGCACCTCTCGAGCACGCCCGGACCCGAGTCCAATACGCTGCGCTACACCTATACCTCGCTGACCACGCCGCGCTCAACCTTTGCCTACGATCTCGCGAGCGATCAGAAGACACTGCTCAAGCGCGAGCCCGTGCTGGGTGGATTTGATCAGTCCAATTACGTGACCGAATACCTGCGTGCCCCGGCCGCCGACGGCACGCTCATTCCGGTGACCATCGCCTATCGCAAGGGCGTGACTCGCGACGGGACGGCACCACTCTATCAATACGGCTATGGCTCCTACGGACTGTCGTCGGATCCCGAATTCCGCAGCAATTGGGTCAGTCTCATGGATCGCGGATTTGTCGTTGCCATCGCCCATGTACGCGGTGGGGAGGAACTCGGACGCAGCTGGTACGAGAACGGCAAGCTGCTTAAGAAGCGCAACACCTTCACCGATTTCATCGACGTCACGCACTATCTGGTGCGCGAGAAGATCGTGGCCTCCGACAAGGTATTTGCCATGGGCGGCAGCGCCGGTGGCCTCCTGATAGGCGCGGTTGCCAACCTGGCGCCGCAATCCTATCGCGGCATTGTCGCGCACGTGCCGTTTGTCGATGTCGTGACGACCATGCTCGACGAATCAATACCGCTGACGACCAACGAGTTTGACGAGTGGGGGAATCCGAAAAAGCATGCCTACTATGACTACATGCTCTCCTATTCACCCTACGACAATGTGCGTGCCACCGCCTATCCGGCGATGCTGGTGACGACCGGGCTCTGGGATTCTCAGGTGCAGTACTACGAACCGGCCAAGTGGGTCGCCAAACTGCGAGCGCTAAAGACCGACAAGAACCCGCTGCTGTTTCGCATCAACATGGAGGCCGGCCACGGCGGCAAATCCGGTCGCTTCGAGAAACTGCACGAGACCGCAACCGAGTATCAGTTCATCCTCGATCAGCTCGGGATGAAAGACTAGGATAGTACCGGGCGAATTTGGATACGGCGCGCGCTTGCGGTATGTTGCGGTCTTTGCTTGCGGCCGCGATCCGGTGCGCAGCGCCACCAGCACTACGGCGGCCCGACCAAGGCCCACTGGAATTGACTCATGACTCTACCTCGCCCCGCAGTTCTGGACCTCATAGGCAATACCCCGCTGGTCGAGGTCACGCGCCTCGACACCGGATGCTGCCGCCTGTTTCTCAAGCTCGAATCCCAGAATCCGGGGGGATCGATCAAGGATCGCATCGGTGTAGCCATGATCGAGGCCGCCGAGCGCGATGGCAAGCTTTTACCTGGCGGCACGATCATCGAGGCGACCGCCGGCAATACGGGCCTCGGACTGGCTCTCGTCGCGCGCGCCAAGGGTTACCGGATCGTGCTGGTGGTTCCCGACAAGATGTCCTCCGAGAAGGTACTGCACTTGAAGGCGCTGGGCGCGATCGTGCACACCACGCGCTCGGACGTCGGCAAGGGGCATCCGGATTACTACCAGGACTACGCGGCCCGGCTGGCTGCCGAGATGCCGGGCGCGTTTTTTGCGGACCAGTTCAATAATCCCAATAATCCCCTGGCACACGAGTATTCGACCGGACCCGAAATCTGGGCGCAGACCGGCCATCGTCTGGACGCCATAGTTTGCGGAGTCGGCTCGGGCGGCACCCTGACCGGGCTCTCGCGTTTTTTCGAGCGGGTGGCGCCGGCCGTCGAATTTGTTCTCGCCGACCCGGCCGGATCTATCCTGTGCGACTACATCAAGACGGGCACTTTTGGTGCCGCCGGCTCGTGGGCGGTCGAGGGCATTGGCGAGGATTTCGTACCGTCGATCGCCGACCTGTCGCGCGTTCGTGCCGCCTACTCGATCGACGATGGCGAGAGTTTCAGCATGGCGCGCGAACTGCTCGCCAAGGAGGGCCTGCTTGGCGGTTCCTCGACCGGTACTCTCCTGGCAGCGGCATTGCGCTACTGTCGCGAGCAGACCACGCCCAAGCATGTCGTGACCTTTGTCTGCGACACCGGAACGCGCTATCTCTCGAAGGTCTACAACGACAACTGGATGATCGACCAGGGACTCTTGAAGCGGCAATCGTTTGGCGATCTGCGCGATGTGATAGCGCGGCGCTTTGAGGAGGGCTCGGTGATCAGCCTGTCACTGGCTGATACCATCCTGACGGCCTTTCAGCGCATGCGCCTGTCAGGCGTCTCGCAATTGCCCGTCCTTGAGAACGGACGCGTGCTGGGTCTGGTCGACGAATCGGACATCCTCTTGCAGGTTCAGGCGGATCCGTCGCGCTTTTCGGCGCCAGTGACCAGTGCCATGACGAGCGCGCTGCGCACTCTCGCGCCGAGCGCGAGTCTAGAAGACCTGCGCGCGGTGCTGGATCAGGGACTGGTGGCGATCATTGCCAGCGATGGCGAGTTCCACGGGCTGATTACCCGTTTCGATCTCTTGAATCATTTGCGAAAGTCGTTCACATGAACAAGCCATCCGGCGCCAGGGACACGGGCAGGCATGCTCTTGGCTTTGCCACACGCGTGATCCACGCTGGCCAGTCGCCTGATCCTTCTACGGGGGCGATCATGCCCCCGATTTACGCGACTTCAACCTATCAGCAGCAAAGTCCGGGAGTACACAAGGGACTCGATTACGGGCGCTCCCACAATCCGACCCGCTTTGCCTTCGAGCGCTGCGTGGCCGATCTCGAGAGCGGTACGGCCGGTTTTGCCTTTGCCTCCGGCCTGGCCGCGATTGCGACGGTGCTGGAACTGGTCGACGGTGGTTCGCACATCATTGCCGGTGACGATCTCTACGGCGGAACATTCAGATTGTTCGAGCGCGTGCGCCGACGCAGTGCCGGCCACGATTTCACTTTCGTCGATCTTACCGATCCCGGGAATCTCGAGCGCGCGATTCGCCCGAACACGCGCATGGTAATGATCGAGACGCCGACCAATCCACTACTGCGTCTGGTCGATTTGCGCGCGATCGCGCAGATCTGCCAGCGCCATGGGATCCTCTGCGTGGCCGACAATACCTTTGCCAGTCCCTGGATCCAGCGGCCGCTCGAACTGGGCTTCGATATCGTGGTGCATTCCACCACCAAGTACTTGAACGGCCACTCCGATGTGATCGGCGGGGTTGCGGTCGTGACTCCCGAGCGCCATGCGGATCTCGCCGAGCGATTGGGCTTTTTGCAGAATTCGGTGGGCGCGATTGCGGGTCCCTTCGACAGTTTTCTCGCTTTGCGCGGACTAAAGACACTTGCTATCCGCATGCAGCGCCATTGCGAAAATGCCGCCGAGCTGGCGGCCTGGCTTGAGACTCAGCCGGAGGTGAGACAGGTGCGCTATCCGGGACTGGCTTCGCATGCGCAGCATGCGCTGGCGCGCGCCCAGATGCACGGATTTGGCGGCATGATTTCGGTGGATCTGAAAACCGATCTCGCCGGGTCGCGCCGCTTTTTGGAAGGCTGCGAGATTTTCGCTCTGGCCGAGAGCCTGGGCGGTGTCGAGAGCCTGATCGAACACCCGGCGATCATGACTCACGCGACCATCCCGGCCGCGCATCGGCACGCGATCGGCATTTCCGACTCGCTGGTGCGCCTGTCGGTCGGGGTCGAAGACGTCGCCGATCTGCGTGGCGACCTGCGCCGCGCTCTGGATCGGATCGCCGCTTAGGGCAGGCGTGGGCCCTCGCTATTCCGTGCTCAGTCGAGGTAGCCGGGAAACTTCGGCAGCGAATTGAAGGACTCGGGCGCGTGCTGGATGACGAGGCGCCCGTTGTCGGTCGCGAGCAGGCGCTCGATTCGATCCATCGAGGCGAGGGTATCGGCGCGACTGGTGTTGTAGATCGGCACCAGCTTCTCGGTGCGGCTTTCCATCGCATGATAGAGGTCGCCCGACAGGATGAGCGTGCCGGCATTCTTCAGTTTTAACAGCAGCACGGAATGCCCGGGCGTGTGACCGGGCGCGCGCAGGATGTGAACGCTGCCGTCGCCAAAGACATCCTTGTCGCCATCGAAGGTCTCGATCTTGGCCTTCTTGTAGTCCGAGAATGTGCTCTGGTCGACACCATCGGGCGCGGGCGTGCCGGTCGCCCAATCGAATTCGCGCTTGTTGATAAGCCAGGTCGCCGAGGTGTAGTCGTTGGCGTTACCGGTGTGGTCCCAGTGCATATGCGAGAAGGCGACGAAGCGGATGTCGCCGGGCTTGAGTCCGATGGCAGCGAGCTGACTGAGCAGAGTGCGGCGCACTACTAGATGGAATTCATCGAGGGTGACGCCGTCTTTCTTGTCCGCCAGCTTATCGCCCAGTCCGAGATCCCAAAGCAGTGCCCCTTTCGGATGCCACACCAGAAAACAGGGGACCGCCAACTCGCCGGCTTTGCCGTCCAGATTCCCGGTATCCGAGAAGTCCTTCATGTCGCTGACCTTGGCCCAGCCGCAGTCGATCGCGTACAGGCGCACGCTCGACACCGGATCGGCCGCGCGTACCCCGGCAGGCATGAGGTTACCCGCAGCCATGATGAACCCACACAAAACAGCGAGACACAGGCGTCTGGCAAAACCCTTCGGCAAGAACATATGGATCCGATCAAGGATGAAAGAGTGATCCGCGCGACAAGACAGCCTTCGCGCAACGTCTCTCAAATGATAAGGGATTGCGCTCGATCGAGGTGAGGCGGACTTGCTGCTTACTGCCCAGCCAGGCGGTGCGGCTAGCCCGCGGAACGACGACCGGTCAATCCATTAGCGAGCCGGCCATTTCGCGGACCGGAATTCCCGCTGGATCGAAACCGTCCAGACAGAAGACATTGACGCCCAGAAGATCTGGAGTCACGCGTTTGCGATGGAAGGGATAGATTCCGCACACTTTGCAAAAGAAGTGGCGCGCGGTCTTCGAGTGGAATTGGTACTGGGACAACGCGTCTGAGCCGCTGAGCAACCGGAACTTACTCTCGTGAACCCTGACCATGAGGGCGTTCTTGCGCCGGCAGATCGAGCAGTCACAGGTGGTCAGTTCCGGAAAATCCGTTTCGATCTCAAAGCGCACTGCGCCGCAATGGCAGCTGCCCAGATATTTCAGCATTTCCCGATTCGACATGGATGGCTTGGTTTCCGTTTTCATTTGATAAAAATGATACCGGAGATCGGCGCGCCCGATGCCAGGCGGGTGTGGACAATTGTGAACTGCAAATCGGCATTCGAGCGCCGCGCTCACACGCGTGTGGCCGCCTATCCAGAATCATTTTCGCAGCGGGGCATGGCGAACCGGTGCTGACTCGATCGGAACTGCGTGCGATCCACGGCAGCGCCTGAGATGGCGCACCGGCGCACGGTGTGACCCGGCATCCCGAAAGCTGCCGCGATGTTCGCGCCTTGAAATTCCGAAAGCGCGAACACCTGTCGGGAGGTCCTTACCGCTGCCTGCTCAATACTTGGTGAGGAACTCGCGCAACTGGGTGACCTGCTGATCCTGACGCGCGATGCACAGATCAATGGTCTCCAGAATCTGCGCCAGCCTGCGTGGCGCCCCATTGAAATGCGCGGCCTTCGGGCCGAAGAAGGCATTCAATTCGTCGCGCGACTGGGCGTCGCAGTAGCTGTTGCCGACATAGGGGAGCTGCGCGCCGAAGGTGAATTCGCCCGAATTGGGCATGCGCGCGACGATGGCCTCGTAATTGGCTTTCGTGAAAGCCAACGCCATCGCTCGCGTCGCCGGATCCGCCTGGCCGGCAAAGAGCAGTCGATTGCTCTCCGCGAATGGAATCGGGTCATGTAAGACCGTCTGCATGCCCAGTTCAATGGCTGCCCTGTCCCTGAATCCGGTCATGGCTTCCATGAGGCGCGCCTTGGTCTGCGCGTTCTTGGTGTTCACGTAGGCGTCTAGAAAGCGCTGCATCAGCGCGGCGTCCCCGTAGTAGGCAGCCGTGCGCAGCACCGAACCAAGCAGGTTCGGGTCTATCGCCTTGGGATCTGCGAACCAGCGATCGGTGAGTTCGCGTGCTTGTCCTGCCAGCTCGGCGTCCGCACCGAGGGTTGCGACATCCCGCACCAGGCGAGCCCGCAGCACCTGATCGTCTTCGCTCTCGCCAGGCTTCGGAGTCCAGCCGAGCGCGCGTGCGCGCGGACCGAAATTGACCGAGATGAAGTGCTCATAGCGCGGGCGGAGTTCGTCATTGATGAGGTGGGTGCGCGGATAGCTGACCACATCAAGCAGGGCCTCGACGATGGGTGGGTTGGGGTCATCATGCAGCGTTTCGGCCAGATGCAGTGCTGCGCCGAGGGAACCCTTGCCACCGCTCGCGAGTGCCTGCGCGTTGCCGATCAGATCAAGCCGCTCTGACTCACTCAGCGCTACCTTGGAGCGTGGGTCGGTCAGCGCGTCCTCAAGAGCCTGCGGATAGCGCACGTGATAGTAGCCGCTCGCGTTGTCGTTGGCCTGTAGCCAGCTCGGGCAGCTTTTCGCGGCGAGGGGAAACTCCCCAGTCGGCTCGGTCAAAAGATGGCACTCGCGTGCACTCCAGTCGGCGCCGCCGTAGCGCACGCAGACCGGTACCTCCCAGAGCTGGTCGAGCTTGCCCTGTGAGCCTGTCGGCAAAAAGCGCTCCTGGCTGACTGTCAGCTTGGCACCGTCCTCCTTGCAGCTCACATCGACGCTAAGCAGCGGTACACCCGGCTGATCGAGAAAGGTCTTGAACGATCTGGCGATCGGACGGCCGGTCACATCATCGACGGTCGCGAGAAATTCGGGAGCACTTGCCGTCTTGAACGCGTAGCGCCGCATGTATTCCTGCATGGCCTTCTGGAACTGGCTGTCGCCGATCCAGCCCTGGAACATGCGGATGACGGCAGCGCCCTTGACGTAGGTGATGCCGTCAAATGCGTTGGCGATGTCGTTGGAACTCTCGATGGGTTGACGGATGCGTCGCGCCGACACCAGGGAGTCCTGGTTTTCGGCGTTGAATTTGCCCTGCAGGTCCTCCAGGCGACTGTGCCATTCCGGTTTCCATGCCGCCAGGAGATCCTGCTCGCGCCATGTCGCGAAGGCCTCGTTGAGCCAGGTATCGTCCCACCAGGTCATTGTCACCAGGTCCCCCGTCCACTGGTGCGCCAGTTCATGAGCGGCCACCGAGGCGTAGGCGCGCTGGCGCACGATCCGATCGGACGATGGGTTCGAGAGGATCAGGGTGTGCTGATAGGTAACCAGGCCGGGATTTTCCATCGCCCCGAAGCCGGTCACGTTAGGAATGGCAATCTGGTCGGACTTGCCAAAGGCGTAAGGAAATCCGTAATAGGCCTCGTCGAGTCCGAGGATGGTGGCGCTGACGCTGGCGGCATAGGCAGCCTCGGCGGCGCGACCCTTGGGAGTGATGATGCGCACCGGGGTGTGGTTCACGCCCGCGACACCGCCATCGACGTATTCAAAAGGCCCGACCGCAAAGGCCAGAAGATAGGACGGCAGCGGCTGGGTGGGATTGAAGACGACGGTGCGCTTGCCGTGCGCGACGCTCTGGCTGGCGATATTGCTGTTGGCAACCGCCGAAGCTGATTCCGGAACCTCGAGCGTGAGCTTCCAGGGCGTCTTGTAGGAGGGCTCATCGAATGACGGTGTTGCCTGGCGGGCGTCGGTCGATTCGAACTGGGTGAAGGCATACCAGTTGCCGTTGTCTTGGCGGCGGAATATGCCTGCCGAATCACGCTCGCTGATGAGGCCGCTGAAATTCAACTCAAGCTGGGCCGTGCCGGCCTTGAGCGGCCGCGGAAAATGCATCGCGAAAAACTCGCCGATCGGCGCATCGACGCGTGCTTTCTGGTGGACCCCCTTCTGGGTCGAGCTCGCGTCGGCGATTTTCAGGGAGCGCTGGTTAAGCCAAATCGTATCGCCTGCGCTCTTCACGCTGATCGTAATGGTCACCGAGCCGGTAAAGTGATCCAGACTCGGGTCCACGGCGAGCCTGAGTGCGTAAGCTGTCGGTGCGACATCCTGTACTTCGGCCAGGCGCAGCCGGGGAGGGGAGCCGGAACTGGCTGCTGCGCCAAGACAGGGGACGAGGCAGACGGCAAGCGCGAGCAGAAAGGCGCGCGAGATTCGGGTCATCAATTTCTCCGTGAAATGGGGGGCAGCAGACCGTTGCGACTGGCATCACGGGGCGACCCGTGTTTTTCCAGCCGCCGTAGTGTAGGGGATTGGCGCCGCTTTGCAAAAACCGCTGCGTCGCACTGCGCCAGCGACCGGACGGTCAGGAATGCGGCAGATTTGGATACACCTATGGACAATCTGTAACAGACCCCGTGAGCGCCGCACACTATGATCGAGCTATTTTCCGGATCGAGGTTGCATCATGAGACCAGTCTTCCTATACCTTGCCCTCACAGCTTGCCTCGCCAGCGCGGGGCTGCGAGCCCAGGAGTCCCCCGCACCGCCCCAGGCCTCACCTGGCTCGTCACCTAGCCAGGGTGCAGCGCAGGCGCCACCTCGTGGTGCAAACGGAGCGCTGGCCTGCATGGGAGATTCCCAGAAGTTCTGCAAGGGAATTCAGCCTGGCGGTGGGCGCATCATCGATTGCCTCATCGATCACCAGAAGGACCTCTCCGACGCCTGCTATGAGGTCCTGAAAAAGCGACAGGACGCCCAGGACGCGAACGCGGCCAAGTCGAAGTAAGACGGGGACTGTCATCCCAAAGGGCGGGGTCGAAGGCCGCCAAGGGGTAGGGTATCGGGCCACTTGGGGGTCAGGCACTACACGCCGCCTCCCGAAATGAAAAAACCGCTTCGAAATCAGGCTCGTAGCCGCTCGCCTTAGCGCAGCGCCGAGCGGTGCGCGACCCGAATCGCTTGGCCCGGGTGATGCGCGAGCCTGCCCAGGCGATGACTATTCGCATCGCCGGCAGGCGGGCTGGACCCGGCATCGCGCCATCTGAGCAAATGTACTTGGTTGGCAAGCATGGCCGCATTCCCGAAGGCACGGCAATATGGGCGGGAAGCTGCGCTCGAAGCTGAGATATTCGCGCGCGGGTGTACATCTGACCTGAGTTTTGCGCGAGGAGAGCGCGCATTTCACCATGCTCCTAGAAGCCAAAAAAACCAAGATAGTCGACCGTCTGCAGCAGCGCATTCACGATTTGCCGCTGCTACCTGAGGTAGTGCTGGCACTGTTGCGCCTTGATCCTGGCGACGACAATTATTTTGAGGATGTGGTGCGCCTGGTGCGCTCCGACCCGACGCTTGCGGCACGCCTGTTGCGTTATGCCAATTCCCCTGCGATCTCGCCAACCTCCAAGGTCGCAAAGATAGATCAGGCCCTGCAGCTGGTTGGCTGTGAGGCGGCAGTCGGTATCGCCGTCGCCGACTCGATCATGCGCACGCTCATGCCCCGCCACGATTGGGAGCTCGATCTGTGGCGGCACGCCTTCGATGTTGCCTGCCTGATGCAGGAACTGGCGCCGCTGGTCGAATCGGGACATATCGATCCGGAACGCGCCTACCTCTTCGGCCTGCTGCATGACATCGGACGCTTCATCCTCTATCTCGAGGCGCCGGTGGATCTGCGCGCGATCGGCGAGACTTCGTGGGAGTCACAGCAGGCCCTGATCGACGCCGAACTCGAGATTTGCGGTATCAGCCATGCGGAGCTGGGCTATCTGGCGATCCGCAAGTGGGGCCTTGAGGATGAGATGGCGATCGCGGCGCGTTTTCACCATTCATCCAAAAGTGCTGCCGGTGATGTCGACGCCGAGCAATTGGCCATGGTGCGCCTGTTGCAGGACGCCGACTGGATTGGCGTCATGCTCGCCTTGCGGGTGGATCTGTGGCGCAGCGCTTCCGTGGACGGCCTGCGCGCCCTCTTGCGCCCGCCCCAGGTGCAGAGTCGCTACGACGTCGGGCGCGACGATGTCATCGATCTGATCAAGGTGGCACTCACCCGTAGTGAGCATATGCAGACGGTGCTCGGGATAGCGCCGGCGGCAGCGGCTGCGGTGCGCTAGGCCGGATTTGCCGCGCGGTGCGCGGCCTACGAGGGCGGCGTCACCACTTTTTCGTCGTGCATGTGCAGCAGCAGCTGCTCGCGAATCGAGGCCAGTTGGGCTTTGAGCATCAGCGCGTCAGTAGGGCTCATGCGCATCAGGATACGCTGTCCGACCGAGCGATTCTCGAATTCTGGGTCGGCGAACTTGTAGTAGACCAGCGGTTGAACCAGTTTCACGGGACTCGGGGCCTCGGGTGTCGCGAGCAGATCGTCGACTGCCTGCATCACGCGGTCATTAAAGTATTTCCTGGGATAGCCAAGATCGGCATAGGCCTGCTGGAAAAGCGGATAGAGTCGTACGTACAGGGCCACCAGCTTCTCCGGATCGGCCGATTGCGCGAGTTGCACGTAGCGCGTGTAGCGCGCCGCATCCGCGGGATCCATGACCAGCGCATCGCCGGAGCGGGTCACCCCGAATTTTCCGATTGGCCTTTGCACCGGGAATTGCGCCGGCGCCACACGTCGGCCCGGCAGATTGTCGATCGTCGCGACAATATTGCGAATAAGGTCCTTGGGGATGATGAGGCCAGCAAGCGCCTTGTTGTTGAGCACATCGCGGATCGCCCCAAACGTGAAGTCGTCGCTCTGGCCAAGTACCGGCAGAACGGGCGCCTGCGCGGCCGGCTCCAGGACATGATGTATTTCCTCGCGCACCAGTGGCCCGCCCGAGGCGGATGGCGCCACGGCGACGGGTGCGACCGTTTCATTGGAGCGCCAGTAAAAATATGCGCCAAGAGCACCGCCAATCACGAGCACAGCGAGAACCGGGGCAAGTAAGCGAGTCTTCATCCTGATACCGTTTTGCAATGGGCTGCTCAACGCCCGTTCGCGCGATTAAGGCTGCTCTCGGTCGCGCCGGGCGATCGATGATGATCGCGCATCGGACAACGGGACTCAAGTCCGGATTTACGCTAGGAGAGCGGTGAAGCGGCTTAAGTCGTGTCGACAACTTGTGGCTGATTGCTGCCGGGTCCTGCGGGGTGTTCACACGAGTGCGCCGCGTGGCCCCGCGCTTATCGTTTCGACCACGCGGCTGCGCCAAGGTTCGCGCCGCCAGCGGGCGGTACTCCAAACGCCAGTTCCTTAGGACTGCGCGGCGCGCTATCGCTTGCTCGGGCTACAATCCCCCTAACCATTCACCTCGAGAGAGTTTGCATGACCGTGCGGCTGCCCTCGTTCAAGGCGGTAGCAATTGCCTTGGCGAGCCTGTTTCTGGTGTATGCAATCCTCGCCTGGCTGGCGCTGCCGCGCATTCTCCAATACGAGGCGCAGTCCTACGTTCTGCAGAAAAGCGGGCATATCCTAACGCTCGATACACCGCGATTTAATCCTTTTACGCTGGAGCTGGGCTTCACCAAGCTGAGCCTGACGGAACCCGACGGCAAGCCCTTGCTGGCGTTTCGCAATCTCAAGGTGCAGATCTCGCTGTCTAGCCTCATTCACCGCGCGATCGTCGTCAACGCCATTCGTCTGGATGCTCCCGAGGCGACGTTGGTGCTACAAGCCGATGGGCGTCTGAACTGGTCGGCGCTGCTCGACGCGTTCCAGGGCAAATCGGAAAAGGCCGCCGGCCCGCCGCCGCGCATCGACATCCGCAGCTTTGTTCTGACCGCCGGTCGCGTCGAATTTGCCGACCTGCGCAGCGGATTTAATACGCGTATCGAGCCGCTCGAGCTGACCTTGAACGACATCGCCACGCTTCCGGACGACAAGGGCAGCTACCGCATTTCCGCGCAAACCACGCTTGGCGCGCGCGTCGTCTGGCAGGGTCAGGCGACGCTCGAACCCTTGGCCATTGCCGGCGACCTGGCGCTCGAAGGCCTGGACCTGGCGAGCCTCGCGCCTTACCTCAAGGACAAGTTGCCGATCGCGCCTCCCGAAGGAATGGCGAGCCTGTCTACCGATTACCGTCTGAGCTATGCCAATGGCCAGTTCAATGTGACGCTGGACAAAATTACGGGTCGCATTGCGGACCTGCACGTGCTGGCCCCGAGGGAAAAAGCAAGGCTCGCGATCAAGAATGTCGCGGCCAGCGACGGCCACTTTGATCTGCTCGAGAATCGATTTTCACTGGGTACGCTGAACCTTGAGGACAGCACGCTCGGGGTCGCATCCGAGGCCAGCGCCGCAACCAAGCCGCTGCATCTGGGCGCACTAGGTCTTGAAGGGCTGCAGGTGGATCTCGGTGGTCACAGCGTCACCCTTGATCGCCTCGAAATGAAAGCGGGCGAATTGAGCGCGGTACGCAATGGTCACGGACAGATCGATCTCTTGACAGCCTTCGAGGCGCAGGCACCGCCCGCCGCGCCGCGCCGCGGGGCCGCGGCTACGCACAGTGCGCCCCTTGCGGCATCGGCCGAGACGCCCACTGACGAGCCGGCGCCCTGGCACTATCGGCTGGAGAAGTTCGAACTGCAGGATTGCACGGCAAGTCTGCGCGACGAGTCCGTGACGCCGGCGGCCGAGCTTGTCCTCGATCACATCACACTCACGGTCGCTGGCATCAGCGACAAGCTCGCGGCACCGCTGTCGATGCAGGCCTCTTTTCGCGCCAGAGGTGGCGGCAGCTTCGAGGCCCAAGGCGAGATCATCCCTGGAGCGCCGGCTGCCGAGATCAAGTACACCCTCGCCGATCTGGACCTCGCAGCGGCACGGCCCTATGTATCGTCGTTTGCCAAGTTGACGCTGACTGGCGGCAAGCTTGGTAGCGAGGGGCGTTTTAGCTACGGCAAGCACGGACCGGATCTCAAGGCCAGCTTCATGGTGCGTGACCTGCGGCTCATCGAAGTCGAGACCAAGGATGTCTTTCTCGCCTGGAAGTCTCTTGGCAGTCGCGACCTGCATCTGAACTCGGCGCAGCTCGGTATGGGGCAGCTTGACATCGACGGCCTCAATTCCAAGCTCATCATTGCCCAGGACCGCTCGGTCAATCTGACGAGGATCCTGCGCAAGCCCGAGCCTGATTCCGGTGCAGTGCATGCAGCGCCAGCACCCGTCGCACCGCCCGCTGCAGCAAGCGACGCCAAGGGGACGCCCTTCATGGTCGGCATCGATCGACTGCGCGTTGTCAACAGCGAGATGGACTATGCGGACTATTCGCTGGCACTGCCCTTTGGCACGCGCATCCACAATATGCGTGGCGCGATCAATGGTCTGTCGTCCCGGCCCGGCGCACCCGCGCAGCTGGAGCTTGACGGGGATGTGGACGAATATGGGCAAGCTCGTGCCGTCGGGCAGATCGATCTATTCGACCCGACAGGCTTTACCGATATCAAGGTCGAGTTTCGCAACGTCGAGATGACGCGGCTGACGCCCTATTCGGCTACTTTTGCAGGACGCAAGATCGACTCGGGCAAGCTTTCACTGGACCTGGAATACAAGATCAACAAGCGCCAGCTCGCCGGTGACAACAAGATCGTCATGGACAAGCTGGTTCTGGGAGAGCGGGTCGAGAGCCCGCAGGCGAAGAGTCTGCCGCTCGACCTTGCTCTGGCGATCCTCTCTGACAGCGACGGGCGAATCGATCTGGGTCTGCCGGTGTCGGGCAATCTCAGCGATCCCGAATTCAGTTACGGCGGCATCATCTGGAAGGCTCTCGTCAATGTCGTCGAGAAGATTGCGACGGCGCCTTTTCGCGCGCTTGGCAACATGTTTGGCTCCGGCGAAAAGTTCGAGAGCATCGTGTTTGAGCCCGGTGCCACCGAGTTGACTCCGCCCGAGCGCGAAAAGCTCGTGCGCCTGGCGGGTGCCCTGAAAAAGCGTCCCGGGCTGTCCTTGACGGTGCACGGGGTCTATTCGGACGCGGACACGGCGGCGCTGCAGGATCGCCAGGTGCGGCGCGCCGTCGCTGAGCGTGCCGGACAGCACTTCGAGATCGATCAGGATCCCGGGCCGCTTTCTACGGCGTCCCCCAAGGTGAGGGAGGCTCTCGAAGCCTTGTTTGCCGAGCGCTTCGGAGCTGCCGAACTGGATGCACTCAAGGAAGGCTTTCGCAAGACGAATCCCGGAGTGCTCGAGGAGAGCGTCAGTGGCGTGATGATTTCGCGGCTGTCGGGCCTGTTGCGTGACAAGCGCACCCTCGATGAACAGGAACTCGCGCAGCTCAAAGGCAAGGATTTCTACGCGCTGCTTTTCGAGCGCCTCAGGCAAAAGGAGCCCGTCACCGACGCGCAACTGCAGGCATTGGCGAAGTCGCGCGCCGATGGCTTTGTCGCGGCGCTTGGCGCTGCGGGCGCGCCTGGTGATCATGTGCTGCTCGCCGCTCCGGAAAAAGTAGACACTAGTGGTCGCGACGTTCCAGTCAAACTGGACCTCGGCGCTGCCGCCAAGCCAGCCTAGCGGCAGCCGATGACCGATCCGCATTCTCCAGTCCTGCCCGTCAAGCGTACTGTCGATGAACTCGGACTATCAACGCGCGATATCCGGGCGCTGATCGGGATCATGCTCGGCGTGGCCCTGGGCTCGCTGGACACGGCGATCGCCAACACCGCATTGCCCGTGATCGGTGCGGATCTGCATGCGGGTGCTGCGGCGTCGATCTGGATTCTGAACGCCTATCAGTTGGCGATGGTGGCGAGCCTGTTGCCGCTCGCCGCGCTCGGTGACCTGCTCGGGCCGCGTCGCATATTCCTGTTCGGTCTTGTCCTCTTCACCGTCGCCTCCCTGGCATGCTCGTTCTCGAATTCCCTACTGGCGCTATCGGTTTCGCGCGCCGTGCAGGGGATCGGCGCGGGCGGGATCATGAGCGTGAACGTCGCCCTGATTCGCCTGATTTATCCGCCACAGCGACTCGGCCGCGGCGTCGGCCTGAATGCTCTGGTGGTCGGCGTGTCTTTCGTTCTCGGCCCAAGTGTCGCCTCACTGGTGCTTGCCGTCGCCACCTGGCCGTGGCTATTTGCCATCAACGTGCCTCTGGGTATCGCGGCACTGATGTGTTCGCTGCCGACGCTGCCAGAAAAGGCGCGCGGTGAACACCGCTTTGACCCCCTGACAGCCTTCCTGACAGCCTTCACCTTTGGCACCCTGATCCTCGCCTTGAGCGCCGCGGCGCAGCGCGAATCCTGGGGATTGATTCTCTTGCCGCTGGCGCTAGCTCTGACGGCGGCGGCACTGCTCGTGCGCCGCGAAGCCGGTCATCCGGCGCCGATGCTGCCGCTCGATCTATTGCGCCGCAAGATGTTTGCGCTCTCGGCCGTGACGGCCGTCGCCTCGTTTTCCACGCAGGGTCTGGCCTTCGTTTCGCTGCCCTTCTACTTCGAGCAGGTTCTGCACCGCACCCCGGTCGACACCGGTTTTCTTATGACGTCCTGGCCAATCATTGTCGCCCTGGCAGCGCCAATCGCAGGACGTCTGTCGGATCGCCATCCCCCGGGGCTTCTCGGCGGCATTGGACTGGCGATCCTGTGTGGAGGCATGATCTCGCTGGCTCTGCTCGGCGACGATCCACCGGTCATCGATATCGTTGTGCGCATGGCGATTTGCGGCGCCGGATTCGGATTCTTCCAGTCTCCCAATTTGCGCGCGCTGATGTCCAGTGCGCCGCCGGAACGCAGCGGCGGCGCGAGCGGCGTGATTGCCATCGTTCGCCTGTTGGGGCAAACCAGCGGCGCCGCGCTGGTCGCCCTGTGCTATGGCCTGTTTGCACCCGAGCAGGCGCCGTTTTACGCCCTGGCGCTGGGCGCGGTGTTCGCAGGCGTGGCATGCTTGGCCAGCTTTGCGCGCCTATGGGCGGACTGAGTCCGGGCGCAGTATCCTGTGAAGGTCAGTAACTGAGGAGAATCAAATGCCGAACCTGAATACGCAGACCGTGCAGCACGTGGGCGACGCTGTCGAGATCGTCAAGGTCATGCATAACGAGGCCGTCCGAATCGCGGCGGGCGCCGGGCGTACCGACGGCTCCGAGATTGGCAGCATCCTGCTCGCGCTGGCAACAGTCTACGCGGCGCGCAGCCCCGCCTAGACTTCATTGCCCAGCGAAGACGCGTGGCGTCGCGCGGCTTGCGCTTGGTCGGGGAGGCACGATGCAGGGACGGTTTGAGGCGATCGGACGGGTGCGCGCAGCACGCCAAGAGGCGACTGACGACTACTGGGGTGATAGCGAGTCGATAATCACGCTTGGCGATCGATTTAGCGCGGAGGCACTGGAAGGACTAGGGGACTTCTCACATGTCGAGATCCTGTACCTGTTTCACGAGGTCGATCCCGAGCGCATTGTCAGCGGCGCGCGCCATCCGCGTAATAACCACGAGTGGCCGCGTGTAGGGATCTTTGCGCAGCGCGGAAAAAACCGACCCAACCGCATTGGCAGCACGATCTGTCGGATCGTGCGTCTCGAAGGTCAATCCGTGATCGTCGCGGGACTCGACGCCATTGACGGCACACCAGTACTCGACATCAAACCGGTGATGGTGGAGTTTCTGCCGCGCAGCGCCGTGCGACAGCCGCAGTGGTCGCACGAGTTGATGCAGGACTACTGGAAAAGCGACAGCTAGGCCGTCGGCACATACCCCTCCGGCAGAACCGGGAGTCCCGAAGATCAGAGTCCGCGTTACTTCCCGATTTCCTTACTGACGATTCCAAGGGGGCCGGTAGGTCGTGTCCTACATGGAATTTGGTGCGATCCCGACGACAGGCAGGCCATGAGTGGGCTCATCGTGATGTTTTCGCGCGGCTCGCGCGGGGAAATTTCCAAGGAGCTGACTATGGCTGGCAAATACGGCGCTAAGGCGCAGGAGATGGTCGAAAAGGCTGTCCACCGGCAAAAACTCGGCACGCTCAAGAGCGGCACGTCGGGCAAGAAAGTAACCAGTCGCAAACAGGCCATTGCGATCGGACTCTCGGAGGCGCGCAAGGCTGGTGGCAAGGTACCTACCAGACACTGAGTGCGACGGCTTTAGGTCCTCCGGGCGCCCTGAACGGCAGCGTGGCGACAGACGCAGCGTTGCGCGAGGGGATCAGCTCAGTGAAAGGTCTGGCGCCTGAGAGCGTCAGACCGCGCAATTCATTTGCCGATTTCCTTGCTGACACCGTTTTCCTGCTGATTCAGCGCTTTCTGCTCAGTCTTGGTGATGTGGCCATTATTCTGACTGGCCATCGAGCGCTCTTCCTGGCGGATCTGGTGATCCTGCTGGTGCAACTGCGCGGCCTGGCCCTTGGTAATCTGGCCATCCTTGACTTCATCGTGGATGCGCGCGTCCTGATTGGCCAGTCGCCCGTTCACTTCTGCTCGGCGGGGATGGTCTTTGTCCCACTGGCTTTCCTGCGCGATCGCGGCACCGGTCATGCCCAACAGAATCGTGCTCAATATCGCTGCTGCAGTTTGTTTTCTCGTGATCATGGTCTTCTCCACTAGTTTGTTCGCATCGCGTCGGGCAGTTCAATCTGCCATGAGCGAATTAACGCATGCCTGCTTTGGCCAGTCTGCGTGAATTTGTTTTCAAATGTAACGCCCGGAATTGCAAATGTGGCGCGCGCGACTCAGGAGTTTTTGCCCGCGCCAACGCTGCGAAAACGGACAGTGCACGCAAGCATCGCGCTCTCTGCTTGTGGTCGCGCGAGTCTCGTTGAGAGGCGCAGCCAGCCTTTGACAGTTCAATCTGTTACGCATCGATTCCATGAAACAGCGCGTCCTCGGGTCCGACGTAAGCAGGGGTGCGCCAGGACGCATCTTTCATCGAGCGCAGTGCCTGGCTGGCCACGCCAAGCAGGGTCGCGAATATCGCCATGCGTACCGGAATGCCATTATCGGTCTGCCGAAAAATCGCCAGGCGCGCATCCCGATTCAGATCCTCGGCCAGATCATTTGCGCCGGCGCGACTGTCACGCGGCAAGGGGTGCATGACGAGCGTATCGGCACCGCAGTTCGTTTCGATGAGTTCGCGGTCTATGCGAAATCTGGGTGAGTAGCCCTCAAGCGCTTCGCCCGCCGTGAAGCGTTCCTTCTGGATGCGCGTCGCGTAGATCACGTCGGCACCGCGAATCCCCGCGGCGAGATCCCCGCTCATCGTGACGACATGGTCGCTGCGCGCGATCGCCTTGAGCACATTGTCCGGAAGCGCCAGCGCGGGCGGCGAGATCAGGGTGATCTTCAGGCCGTGGTACAGGGTGAGGAGCTTGGCTAAGGAATGTACCGTACGACCGTATTTGAGATCGCCGACGAACGCGATGTGCGCACCGTCAACCAGCCGATTCAAACGCGAGAACTCCCGCTGGATGGTGTACAGATCAAGCAGGGCCTGGGTCGGGTGCTCGCCTGCGCCATCGCCACCATTGATCACCGGGATATTGGTGGCGCTGGCAAATTGCGCCACGGATCCCTCTTCAGGGTGGCGTACCACGATCGCATCCGCGTAGCCACTGATCACGCGGCTCGTGTCGTGAATCGACTCGCCCTTGGCCATCGATGAGAAGGTGAATCCGGTCGTATCGCACACCGAGCCCCCGAGTCTGGCAAAGGCCGAACTGAAACTGATGCGCGTACGCGTGCTGGCTTCAAAAAACAGATTCGCCAGGACTGCCCCTTCAAGCACTCGCGTCACTTTCTGGCGACGCGCGATTGCCTGCATGGCGTCGGCGATGCGAAACAGATCCTCAACCGAATCCCGCGAAAATTGGTCTACCGACAAGAGGTGTGGGCCGAGCTTCCCACCCGCTGGCTCGTTCCGCTTGCCGGTGTATACGCCAAGCGTAGATCCGGGCGCTGCTGAGCGCTCCAGGATCTCCGAAACGAAACGCAGGACGATTTCCGGCATGCGCCTTGATTCCTGCGAATCCTCCGGGAGCAGCCAGGTATCGAGTGCCCGACGCGATACGCCGACACGTTCTGCAAACCCATCGCGGGTCAGGTTCAGGCGTCGCATCGCGTCGCGCAGGAAAGGCTGTTGATCTACGCTCAATTCAATTTCTTCTCAAGAAATATACGCAGAGTGTAGATTAGGTTTAGGGGCGCCTTCTGTCAAGCCCCGTCGTGGGCGGGCGAGGTCGGCGCCGCGAAAAGCTCCCACGGGACGATCCGTGCCCAGGGGTCGAGCGCACCAAGCGCTTAGATTGCAAGGCTCGATCGCGGCCTCACGCCGACGGACGCGCGCTAGACCGAGGGCAGTATCGAACCTATACTCGATTCGGTACTCCAAGCTTGCGAGAAGTCTCGTCGCCCTGGCGTCGAGCAGGGCTTGTTCCAATCCCGGCGCGGCAGACGGCGCGCCGGCCCGTGTTTTCGCAGCACACCGGTCGCGATGATCCCCGAGTTCGCAACGCACATCGAAGTCGTGCGGCGCACGAGGGCCTTATGCGCGTCATTTGCGCAGTAACGTCAGCCATCACCGCGGGACCCACATGATCGACATGCACGCGCTGCTGAAATTCATGGCCGACCAGGGCGCATCTGACCTCTTCCTCGCGGTCGGCAGTCCTCCCTATATGAAAATCGGCAGCGCGACGCGCGCGGTCGGGCGCGAGGCGCTCTCGCCTGGTGAAACCAAGACCCTTGCCTACAGCATCATGCGCGATCGCCAGGCGGCGCAGTTCGAGCAGGACCTGGAAGCCAACCTGTCGCTGGCCGTCGAGGGCGTGGGTCGTTACCGGGTCAACGCCTACTACCAGCGCGGCGAAGTGGGTCTCGTGATTCGCCTGATCAAGGAAAAGATCCCCGACTTCGCCACGCTGGGTGTCCCGGCACAGGCGGCCGCTCTCGCCCTGCTCAAGCGCGGCCTGGTGCTCCTGGTCGGCTCAGCCGGCTCGGGCAAATCGACGACCCTCGCGGCGATGATCGGTTACCGGTCCGATAACGTCGAAGGACACATCCTGACCATCGAGGACCCGATCGAGTTCCTTTACAAGAATTCCAAATCGCTGGTTGACCAGCGTGAGGTAGGAATCGATACCCATACCTTCGGGGACGCCTTGCGCAATGCCTTGCGCCAGGCGCCTGACGTGATCGTGATTGGCGAGATTCGCGATCGTGAAACCGCCCAGCACGCGCTCGCCTACGCCGAGACCGGGCACCTTTGCATCTCGACGCTGCATGCCAACAACGCCAACCAGGCGATCGAGCGGCTCATTCACCTCTTCCCGGAAGAGAGTCAGCGCGGCCTGTTGATGGATCTCTCTCTGAACCTCAAGGGCGTGATTTCCCAGCGGCTGATACCGTCGACCAGCGGTCAGCTGGCGCTTGCGACCGAAGTGCTGGTCCAATCCGCCTATGTCTCGGATCTCATCCTCAAAGGGCGGATCGACGAGATCAAGGAAGCCATGGCAAAGAGCAACGAAGTCGGCATGCATACTTTCGATCAGTCGCTGTTTGACCTCTACAAGGCCAAGCGCATCGATCTGGAGACGGCGCTGCGTTTTGCCGATTCGCACACGGACCTTGGACTGCGTATCAAACTCTCGCAGGGACATTCGACTTCTGACGCACCATTCCTGACGGTCAGCGACTTCGAATCACCCGTATACGGCCGGCCGTGAAGAAGCACTGCGCGCGAACCCGCAGCTTGCGGCGCGTACGGGTGTGAAGGCCATCGCGAAGGTCTGGGAACGCGTCCGCACACATCCACTGGCGCGCCTTGGCCCTGGACTTATCACCGGGGTCGCCGATGATGACCCGAGCGGCATTGCCACTTACTCCCAGGCCGGAGCGCAATTCGGCCTGAACATGCTCTGGACGATGCCACTGGCGCTGCCCCTGATGGTGGCCATCCAGTCCACTTGCGCGCGCATCGGCCGGGTTACCGGCAAGGGCCTGGCCGCGAACATCAAAGAAGCTTTCTCTCCCGCAGTAGTGCGGGTCGTCGTTCTCGCGCTCCTGATAGCCAATACCCTGAACATTGCCGCCGACGTGGCTGTCATGGGAGAGGTCGCAGAACTGGTCGCTGGTGTCGATCGCCACCTCATGACGGGCGTTTTTGTGTGCGCCACCCTCATCCTGCAGATCTGGGTTCCCTACCATCGCTATGTATTTTTTCTGAAGTGGCTGACACTGTCGTTGCTGGCCTATGCTGCGGTGCTGTTCACCGTCCACGTACCGTGGGGTCAGGTTGCACTCAGAACAGTGTGGCCGCAGCTGAGTCTGGATGCGAACAGTGCCGCGATGATCGTTGCCGTGTTCGGGACGACGATCAGCCCCTATCTGTTTTTCTGGCAGACCTCGGAAGAAGTCGAGGATCTGGATGCGAAGGCGGGCAGCGCCGCCCTGATCCTTGATCCCCGGGACGCGCCCAGCGAGCTACGGCGCATCGGCTGGGATACCTGGAGCGGCATGTTCTACTCTGACCTTACTGCCTACTTCATCATTCTGGCGACCGCTGTCACGCTCAATGCCGCTGGTGTGACACACATCGAAACGGCAGCGCAGGCGGCGAGCGCCTTGCGGCCCCTCGCCGGCGACTTCGCCTATATCGTCTTTGCGTTGGGGATACTCGGGGTGGGCATGATCGGGGTACCGGTGCTCGCTGGCTCGGGTGCCTACGCGCTTGCCGAGACCTTCGGCTGGGAATCCGGGCTCGAGCGCGAACTCAAGGACGCACCGGGCTTTTACGCGGTCATCGCGGTCAGCGTTCTCCTAGGCGTCGTGATCCAGTACTCGCCAATCAGTCCGATGCGAGCACTTTTCTGGAGTGCCGTGATAAACGGCATCGTGGCCGTACCGCTCATGGCGGTCGTCATGATTCTTGCGGCACGAAAATCGGTGATGGGGCGCTTCACCGTCCCGCGCGCCACCGCGATTCTCGGCTGGATTACGACCGGGCTGATGGGTATCGCCGCGCTTGCCATGCTGATTCCCGCTTAGCCACACCCGGCGCCGCGTCCTGGCGCAGCATTTCAGGCTCGGTGCGCTGCGTTTTGTCATGGGGATCGGTCGCTTGGTCGCAGGGCAACGGACGGCGTTCGCCGGGGGTTCTATAGTGAACTCACTCACCGGGAGAACATCCATGAAACCAGGCCTGCGTAGTGCATTGCTGATGATCGTGCCGCTGGTGGCGCTGATCGGTGTTGTCGGCCCTTGTCACGCCGACGATCCCAAGGACTCCAAGGGATCCTACGGAGCCGAGTTGAACGAATCGGCCAAGATGTCCGACATTGGCTTGCCGTTGTATCCGGGCGCGCGCGTACAGCGCGATCGCTCCGGTGACAGTCCCGCGCTTACCATGGGACTGTGGTTGCCAGGCGGAAGTTTCCGGCTGGTCATCGTCAAGCTGGCGACCGATGACAAGCTGACCAGCGTGGCGGACTTCTACCGCAACGCAATGAGTCACTACGGCGCGGTACTGGACTGCTCGGACCCGGGATCCCGGAGCGACGCCGATCGCAAGGGACACAAGAAGGAATTGAGCTGCGGGGATGACAAGCCGGATCCGGGCGGTCAGCTCTACAAGGTCGGGACCCCCGGGGACCAGCGCATTTTCGCCGTATCACAGCACGGCCAGGAAGTCCGCTTTCATCTCGTGCACCTGGTCCTGCCACTCGACTAGGTTTCGGGGTCTGGCCGCTTTGCGCCTAGCGAAACACGATCGTCCTGCTGCCGTTTAGCAGCAGGCGGCGCTGGATGAACCAGCTCACCGCGCGCGACAGTACGACGCTCTCGACATCCCGTCCGGTGGCCGTCATCTGTTCGACCGAGTAGCCATGGTCGACCCGCGCTACGTCCTGCTCGATGATCGGCCCCTCGTCGAGATCCTCGGTAACGAAGTGAGCGGTCGCTCCGATCAGCTTGACGCCGCGCTCGTGCGCTTGCGCATATGGCTTCGCCCCCTTGAAACTGGGCAGAAAGGAGTGGTGGATATTGATTGCCTTGCCCGATAGGGCACGACACAGGTTCGGCGACAGTACCTGCATGTAACGCGCCAGTACGACGAGTTCGATGCGCTCCGAATCGATCAGCGACAGGATCCTCGCTTCCTGCTCGACGCGATTCTCGCTACTGACCGGGAAATGGTAGAAGGGCAGGCCATGGGCGCGGGTGAGCGCCTCGAAGTCCCCATGATTGGAAACAACCCCGCGCACGTCTGCGGCCAGAAGCCCCGAGGAATGGCGGTACAGGAGATCGTTCAGGCAGTGGCCGATCTTGGAGGCCAGCAGCAGCACCCGCGGGCGGTGACTGGCGTCGTGCAACTGCCACTGGATCTTGAATTCGCGCGCAACCACTTCAAAGCGGCTCTCCAGTTCGCCGCGCGAAACATCTCCTCCGGCAAATTTGATGCGCATGAAGAACATACCAGTCCCGAGGTCGGCGTGTTGCGCACTATCCAGGATATTGCAGGACGTCGCGGTCAACAGACCCGAGACTGCATGGACGATGCCCACGCGATCAGGGCAGGAGAGGGTCAGGATATATTCTTCGTTCACTCCGATACTCCGTATGCATGTGAGCCGGTATCTGTCCGGCAATTCAACGACCGTCTCATCAGGACAAGGAAAAGACGTAGTACTTGCGAACCGTCTCCAGCACTTCCCAGGTGCCCTTGAGTCCCGGCTCGATCACAAAGACGTCGCCCGCCGCAAGCTCGACCGGGGTGCCACCCTGTGGGGTGATCACGCAGCGCCCTTCAAGAAAGTGGCAATACTCCCAGTCGTGGTAGTCGATTGACCAGAGACCCGGGGTCGATTGCCAGACGCCCATGAGGAGCTTGCCGTCCGGCGATGCGTAGCCGTTCATGGTGAGGGTATGGGGATCACCGGAGATGACAGTACCGGGCCAGGGCGAGTCGACTTCGATCGCCGGACGTGCTTGTCGATGCAGGAACAGGTGCTTTTGGGTATCCATGGCTGGGTGTTGTCAAAAAGATCGGGAACGAGCGGTCACTGGTGTCTGCCAGCGGGTTTCTGTTCTGGAGTCGGGGCCGCCTAGCCGGCCGCCACCTGGCGCATGCTCGAGATGTACCAGTCGACAAAGCGCGCCGCGTCACTCTCCATGGGCGTGTACGGACCCGGCTCGAAGAAAGCGGAGTTGACGCCTGCCTGATTGAACTCGATGATCTTCTTGTCCTCGAGACTGGTGTAGTCCCACATCCAGGCGACATCGTCGGTGCGGTAGTCGGTGCCCTCGACGGCGTTTTCGTCGACCAGCCAGATCAGCTCGAAGGCGGTCTTGCTTGCGGTCAGAGGAATCGTGCGATAGATGAGGCCGTAGTCGGGGTAAGCGACGAAGTTGGAAGTCGGCCCGACATCGAGAAACGAGAATCCACCGTCCGAGCGCTTTCCCTTGAACTCACCCATCAATGGCGCAACCAGCTGGCCGTCGCGACTGCCTGTCAGATAGCCGTCCAGCAGAGCCGAGCGGCAACTGTCGGCGCTCTCATGCCCCAAACCGGCATCCTCGGCGAAACAATCAACATCGGTGAGCCCGATTCCCAGTTCGGCATCGCGCGCTGCCATGGCCTGATCGGCTGCCTCGCGCTGCGCCTGGGGACGCGCGAACACGTGGCGCTTGGAATATTCCTGGTGGGCCGGACCGCAGTGGTAGCACTCCTGGTAGTTCTCGGCGACGAGCTTCCAGTTACCGTTGATCGCATACATCTTGCGCAATGCGACCTTGGCTTTTGCCCAGCCGTATACCTTGGCCGCGTGACCGAACGATTCTTCTACCCGCGCGAAATCGAGGGGATCGGCACTGTAGGTGATGAAAAGAACGCCTTCGCAAACCCGTAGCGGGACCTGCTTTAGACCGTAGTCAGACTTCCTGAAATCCTCGGGCATGAGGCGCGCGCGCTCGAGCTCACCAGTGCAACTATAGGTCCAGGCGTGATAGGGACAGACGAACATGCCGTTCTTGGCGGTACCCTGGCTCTCGGTGCACACGCGTGAACCGCGATGGCGACAGACGTTGAGCAGGGCGCGGATCTGCCTGTCCTTGCCGCGCACGATGATGATCGATTCGGTGCCGATCTCGACGGTGAAGAAGTCGCCTGGATTGGGGACCATGCTGGCGTGACCGACGCAGTGCCAGTGAGCCATGACGAACGAGCGCATATCATGCTCGAAGATCGTCGGATCCTGGTAGAAAGATTGAGGCAGGGCGTGTCCCGGACGATAGTCCGCAAGCGCCGCGCGCAAGCTGTCGCGACCGGGCGCCGCCTTGGCGTGCAGTTTGATTGTTTGCAGCGTGCTCATATGCGTTCTCCAACAAAATCCCTATGACCGCTTGATCCTGTGGCTAGCAGAGAGGGTACAGACTCCGGCGACCGCCTAGCGGTCTCCCGCTGGAGTGACTTTGCGCCGGTCCGGCGCAAAAAATGGCCGGTCGACCACCCAGGCCCGCTCCATGCGCCGATCCCACTGCAGTTCGCGGTGGACATAAATATCGACCCAGAATTCCTTGGCAGTGCTGAAGTGCGGTGCATCGATCATCGCCAGGGCGATATTGCGCTTGCAGGTTGGTGACCACAACGCGGATTTGATGTCGCCGACCTCGATATTTCCTTCCTTGTCAGCATAGATCAGTGAGCCGTGTGCGGGCTTTTTGCCGCTGATTTCAAGACCGAGCAGGCGTCGCCGCGAACCCCGCTTTTTCTCCTCGACCAGAGCACGGCGGCCATTGAAGTGTCCCTTCTCCATCGCGACCAGCCACTCCAAGCCGAGCTCGAAGGGTGTCGTTTCGCGCCTTAGCCGAACGGTATTGGCGGCTGATATGAAATCGACATTGGGCAGTATGAAGCCGGCCTCGATGCGTGCCATGTCGAGCGCCTGGTAGCCGATGGCGCGAATGCCTTTGTTGCTGCCAGCCTCCATGAGCTTGTCCCAGAGCGCGACGGCGCCTTCCGGGGCGATCCACAGCTCGTAGCCAAGATCGCCCGTAAATCCGGTGCGCGAGACCATGAGGGGGAGTTCGCCAAGCTTGAAGTGGCCCATCTCGAACAGGGTCAGTTTTTCGACACCGGCAAGGCCCATCGCCTTGAGCACGGCACAGGAGGTCGGTCCCTGCAGGGCGAGTGCGGCGATCTGCTCGGTTACTTCGCTGACCTGAACGTCAAAGCCGATTGCACCATCGAGGAACCAGTCGAGCTGGCGTTCGGCCGTGCACAGATGAAACTCGTTGGGACCGAAGCGAAACACCGTGCCGTCGTCGATAACATGACCGGCCTCGTTGCACCAGACGGTGTAAGCCACGCGATTGACCTTGAGCTTGGTTACGTCGCGGGTGATGAGGTGATTCAGATACGGTTCCGCGTCCGGTCCGGTGATGCGGTACTTGATCATCGGCGTCAGATCGAACACCGACGCCGAGTTGCGGATCGCGAAATATTCCTGCTCCACCGATGAAAACACGTCCGGCGTCGAATAGCCCGACCACGGAACGTAGGTATCGGTTTCGACCAGATACTGGCTGCGCTCAAAAAAGGGCGTCGTCAGCAGGGGGCGCAGATAATGCGCACGCTGATTGCTGTTGGCGAGCATCTCAGTTGCCTCCTTGGATGACTTTGTGTGCCGCGTTACGCCCGGCCAGTCCCATGACTCCGCCACCGGGATGGCTGCCGGCGCCGCATAGGTAGAGGCCTGCCAGCGGCGTCGCGTAGTTGCTCGCTCCCGGAACGGGGCGGGTAAAGAAGAACTGGTCGAAGGACATGGCGCCGTGGTGCCAGTGGCCGCCGGCCACGCCGAATTCGCGCTCCAGGTCGCGCGGGGTGAGGAGCTCGCTGGCGAGGATCCGCCCGCGGATGCCCGGGGCATGGCGCTCGAGCGTCGCGATCACGTTCTCCAGGAGCGCCTTGCGTGCCTCCGCCTCATCGGGCCCCATGTCATAGGGCACGAACAGGATGTTGACCGACATGACGTGTTTGCCCGCGGGAGCCAGCGCCGGATCGTTGAAACTCGGCATGCTGATCTCGAGCGCCGGATGCTCTGGTATCTGGCGATACTTGGAAGGATTGAAGGCCAGCTCCAGGTAGTCCATCGATGGCGAGATGATCATCCGTGCCGCCTGACCCGTCACATCGATTCCGGTAAATACCGGCGCGCCATCGAGTGCCAGATGCAGTTTGGCGACAACGCCCTTCGAGCGGAAGTGATCAACCCGTCTCACGAAGTCCGTATCGAGGTAGCGTGCACCGAGGAGTTTGAGGAAAGTCGTTTTGGGGTCCGCGCTGGAGATGACCGAATCGGCTTCGATGGACTCACCGGTCTGAAGCACCACACCGCTGGCACGATCGCCAGTCACGAGGATTTTCTTGACCGCGCTATTGGTTCGGATCTCGACGCCGGCGGCGCGGGCGGCGGCGGCCAGCGCATCGCTGACGGCGCCCATCCCCCCAAACGGCTGTGCCAGGCCCGCGGCTCCGGTATGACTGAGTCCCGCGCGCCGGTGCAGCAGGGTCAGCACCGTTCCGGGCGAGCGCGCACCATGTTCGGCGCCCAGAGTCGCGTCGAAGGCCAATGCACCCTTTAGAAGGGTGGACTCGAAATTGTCAGCCAGCAGATCGTAAGCGTTCATGCCGACAATTCGCAGGAATTCGCGCATGGCGCGCTTGCCGAGCAGCCGCACGCGCAGTCCCAGACGCAGTGCGGTGAGGCGCTCGCGCCAGCTCGCGAGCGATAATCCAAAGGGCTCCACGGCCAGCACGCCTGCGATCACGCCGGCAAAGCGAGCGGTCTCGCGGGTAAATTTCGCGAAGGCCTGGGTATCGGCGGGGCTCACGCCCGTCACGGACGTCCCGTCGATGACGACTGGCGGCCCGTCGGCGTTAAGCGCGTAGGTGGGCATGCGCTTGGCGGCAAAGTCCAGCCCGTGGCGCGCAAGGTCAAGCTCCCTGATGAGGGACGCTGGCAGTGCGTGCAGCAGATGGGCGCACGCGGAGACCTTGAAACCGGGCGCGAACTCGCGGGTGATCGCCATGCCGCCGACGTGATCGCTTGCCTCGACAACGAGCACCGAGCGCCCGCGCCGGGCCAATACGGTCGCGCACACGAGTCCGTTGTGTCCGGCGCCGATGATGATGTGCTGATAGCGCAGACTCATGATGCTTGCCCCCGGCCCAGATCACCGAGAATAGCGCGCGCGGCGTTGGCGCCGGGCGCGCCCATCACCCCCCCTCCGGGATGGGTGCTCGAGCCGCACATATAGAGACCCTTGACCGGCGAGCGGTACTGGGCGTAGCCCGGAATCGGGCGATTGAACAGCAACTGGTCCATGGTCAGTTCACCCTGGAAAATATTGCCCTCGGTGAGGCCGACTTCATTCTCGATATCCCACGGGGAACGCACTTCGGCATGCAGGATCTTGTCCTTGAAATCGGGGCTGTGCGCGGCGATCGCATTGATGACCGTGTTGCCAAACGCAGTCCGGTTCGCCGCGTCCCACTCACCTGAGGCGAGCTTGTAGGGCGCGTACTGAACGAACACTGACATGTAGTGCTTGCCATCGGGCGCCATGGTTGGATCGATCAGCGAGGGAAGCAGCATGTCGACGTAGGGCTTTTGCGACCAGCGTCCCGCCTTCCAGTCGTCGTAGGCGCGCTCGACCATGTCGAGCGTGTCGGTGATGTGCAGGTCGCCCCGAATGCAGGGCGAATCCTTGGGGAATGAAGGGAAGCTCGGCAGTCCATCGAGCGCGATATTGAGCTTGCCCGAGGAGCCGCGGATCTTGAAATTGCGCACCGCACGCACGAATTCGGCGGGCAGGTCTTTCTCGTTGACGGTGTTAAGAAAGGTGCGCTTGACGTCGAGGTTCGAGACCACCGTCTTGGCATGAATTTCCTCACCGCTTTTTAACGCGACACCACTGGCGCGTCCGTGGCGCACGAGGATCTGGTCGACCTCGGCGTCCGTGCGTACCGTACCGCCACTGGCCTCGAACGAGGCACGCATGGCGGCGGTCACCGCACCCATGCCGCCGCGCGCGAAGCCCCAGGCGCCGACCGCGTCATCGATGTCGCCCATGTAGTGGTGCAAGAGTACGTAAGCGGTTCCCGGTGATCGGGGTCCGAGTGCCGTGCCGATGATCGAGGTGCCGCCCATGTGCGCCTTGACGATATCGCTTTCGAAATACTCCTCGAGAAAATCGGCGGCGCTCATGGTGTAGAAGCGGATCGTGTCGTACATGCGCGCTTCGCCGAGATTGTGAAAGCGCTGGCCAAGGTAGACCAGTTCCATCAGATCGCGCGGCAGAAACGAGCTTGGGTCCGGCGGCGTGTGCATCAATAAGGGCTTGATGAACTTGCACTGGCGCATGACATCGCGCGAGTAGCGGTCGTAGGCCTCGGCATCGCGTTTGGAATGGCGCGCGATCTCGCGGCGCATGGCGTCGTGATTGGTATAGGTCGCAAAGTGCTCGCCGTTGCTCATCAGCGTGCCACCCCCTTCATAGGGGATCACCTGCAGTCCATAGCGGGGCAACTCCAGTCCGCGGATGATTTCCGGACGCAGCAGACTGCACACGTAGGAGCAGTTCGAGTAGGTAAAGTCCTTGTAGAGCGACGTGCTGACTGCCGCGCCGCCGACGATCGATTTGCGCTCCAGTACCAGCACCTTGAGCCCGGCTCGCGCCATGTAGCAGGCCGTCACCAGGCCATTGTGGCCGGCCCCGACGACGATCGCGTCAAATTGCTTGTCCACCGGTTTATCCCCTGTTCTCATCTGTGCCTCGCCAGAGCGAAGCAGCCGCTAGCTGAAAGGCCCGTCAATATTGTACAATCGTTTAGGAAATTGTAATACGATTGTTCAATAGAGGCAATAGTCGGGTGATGTTGTGGCTTGATCCGGCGCGTTGCCGGCAGGCCTGCCATGCAGCGCAACAGCCTGACGCTGCCACGGGGCAGGGGTGGATTGACGGCACGGATTGTGCGCTGCGATTCGATGCTGTCCTGCCGCAATTGCCGCGACATGGATTGCAAGTGAATCTATTTTGTATTACCGTTCAATATGAACGACCGCGAAGACGGGCGCGCGAACTCCGATAACAGGAAAAATCCATGGCTTACCCCCTTTCATCATCGACCCTCGAGTGGCAGCGCAAGGCGCGCCAATACGCCGAAGAGGAACTGATTCCGCATGAGGAACAGGCCGAGCTCAATGAAGGGGTTCTGCCTGCCGAGATCGTGGCGCGCCAGAAGGCCGGGGGGCTCGCGCTTGGATTGAGCAGGATCGATGCACCCCTGCTACATGGTGGCCTGCAGTTGCCAATGCTCGATCAGGTCGTCATCTGGGAGCAGTTGGGGCGAGTCACCAATGCCCTGTGCTGGAGCGTTCCCGAGGCGCATTCATGGATGTTCGACGCGTGCAGTCCGGACCAGCTTGAGCGCTATATAAAGCCGATGATGGCCGGCAAGCGTCGCGAGTGCTATGCGATCACCGAGGAAGAGGCGGGCTCCGACAACGACGCCATCACCACGACGGCGCGACTCGAAGGGGATCACTATGTCATCGATGGCGAGAAATGGTTTGTTACCAGCGCGAACAAGGCAGATTTCTTTTTCCTGCAGGCGATAACCGGGACCCAGGACGGGCAAAAGCAGCATGCTCTGTTCTTCGTTGACCTCGATGCTCCCGGCATTGAGATGATCGACAACCCCTTGTTCGGCCATACTTATTCCTCGCATCATCCGACCTATCGCTTTAACCGGGTGCGCGTGCCGGCGGCCAATCGCATCGGCCCGATCGGGGGCGGCATGAACTACACGCGCAGCTGGTTTCGTCGCGAACGCCTGATGATCGCGGCGCGCTGCTGCGGTGCTGCGGCGCGGCTCATCGAGATGGGCGCCGAATTCGCAAAGGCGCGGGTCGTATCCGGGCAGCCGATTTCCGAATACCAGCTGATCCAGGCGATGTTGGCCGACAGCCTCACCGAACTCTGGGGTAGCCGCCTGATGACCTATGAGGCAGCGGCCATGCAGGACCGCGGTGACGATCTCGCGGTGGTTCACACCCACTGCTCGATGGCCAAGCTGACCGGCTCGGAAATGGCCAATCGGGTTGCCGACCGGGTCGTACAGATTTTTGGGGGGCGTGGCTACCTGCGCAGCAACGCCGCGCAGCGCTTCTACCGGGAGTTGCGCGTTGATCGCATCTGGGAAGGCACCAGCGAAATCCAGCGCCTCATCATTGCCCGCAGCCTGCTCAAGCGTGGTGTCGATAATCTGATAGGTTAGGCAAGGGCGCAGTCGCGCCGCCATCGCGGCGCAGTGGCAGGCGCTCGCTATCTCGGTAACCGAACTGGTGCACTGGTAGAGTCATGACGAACGAAGCAGCGCGGCCGCAAAAACCAGGCATGGGAGAGGCCCCGGCCGACTTCGTGCGCATCGTCGAGGTCACCAAGCATTTTGGGGAATCGACGGCGGTCGATTCGCTGAGCCTGTCGATCAAGAAGGGCGAGCTGTTCGCGCTTCTGGGAAGCTCCGGCTGCGGCAAATCGACCCTGCTACGCCTGATCTCCGGCCTGACCCTACCCGACTCGGGACGCATCATCGTCGACGGCGAGGACATCACTCTTTTGCCCAGTTATCGGCGTCCGGTGAACATGATGTTCCAGTCGTATGCGCTGTTTCCGCACATGACTGTCGAAGCCAATGCGGCTTATGGCCTCAAGCGCGAAGGTCGTGCCAAAGAAGAGATCCGCGAGCGCGTTGCCGCGGCGCTCGAGCTGGTTCAGATGGGGAAGTACGCCAAGCGCAAACCGCACCAGTTGTCCGGCGGCCAGCAGCAGCGTGTCGCCCTCGCGCGCAGCCTCGTCAAGCGCCCCAAACTGCTGCTGCTCGATGAACCGATGTCGGCGCTCGACAAGAAGATTCGCCAGCAGACCCAGTTCGAGCTGGGTCACATTCTCTACTCGGTGGGAGTCACCTGCATCATGGTGACCCACGATCAGGAGGAAGCGATGACCATGGCCGACCGCCTGGCGGTGATGAGCGACGGGCGCATTGTGCAGATGGGCACGCCCCACCAGGTCTACGAGACCCCGACGAGCCGCTTTGCCGCCGAGTTCATCGGCTCGACCAACCTGTTTGGCGGCGTGCTCGATGGCGATGAGTCACGCAGCTTCGAATGTGCCGATCTGGCCAATCCGCTGCAAGTCCCCAACGCCATGAATGCCAAGAAGGGCATGGTCGCCCAGCTCTCGCTGCGACCGGAGCGCATCACGATGTCAGCGCAGAAGCCGCACAAGGACTCGAATTGGGCCTGCGGCAAGATCGAACAGTACGCCTATATGGGCAGCTATACGGTTTTCCATGTTCGCCTCGATGGCGGCCGCCTGATGATGGTCGATCTGTCGCGCATGGCAGTGCGCGCGCTGGATCCGGCGCCCGACTACGGCGACACCGTCTACCTGAGCTGGGACGCGGACTGTCTTGTGGTGCTGACCAAATGAATGCCGCCCGTACGGCACGACTGGCTAAGTTGCTGCCGTCGGGCAGGACGATCGTCATCGCCGTGCCTTTTAGCTTTCTGCTGGTGTTTTTCCTCTTGCCCTTTGGCGCGGTTTTCGAGATCAGCTTTGCGAACACGCAAATGAGCGTGCCGCCCTATACCCCTCTTGCACAGTTTCGCGATGGCTTTTTGCAGATCGCCTTGAATTTCGAGCACTACGTTTCGGTCGCAACCGACTCGCTGTACATCAATGCTTACCTGTTTTCACTGCTGATTGCCGGAGCTACGACGCTATTGTGCCTCTTGATCGGTTACCCGGCGTGCTACCTGATCGCGCGCAGCAACCCGGCCTGGCGCAATCTGCTGCTGATGCTGGTGATGCTGCCTTTCTGGACCAGTTACCTGATCCGCGTCTATGCATGGATTGGCCTCCTGAAAAACCAGGGCCTGATCAATGACTTCCTGATCTGGACAACGCTGCGTGACGAGCCTCTGAAGCTCTATCACAACAACTGGGGCCTGATGATTGGCATGGTCTACAACTATCTGCCTTATCTGATGCTGCCCCTGTACGCCTACCTCGTGAAGCTCGACTTCACCCTGGTGGAGGCAGCATCCGACCTCGGTGCGCGACCCTGGCGCGCCTTTCTTACGATCACGCTGCCCATGTCGCGCCGCGGCATCATCGCCTCTTCTTTGCTCGTGTTCATCCCGGCCGTTGGCGAATACGTGATCCCGGAACTGCTGGGCGGGTCGAACTCGCTGATGATCGGTCGCGTCATGTGGGACGATTTCTTCGTGAACACCGACTGGCCCTCGGCTTCGGCTGCAACCGTCGCGATGGTCCTCTTGCTACTCTTGCCCATGGCCTGGTTCCAGCGCGTGCGTCAGCGTGAATTGGCGGAATCATGAGTCGCGTCAACAAATGGCTCGGAGGCGGCTATCTGGCGCTGGTCTTCCTGTTCCTCTATGTGCCCACGGTCTGCGTGGTCATCTATTCGTTCAATGAATCCAAGCTCGTCAGCGTTTGGACCCACTTTTCCTTCAGGTGGTATGTCGCGCTGACCGAGGACGAGGAACTGCTCGCGGCTGCCTGGGCGAGCCTGCGGATTGCGGTTGCCACTTCCTTCTCGGCGGTACTGATCGGTACCTGGGCAGGCTATGTGCTGGCGCGCTTTACGCGTTTTCGCGGCATGACGCTTTTCACCGGCATGATCAATGCCCCCCTGGTCATCCCCGAGGTGATCCAGGGCATTTCGCTGCTGCTGCTTTTTGTCGCCATGCAACAGGCCTTTGGCTGGCCGGAACGGGGAATGCTCACCATCTGGATTGGGCACACGATGCTGTGCGTGTCCTATGTGGCGATCACGGTGCATTCGCGTCTGTTAAGCATGGACGAATCACTGCACGAGGCGGCCCAGGTGCTGGGCGCGACACCGCTGCGCGTGTTCTGGGATATCACGCTCCCGCTTATTTCCCAGGCGCTGATTTCGGGCTGGCTGCTGTCGTTCACGATTTCCATCGACGACGTACTGATGACGGCGTTTCTCTCCGGTCCTGACTCGACGCTCCTGCCTATGATCGTATTCTCGCGCGCCCGGGTCGGTCTGAATCCCGAGATCAATGCCCTTGGCACGCTTTTCATCGGCATCGTCAGTGTCGTGGTCGTCGTCAACAATCATTTCATGCTGGCCCGTCAAAGGCGGCGCGAGCGTGAGATCTACCTGAGTTACTCGCAAAGCTAGAAGCAGCAAGGACCCCTATGAATCCGCCACACGATTTTCAAAGCATCCGCAGCGACGACAATAACCGCTGGTTCCATCCCTGGGAATTCATGCCTGACGCCGGCCATGCCAATCGGGCTATCGCCAGTCACGGCGAAGGCATCTACATCTACGACGAAAACGGCCAGAAGCTGATCGACGGGCCTGGGGGCATGTGGTGTGTGCAGATCGGCTACAACCGTCGCGAGATGGCCGATGCGATCGCCGAGCAGGTCATGCGCTTGCCCTACATGAATCCGTTTTCGCTAACCAGCGCGCCGCCTGCGCGCCTGGCCGCGCGCCTGGCTGCCATGGCACCCGGGGACCTCAATCACGTGTTCCTGACAACCGGTGGCTCAACTGCCGTCGACACGGCGCTGCGCTTTGTCCACTACTACAACAACATCAAGGGTCGGCCCGGGAAAAAGCACATCATCTCGCGCGAGAATGCCTACCACGGCAGTACCTACCTGGGTGCTCTCGTGACCGGCAAGGATCGCGAGAAAAACTGGTTCGACATCGCTTCACCGCTCGCGCACATCCTGCCCCACGTCAATCCGGCGCGCCGACCGACAGGCATGAGCCTTGAGACCTTCTGCACCGAGAAGGTCAATGATCTCGAAAAAAAGATCATCGAGCTGGGTGCGGCCAATGTGGGTGCCTTCATCGCCGAGCCGATCCAGGCTTCCGGAGGTGTGATCGTGCCACCGGACGGCTACTTCAAGCGCTGCTGGGAGATCTGCCGCAAGTACGATGTGCTGTTCATTGCTGACGAGGTGGTCACGGGATTCGGGCGCCTTGGACACTGGTTCGCGTCCAAGGAAGTCTTCGGGATCGAGCCTGACATGATCATCTGTGCCAAGGGACTGACCTCGGGCTATATCCCGCTGGGCGCCTGCCTGGTATCGGATCGCCTGTTTTCGGAAGTGTCCGGGGAGAATGCGCGCGGCGCGAGTTTTGGATCCGGCTTTACCTATTCAGGGCATCCGGTAGCGTGCGCAGCCGCGTTGAAAAACATCGAGATTTTCGAGCGCGAGGGAATTCTCGACTATGTGCGTGAGGTCAGCCCGCATTTTCTGGAGCGCCTGCACGGCTTGCGCGATATCCCGATGGTGTTCGATGCCCGCGGCATGGGCCTCGTTGGCTGTGTCGAATGCACCGTGGCTCACCTGATGGACTACCACGTCGACGAAGAGCGCGCACTCGAACTGGACACGGACCTTGGGGCTCGGATCGATCGTCATTGCCACGAGCTCGGCCTGTTGGTGCGGCCACTCGTGAATCAGTGTGTGTTTTCGCCGCCACTGATCATCACGCACCAGGAAATCGATCGCATGTTCGACATCCTGCGCGAGGGGATCGTGCGGACCATGCACGAGGTCGAGCAGGAGCTCGGCATCAAGGTCGCGTAGCGCTTGCAACTCCGGTCGAGGCGTGAACCGGCGCCGCGCCTGACGCGCAGCAGCGCCGGCTTGCGCGTGGGCCCTCTTTAATCGGGAAGGTTGGCAGGGTGAACGGACAATACAGGGTTTCGCGTCTCAAGCAGCTCTTCAATCCGGCCAGCATCGCCGTGGTGGGTGGCGAGATCGCGGCCGAGGTAATCAGACAGTCTCGCAAGATCGGCTACAAGGGCCAGATCTGGCCCATCAATCCGCGTCGCTCGCATATCGAAGGGATGGCGACTTACCCTGACGTGGCGAGTCTGCCGGGCGTTCCTGAGGCAAGTTTCGTCGCGGTGCCGCGACTCGAGACGATCGAGGTAGTCAGGGCGCTGGCCAAGCGCGGTGCTGCGGGCGCGGTGTGCTATGCCTCCGGGTTCGCGGAGGTGGGTGGCGACGGTGTGGCGCTGCAGGAACAGCTGGTAGAGGCGGCCGGGCCGATGGCGCTGCTCGGGCCCAATTGTTACGGCGTGATCAACTTTCTTGATGGCTGCACCCTGTGGCCGGACCACTTTGGCGGAACGCGCGTTGCCCGCGGCGTGGCGATCATCGCGCAAAGCGGCAACATCGCGCTTAACCTGACGATGCAAAGGCATCACCTGCCCATTGCCTACATGGTCGCTCTGGGCAACAAGGCTGTCTCCGATATTCATGACTGCATCGAGGTAGTGCTCGACGACGAGCGGGTGACAGCAATCGGTCTCTATCTGGAGGGGCTCACAGATGTGGCGGCATTTGCCAGGGCCGCGCAGCTGGCGCTTGCCAGGGGCATACCGATCGTCGTACTCAAGGTCGGGGCCTCGGAGGTCGGGGCAGAACTCGCCGCCAGTCACACGCGCTCACTGGCAGGCTCTGACGTTCTGTATACGGCGCTATTCAGACGCCTCGGAGTCGCGCGGGTCGCCGAACTGGGGGAATTTCTCGAGACCCTGAAACTGCTGCACACCTGCGGCACGGTCGAAGGCGTGCGGGTAGGCTCCTTGAGCTGTTCAGGTGGCGATGCGCTGATGATGGCCGATCTGGGCGAGACCCTCGGGCTGGAATTCCCCACGCTTGATAGCACGGTGCACAGTGAGCTCGCGCAGACGCTCGGGCCGCTGGTTGCCATACATAATCCTCTCGACTACCAGACCTATATCTGGGAAGACGAGCCGGCGCTCACGGCGTGTTTTACCAGCATGATGAAGGCGCGGATTGATGTGTGCCTCCTGGTGCTCGATTTCCCGAACGCCGAAGCCGGCGCACTGCCGGGCTGGGACCATGTGATAAAGGGTTTCATTGCCGCCCGCGCCAGCACCGACAAGCCATGCATCATGGTCAGCTCGATGGCCGAGCTCATGCCTGCCGAGGCAGCGCAACGCCTGTATGCCGCCGGCATCGCGCCCCTACAGGGACTGCGAGAGGCGGTCGTGGCAATCACCGCCGCAGCGGGGATCGCGGCGCGGCGCCGCGATCAGGCTCGCATCACAAACCTGATCGCAAGCGGCCGTCGCGCTGTCGGCCCCGAGATCATGCTCGACGAACAGAGTGCCAAGGCGGCATTGGCTCGTCACGGACTGCAGATTCCCGAGGGACGTTGTGCGCGTGGCCTTGAAAAAGCCGTCGAGGCGGCCGAGGAGCTTGGCTATCCGGTCGTCGTCAAGGCGATCTCCGCCGGACTTGCCCACAAGACTGAAATGGGTGCGGTCAAGCTCAATCTCGCCAATGCCGACGCGGTACGCGCTGCGATCGCTTCAATTCAGGCCCATTTCGACGTGTTCCTCGTCGAGAAAATGGTCAAGGGCGGCATCGCGGAGCTGATCGTTGGCGTAACGCGCGACGCCCAGTTCGGCCTGGCGCTGACGATTGGCGCCGGCGGTATCCTGGTTGAACTGCTCGCCGATTCGGTAACCCTGCTGCTGCCGTCCACGCGTGCCGACATCGAGGACGCCCTGCGCAGCCTGCGCTGCTTCGTACTCCTTGATGGTTACCGTGGTCAGCCCCAGGCGAAGCTGGATCAGGTGATCGACGCGATCGAAGCGATCGCCGACTACGCTGAGAAGCACGCCGCGCAATTGCTCGAGCTCGATGTCAATCCATTGATTGCCTGCGAAGACGCAGTGTGGGGTGTCGATGCCTTGGTGCGCCTCATCGCCCCAGGCAGCGACTGAGGGCGGCGCCTGGCGGACCCCGCGTGACCACCGGGTCGCTACGAGTTCCGCATAAGGCGCCAGGCTCGCAAATCTGGCCGCTTGCCCCGCGCTAGTCGATGCGCGTCTGATCGGTGATCCAGTTCACCTCCCAGGTGCGTCCGCCGTCGTCGGAGAACGACTGCTCAAAATGTGCCGAGCGCGCCGTGATCTGTGACCACTGGTAACGCACCCAGATATAGCGTCCTTCGATTTTCTCGAAGTCGGTAAATTCACCGACCCCGTCGTGAAAGGCGCCAATCGTAGGGGTGGCCAGAACGCCGTCGCGCTGGTTGGCCCAGAAGAGGCTCCACTGGTGGGCGACGGGATCATAGAGACGCAAGGTGAGTCCTTCGATGGGTCCACTTGTCCCCTTAGCCTCGAACTCCTCAAGATTGGCGCGCCCATCCCATACCTTGCGGGTTACCGAGATGCCATCCGCCTCGACCCACTCGTGCGAGCCCGTGAGCGGGTGAAGCAGGCGCTTTAGGTGGACGTTCCACTTGCCGATCTCAAAATCGAAGTCGTGCTGTCCGTCGGGCCGGGAAGTGCTGGCAGCCGGGCTCGCCGATTCGGCGAAAACGTTCGCCGTGAAGGTGCACGAGAAAGAAAATGCCAGTGCCGCGAAGGCACTCGATAGTGGGCTTGGTTTCAAGTTGATGGCTCCAGAGATTGATGGGTCAGGATTTGTGCAGATGCGGGATTCATAATGACGCCCAAAATATGACAAACCATGTCAACATTTCCTGCTAAATTGACGTATGCGCGCAAGCCGCCTACTTGCCATCCTCATCAGCCTGCAGGTGCGCGGGCGCGTCTCGGCACGCGAACTTGCTGACGAATTTGAGGTATCAAGGCGCACCATCTATCGCGACATCGACGAGCTCAGCGCTGCCGGCGTGCCGGTCTACGCCGAACTCGGGATCAATGGCGGCTTTGTACTCACCGAAGGATGGAACGAAGCACCAACTGGCATGACGACTGCCGAGATTGAGGCTGCGATCTTTGCCGGTCTACCTGGTCCGGCCGCCGAGCTCGGCGTGTCGCTGGACGCGGTGACTGCGCGTCTGAAGCTCATGGCGGCAACGAGTCCAGGCACGCGCGGCACGGCAGTGCAGATGGCGGAGCGCTTTCACTTTGATGCGACCCCGTGGCACCGGCGCGTCGCAGCCCCACCGCCCTTTCTGCGCGTGATCGCCCAGGCGATCTGGGAGAACCAGCGAGTCAAAATTGACTACGAGAGCTGGCAGAAATCGAGTACGCGCGTGCTCGAACCTCTGGGCCTCGTACTTAAGGCAGGCGGCTGGTATTTCGTCTGCCAGCGCGCCGGTCGCCCCATGATTTTCAAGGTCGAGAATGTGCGCGCCGCGCAGCTGCTTGGCGAGCGCTTTCGACGTCCGGCCCGATTCGATCTGCCTGCGGCGTGGTCAGGGGCAGTGGCGAAGTTCGAGACCGGCCTCGTGGCCGGCCATGCGAGGCTGCGCGTGCGCGCCACAGCGGTGTCGCATCTGGAGCGGCTCGGAGCTGCGATGGCCGAACCGATTCGCGCTGCGCCACCCGGCTCGGATGGAAGCCGGACTGCGACGGTCGAGATCGAGTCGGTCGATCACGCGGCCGGGCTGCTGCTCGGCTTTGGAATCGATATAGAGGTGCTCGAGCCGCTCGCCCTGCAGCGCGAACTGGCGCGCCGCGCCGGGGAGATGGTGGCGCTCTACGGCAATGACGGACAACCGGAGGCGGCGGTCTAGCGATCTGCGACCTGTTTGCCAAGGGACTCGTAGATGAGCCACGCGCTCACCGTCAGTATCCAGGAGATGATGGTTTCGCTCCATTCGAAGGCATTTGCCGAGCCGGTGCTAACGATGGGCAGCCAGACCATGAGAGTAAAGAGCCCCATCTGCACACCCGAGAGCGCGGCCGCCAGTCGTGCCTGGACGCCAGCGACTATCGCTGCACCGGCGACGAGATAGGTACAAGCGGTGAAGTAGGCCCATGCCTCGTGGCCGGGCAGCCAGCCGGGGACCAGTGACGCCGTTTCCTTCAGGTAGGTGAAGTGCGCAATCCCAAATGGGATCATGGCGAGCCCGTAGACGACTCGGACGCCGCGTTGACCCCTGGCGCCGATGGCCCATCCCAGCCAGCGGCGGTCCCAGTCATTGGCCCGACGCGCATACAGGGTCCACGCAGCGCAAAGCACCACTGCAGTCTCGCCCAGACCCGACCATGAATCCTGCGCCAGGGGGACGAGAATCAGCGCGCGCGCCCTGACGAGTACGAGACCAAGCAGGAGATAGCCGAGCAGCACGCGCGCGCCTATGCTTGCGCAACGCTGCCATGGGAGGGTGAGGCCGCAGCCCAGGCTTACGAGTGCGCACAGAATCGCCAGCACACCTCGACCAGGCAGATTCTCGGGAGCTCCCTGCCAGAGGGCAGGAAGGTCCCGGGTGATCAATCCGAGTACCCCAAGAGCAATGAAAGTTGCGGCGAATACCGCCTGCGCCGATCGCCGCTCGAGTGGATCGGTCGTGAACTTCTCAGTGGCGTTCGGGGCTGTCATCAAGGATATTGCTCGCGCGCAATGAATCGATGATTGCCGGCGCAAGGCCGCGCAGATCGTCGGGCAGACGTATGTCGACGAGGAGCAGATCGTTGTCGGAAGAGAGAATGGCCGCACCAGTGATCGGACTGGCATTCTTGACCAGCTTGCTAAGGGTCCCCATGCCGTTGTAATTGGCCGGCGTTTCGAAGTCCGCTTCGCGATCATTGGGCCTTGTCAGGACGTCCCTCGGGAAGGGCCCGCTCGGAAAATCGTTCCTAGTCGCGCTGCCGGACGCCACCACGCGATCGACGAAGTCCTTGCGCGCCGGAAACAGGCGTGCGACCACGCGCGCAACGTCGACTCTGCCGGAGCTTCCCGCGTAGCGGAAGGTGAGCTGCACAGCCGGACCGAACAGCGGCGTATCAGCATTCAGAAACTCGCCCACGGTGTGAAGCTCCGGTGTGACGATTAGAATCGCCCCGTTCGAACCATACAGACCCACGCAGTGCCAGTTCAGAGGGGCGAGAACTCCCAGATCGTTTGAGGCGTAGTAGGCCAGCGCGGCATCGGCTATGACAGGTGCATGCGGCGCTTCCTCGATACTGGCGGGGCCCGACTGCGGTCCGGTCTGGCCATCCGAGTCGCAGGACACGAAGTTGACTGCGCGCACCGCTGGGGCGACTGGTTCAGGCGGTGGGCCAGGTGCTGCAATCGGGACGAGAACGCCCCCGGCCGCGACGAAGGCGCGCTTGAGTTCGGCGACACGTTCGTCATTGATCTCGATCTGACACGACAGCCGCAGCTCGCTTGTCGGTGTCTGTCCGCCGGACTCGGCTGCGGCTGCGCACTGGTTCCTGCGATAGCGCTGGAATTCCAGCGAGCTCATGCGCGCGGTGCCCGAGTTGGCAAGTGTGGCGCGCTCATCGCGGCCGAGCTTCGTGAGTTGGTTGGCGAGTGCGGCTTCGGCCTCCGCGAGAGCGCCTGCACTGCGCACCGCTTCGGCTTCCAGACATTCGCGCGATACGCTGACCCCGGCTGAGTCGCTCGCGCACAACTTTTCGGCGCTCGCGCTGCGCTGAGCCATTGTCGCGCCTGTGCTTAGTATCAGCGGACAGGCGAGGGCGAGGTGCACGCAGATGCTCGAAAGATTCATGAGCTCGTCGGCCCCGCGGCTGGTGGTGGTGCCATTATTCTAGCGCTCATCGCCCCTCCTCCCAGTGGATTTGGCGATGCACGGCGTGGCTCGTCGCGCGCCCGGCTTGACGCGGTAATTGACCGCGCGCTATTCGAAGGTTCTGGTGACGAGATCGAGGCAAGCCGCCTCGGCCTCTTCGGGAGTAAAGCCCTTGGGGTCAAGGCACCATTCGAGCCACAGGCCGTCCATCAGGGCGCCCAGCGCAATTGCGGCGCGGCGCGTGTCGACCTTCACGCCGCGCTTGGCGGCGATCTCATCGAATGCGCGCTGGTAGGTATCGCGGTCCTGCTTATAGAGTTCGCGGTTGAGCTTCTTGAGCATCGGTGACTTGCCGATAATGCTCCAGAAGCCGACCCAGATACCGAGATGATCGGTGCGAAACACGGTCGGGCCGAAGCTCACCCGGATCATGGCGCGCAGCTTTTCTTCCGGATCGCGGTGGTCGTCGAGCAGCATGTCGCGCGTCTGGAAGGACCATTCGTTGCACAACTCCATATAGGACTGGCGAATCAGCTCTTCCTTGGTCCCGAAATGGTGGTTGATCAACCCGCGCGAGACCTGGGCCTCGGCGCAGATCCTGCCGATCGTGGTGCCGGCAAAGCCGTATTTTGCGATCGAGCGCATCGTCGCCTGGATCAGCGACTTGCGCCTCACATCCGGTGATTCGCGATTGTGTCGGGTGCGCGCGGGCCTGCGCTCCTTCGCGGGTGCATCCTTTTTTGCCATTGTCGTGTTCGCTAACTGGCGTTTTGCGCCGGTCTTGGTTGGTTTGATTCAAACGGTCTGATTCGCTACCGGGACGCACGGGTAAGCACGGCCCGGACGACTAACCCTCCGCTTTCAGGGAGAGCCACAACTTGGTCATCAGGTGCAGGATATCCGGTTCGAGCGGTGCGAAGAAAAAATAGCCTTCGACGGCTTCGTGTGATGGAAAGATGGTTGGGTCCGAGGCGAGCACCGGACTGACCATGCTCTGGCTGGCGGTCACGGCGGTCGGATAGGTGATGGTGTTGGTGATCTCGGCAGCGATCTTCACGTCGAGCATGTGATTGATCCACTTGTAGGCGTTGTCCTTGTTGGGGGCGTCCTTGGGGATTCCCATCACGGTGAACCACAGCCCCGTCTGGCCTTTGGGCTCGACATAGCGGAATTCGAATTTCTGGTGTGCCTGGAGGGCGCGCCGCTTGATCATGCCGGCGTCGCCCGACCAGGCCATCGCTACGCACATGTCGCCGCCGGCAACGTCGTTCAGGTAGGTCGAGCTGAACTGGTCGATATAAGGACGCACCTTGCGCAAGACCTCGTAGGCGTCCTTGTAATCCTGGGGATTCTTACTATTGGGATCGCGTCCCATGTAGGCGAGAACGACCGGGAAGACGTCGCTGGCCGAATCGACCAGCGAAACCCCGCAAGCGTGCAGTTTGGCAACGACCTCGGGTTTGAACAGCAGGTCCCAGCCATCGAGCTTTGCGTCCTTGCCGAGCGCGGCGCGCGCCTTGGTGGTGTTGACGACGATCCCGTCGGTACCCCAGACGTAGGGAACGCCAAAGCGATTGCCGGCGTCCTGGCTGGCGACCTTGCGCATGAGCAGTGGGTCGAGGTTGACGCGATTCGGAATCTTCGACCAGTCCAGTTCCTGAAACACCCCGGCCTGGATCTGCTTGGCGAAATAGGTCGAGGAGGGATAGACCACGTCATAGCCAGAATGGCCGCTGAGCAGTTTGGCCTGCAGGGTATCGTCGGTATCCAGAATGGCATACTTGATATTGATGCCCTCTGCCTTGCCGAATTGCGCGACGGCCTCGGGTCCGATGAAGTAGTCGGACCAGATCAGCACGTTCAGGTCGCCATTTGCACGGGCCAGACTGGCTGAGAAAACAAGCGCAAACGCGCAGGCAAGTCGGGCTAGACTGGCGTGACCCATGGTGTGATCCTTGACTGGGCAGCCCCTGTCGGGTGCGCCCGAAACCTCGTTCCACAAAGCCTCACCGGGCTTTGCACCGCAGCGGCAACTATATTATTAAACAGGCATTCAATCAATTGCGGGTGCGGCGCGTTGCGTTGCACAAGGCCGGTCAGGACGCGGCGTGAACGCAACAAGAAATAATCGCCGGCACTCTTGTTATCTGCGCCAAAAGCAGAGACACTATTAATCATACGTTCATTCAACAATGGAAGAACGCGGGGAAGGCACGCGGCCTCTGCAGGGATCAGTGCGCGGCGTGTTCGGGAGTCATATTCTTGGGGATAGTCGCTATGACACGCAGTGTGAAACTGGAAGCACCGATGCGAACCTTGGTCACGGTGCTGCGCAACTTGCGCTCGCCATGCGCGGTGCTGGTAACCGGGGTGGCATCGCTGACCACCGTTCATGCCCAGACCGCTCCCGCTCCCGAGGCTGTCAGCGCACCGGCCCCGGCAACTGCTCCCGTCGCCACGCCCCAATCGCCCCTGGTGGCCCAGGCGGCACCGCAGACGGCTCCTGCCGCGGTTCCTGCCAAGCCGGCTGCTGCGGCCGTACCAGAAACCGAGGAAATTACCGTAACGGCGACGCGTCGGGCCGAACTCATCAGCAAGGTACCTCTGAGCGTCAGCGCATATACCCAGGAAAACCTCGACATGAAGGGCGTCAAGGACTTCACCGATCTGGTGCGCTTTACGCCAGGCGTCACGATCGACACCGACGGCACCAACAATATCTCGATTCGCGGCATCGCCTCATCGGCTGGTGCCGGCACGACCGGGATCTACATAGACGACACCCCGATCCAGGTGCGCGCGCTGTCCTATTACGCGAACGACGCATTGCCCGAAGCTTTCGATCTGGAGCGCGTCGAAATCCTGCGCGGACCGCAGGGCACGCTCTTTGGCGCCGGTGCGGAGGGCGGTGCGGTGCGCTACATCATGGCGCAACCGAACATGCAGGCACCGAGCACCTATGCGCGCACCGAACTGTCGTTTACTGAGGGGGGTGCACCAAGCTATGAGTCCGGGATCGCCTACGGCGCTCCCATCATCGAGGACGAGCTCGGTTACCGGGCCAGTATCTGGTTCCGCCACGATGGCGGCTGGATCGACCAGGAAAACCCGATGACGCACGACATCACCTCGACCAACGCGAACTTCTCCAATGACCTTGCACTGCGCTTTGCCCTGAAGTGGAACGTCAACGATAACCTGACCATCGCACCATCGATGATCTACCAGCAGCGCAACGCCAACACCGATACCGCCTACTGGGATTCGTTCTCGACGCCTTCCAACAACGTCTATCGCAATGGCGACCCTGACCTGATTCCCGAGCCGGACCACTATTTCCTGCCGGCCCTGAAGGTCGAGGCCGATCTGGGCTCGGCGACGCTGATCTCGAACACGTCCTACTACACGCGCTACGATCTGTCCGGCTATGACGGAACGATCTACAATCTGTCCTACTTCCAGACCTTCAATAGCGACTCGAGCCCGATTTACAATCCGGGTTACGCCCCCCTGAATCCGGGCCTGTACCCGCTCATCAACGCCAATGGCGTCTACCTGCCGGCGAGCATCCAGGATTATCGTGCCGTCGCCACCGCGACCAACGAGCAGCGTTCGATCACCGAAGAACTGCGCCTGCAGTCCAACGACAGCCGGGCACCGCTGGTGTGGACTGCAGGGGTGTTTTTCTCGATCAGCAAGCAGTCCAGTCTCGAAGCAATCAATGACCCTCAGCTGGGCAGCCTGTTCGCGACGATTTTCCAGCCGCCCTATAACAACTACATCAATTACTTTGGCGCGCCGCTGCTCTCCAACGGGGATTCCTATGCCAGCTATGCGTATAGCGAGGATCGCCAGCTGGCACTGTTCGGAGAAGCCACTTACGCGGTGACCGATCAGCTCAAGGCGACTGTCGGGGCGCGTATTTCGCGCACCGACCTTGGGTACGCTGCGCAGGGCAACGGGCCCGAGAACTTTGGGATAACCGGTGGCACGGGATACGAGCACGAGACCCCGATCTCGCCCAAGGCGTCCCTGGCGTATCAGGCGGACCCCAACGACATGTACTACGCGACCTATGCCAAGGGTTTTCGGATCGGCGGCGCCAATGCGCCGGTTCCCTATGCGGCGTGCGCGACCGATCTTAGCAATCTCGGCCTCACGCAAGTGCCCGAATCCTACAACTCGGACACAGTCGACAGCTTTGAGCTCGGCGCAAAGAACAAGGTCGGCGATCTGCGCGTGGCCTCGAGCCTCTATTACATCCAGTGGCAGGGCATCCAGCAGAACATCTATCTGCCCGATTGCGGCTTTCAGTACACCGCCAATTTTGGCAACGCCGTCGCCAAGGGTGGCGATGTCCAGCTGGAATATTCACCCAACCGCGCCTGGGACTTCGACATGAGCATGGGCTATACGGACGCGCGCTATGTCACCAATGCGAGCACCAGCGGCCACATCATCGCGATGGCGGGCGACGCCATCGAGGGTGCCACGGTGACTCCGGCACCGCGCCTGACCTTCGCGCTTGGCGCGCAGTACAACTTTGCCTGGGATCAGCGCAAGTCCTTCTTCCGCGTCGACTATGAATTCCAGGACCGTACCGACGTGCCGACGGCCAGCGAGGATCCGCGCGCCTCGGGAACCTACGATCCGTTGGCCTACACGCCACGCTCCTACGGCTATGTGAGCGTTCGCGCCGGTACCATGTTCGGTCACTGGAACGTCTCGGCGTTCATCGACAACCTCTTTAATGCGCATCCCGAGCTGCCGCCCTCGGCCTATGAGCACACTGAGGTGGACCCCTATAACGCGAACCCGCCCTCGGTTGTCATGCGCGCATTTACGCTACGGCCACTCACGGTTGGTGTGACTGCGTCGATACGGATGTAGCCGCCTGGCGGCGCCGCTCCGGACTTGCGGCGCATCGCACCAAGCAACGGGGCTTGATGCCCTGTTTGTTTTTGCCGACGGGTTTGCGGGTTGGACAGTGCGCAAGGGTTCAGGGTACGCTCAGAGCCCGATTCACCGGATAAGCTCGCGCGAGACAAGGCCATGCACTACGCCGTTGATCCCGACATCACCATTGCTACGACGATCGACAGCTCGTTTTATTCCGACGAGGCGAGCTTTGCGCTGGCGCGCGAGCGGATCTTCACGCGCAGCTGGCAGTGGCTCGGGACTATCGGGGACGTCGCACACCCCGGCAGTCTCGCGCCACGCGAGATGCTGCCGGGGCTCCTGAACGAGCCCTTGCTTCTCGCACGCGATCAGGATGCGGCCCTGCGTTGCCTGTCAAACGTTTGCACGCATCGCGGCAATATCCTGGTGCGAGAGGCTTGCCAGGCGCAACAGATCCGCTGCGGCTACCACTCGCGGCGTTTCGATCTGGCCGGGCGCATGATTTCGATGCCGGAATTTGGCAATGCCAGGGGTTTTCCGTCGCCCGCCGACCATCTGCCGGCGCTTCCCTTTGGCGTCTGGAAGTCGCATGGTTTTGCGGCGATCAAGCCGATTGCGCCCCTCGAGGATTTCCTAGCCTGCGTCGAGTCGCGCTTGCCCTGGATCCCGGTCGAGACGTTTTCCCACGATCCCGGGCGCGATCGCGACTTCATCGTCAATGCGCATTGGGCGCTTTATGTCGAGAATTACCTGGAGGGATTTCACATCCCCTTTGTCCACGCCGCCCTCAATGAGGTCGTCGACTATGGCAGCTATTCCAGTGAACTCGCGCGCTACGCCAATTTGCAGCGGGCGCTGGCGCGGGACAGCGAAGTCTCATTCGACATTCCTCGGGGTGCGGCTGACCATGGTAAGCGCGTCGCCGCCTACTACTGGTGGGTATTTCCAAACCTGATGCTCAATTTCTATCCCTGGGGCCTGTCGCTGAACCTGATCACTCCCCAGGGTCTGGCGCACACGCGCGTGTCATTTCGCTCATTCGTGTGGGATGCGGCGAAACTGGAACAGGGTGCTGGCGCGGGCCTGGATCGGGTCGAGCTCGAAGACGAGGCCGTGGTAGAGGCGGTGCAGCGCGGCGTGCGCTCACGCTTTTACAGCCACGGACGCTATTCGCCGACGCGCGAGAT
>CAJCHO010000103.1 GCA_903970145.1 Mycobacteriaceae bacterium | reverse complement strand
CTTGTCGGCGGCGCCTGGCACCTTCATGTGCTTTGAAAGTTCGAGCTTGGCGATGGCGTTGCGGTGCACTTCATCCGGCCCGTCAGCCAGGCGTAGCGTGCGCGCATGGGCGTACATATAGGCCAGAGGAAAATCACTAGCCACGCCACCACCGCCGTGGGCCTGGATCGCCCAGTCGATGATCTGGCAGGCCATATTGGGTGCGATCACCTTGATCATGGCGATCTCGGCACGCGCTACCTTGTTGCCCACCGTATCAATCATATAGGCGGCCTTGAGAGTGAGCAGGCGCGCCTGTTCAATCATGCAGCGTGCTTCGGCGATGCGCTCCTGGGTGACCGTGTGGTCTGCGATTCTCTTGCCAAACGCGACGCGTGACAGCGAGCGCTTGCACATCAGTTCGAGCGCGCGTTCGGCCACGCCGATCAGGCGCATACAGTGGTGGATGCGCCCGGGTCCAAGGCGTCCCTGGGCGATCTCGAAACCGCGGCCTTCGCCAAGCAGGATATTGCCGACCGGAACTTTGACGTCCTTGAGTTCGACTTCCATGTGGCCGTGCGGGGCATCGTCGTAGCCAAACACGGTCAGGGGACGCAAAACCTTGATGCCGGGCGTATTGGCCGCAACGACGATCATCGACTGCTGCTCGTGGCGACCGGCGTCGGGATTGGTCTTACCCATCACGATGTAGACAGCGCAACGCGGATCGCCGGCGCCGGATGACCACCACTTGGTACCGTTGATCACGTAGTGATCGCCCTGGCGCTCGATGCGGCATTGGATGTTGGTGGCGTCCGAGGAAGCCACGGCGGGCTCGGTCATCAGAAAGGCCGAGCGGATCTCCCCGTGCAAGAGCGGATCGAGCCAGGTCTTCTTGACGGGCTCCGAGGCATAGCGCTCGAGCGTTTCCATGTTGCCGGTGTCGGGTGCCGAGCAGTTGAACACTTCCGGTGCCCAGAAGACGCGACCCATGATTTCGCACAGCGGTGCGTACTCGAGGTTGGTCAGGCCTTCCGGAACACGTTCCGAGAAGGGCAGAAACAGATTCCACAGCCCCGCCTTGCGCGCCAGGGGCTTTAGCTCTTCGATTACCTTGACCGGAACCCATTGATTCCCGGCGGCTCGATTGGCGGCGACCTCCTGCAGATAGCGGCCTTCATTGGGGATGATGTGGGTATCCATGAAACCAAGCAGGCGCTCGCGCAGGTGCTGCACTTTCTCGCTGTAATCGAATTGCATGATCTTCTCCAGGACAAAAATGACGAGGCTTAGGGTGTGACTACGATCTTGCCGGTCACCTTGCGTTGCATGACTGCGTCCAGTGCCGCGCCGATCTCCTCAAGGCGATAGCTTGCCGAGACGAGCGGATGCAGGCGCTTGGCGGCGAGCAGTCCCATCAATTCGCGCAGGTCGGTCTCGCTCGACTTGGGTTCGCGGCGCGTAAAGTCACCCCAGAACACACCGACGATCGAGCAACCCTTGAGCAACGTCAGATTAAGGGGGATGCTCGGGATCTGGCCATTGGCAAATCCGACCACCAGAAAACGCCCGCGCCAGGCCATGCTGCGCAGCGTCGGCTCGCTATAGATCCCGCCGACCGGGTCGTACACGACATCGACGCCACGCCCATCGGTGAGCGCCTTGACACGCTCGCGCAAGTCTTCCCGGCTGTAGTCGATCAGATCCTGTGCGCCATGCTCCTCACAGACTTTGAGTTTTTCCGGGCTCGAAGCGGCCGCGATCACGCGTGCCCCCAGGGCACGGCCGATTTCGACCGCCGCCAGTCCGACCCCTCCGGCTGCGCCCAGAACCAGCATGGTCTCGCCGGACTTGATCGCGGCTCGATCCTTGATCGCGTGGTAGGAGGTACCGTAGGTCATCACGAAGGAAGCCGCGATATCGAATTCCATGCCGGGGGGCATGGGCAAAAGGCGCTCGACATCGACTACCACCTGCTCGGCAAAGCAGCCCCAGCCGGTGAATGCGATGACATGCTGTCCAGGTGCCACGCCGCGCACTTCGCTACCGATTGAGCGCACCACCCCGGCGGCTTCGCCTCCCGGCGTGAAGGGCAAAGGAGGCTTGAACTGGTACTTGTTCTGGATAATGAGGGTGTCGGGGAAGTTCACGCCGGCGGCGCGCACCTCGACAACCACCTGGCGTGGGCCCGGGACCAGGTCGGCTACTTCCTCAACGACCAGGGTGTCGGGTAGACCATGGGACTTGCAAAGCACTGCTCGCATCGCCGTCTCCTCTAACTGGCGTGGTTCTTCCACGCACTTGTGTACGGAAGCGATTATAACGCCATCATGGCCCCCGGGGTAAAGACCGGGCGCCGGACGGGCGAGCGCAGCGCTAACGCACGCGCATGCCCGGTTCGGCCCCGCTATCCGGGTCAAGCAGGTAGACGCCGGGCTCGCCCGCCTCGTCGGCCGCACTGGCGGCCAGAACCATGCCCTCGCTGAGCCCGAATTTCATCTTGCGAGGCGCAAGATTGGCAACCATTACCGTCAGTCGCCCAAGCAGATCCTCTGGCTTGTAGTGCGCGCTGATCCCCGAAAAGACTGTGCGCAGGCGCCCTTCGCCGGCATCCAGCGACAGTCGCAAGAGCTTGGTCGAGCCTTCGACTGACTCCGCGCTGACGATGCGCGCCACCCGCAGATCGATCCGATTGAAGTCGTCGATCGTAATGCTTGCCGCGCCATCGGCGGCCGGCGGCGGCGCCGGCTTGGGCGCAAGCTTCAGCGCTTTCGGGTCTTGCGCGTCGGGAGGGTTGATGAGCGCATCGAGCTGCTTTTCCACTACGCGCGTCATCAGGTGCTCGTAGGCATTGACGCGGCGAACTACACTTCTATGCTGCCAGTCAAGCGCGCCGCACCCCAGAAATTGCTCGGCCTTGGCGGCCAGCGCCGGCAGGATCGGTTTGAGCCACAAGGTCAGGTCGCAAAAGCCGCGCACCGAAATCGACAGGACCTCATGCAGGCGCTGCCGTTGCGCCGGATCACGCGCCAGCTCCCACGGTTTGGCGGCATCAAAGTACTGGTTCAGCTGATCCGCAAATCCCATGGCCAGCCGCGCCACGCGCGCCGTGTCGCGCGCCTCATAAGCCTCGCGCACCTGTACTCCAAGCGCTGCGGCGCCAAGCTCTGTCCATGCGGCCGTCTCGCCAAGCTCCAGGACCTCACCGCCGAACTGGTCGGCCAGAAAGTTTGCGCAGCGGCTGGCGATATTGACGTACTTGCCTACCAGATCGCTGTTTACGCGCGCCATGAAATCATCAGGCGCGAAATCGAAGTCCTCGACCCGACCATTCAGTTTGGCGGCGACGTAGTAGCGCAGCCATTCCGGGTTCAGGCCGAGCTCAAGGTAGCGCAGCGGCGAAATGCCGGTGCCGCGCGACTTGCTCATCTTCTCGCCGGACGCCGTGATGAAGCCGTGCACACATATCAGGTCGGGAACCTTGCGCCCCGAAAACTTCAGCATGGCAGGCCAGAATAGCGAGTGGAAATAGATAATGTCCTTGCCGATGAAGTGCACCTGCTCGGTCGCCGGATCAGCCAGAAGGGCATCAAAATCCTGCACCGATCCGTCGGCGGCGCGCGCGCGGCCGCTATCGCAGTAGCTCTTCAGGGATGCGAGGTAGGCGATCGGCGCGTCCAGCCAGACATAGAAATACTTCCCCGGCGCATCCGGAATCGGGATGCCGAAATAGGGCGCATCGCGCGAAATGTCCCAATCGGACAGGGCGCTTTTACCTGACTCATCAAGGCGCAGCCATTCGCGCACCTTGTTGCGCACCTCGGGCTGCAGGTGAGCTGCCCCACTGGCGCTGTGACCTTCGACCCAGTGGTTGAGGAACTCCTGGCAGCGCACGTCCGAGAGCCTGAAAAAGTAATGCTCGGAGTCTCGCAACACCGGGGTAGCGCCAGTCAATACCGAAACCGGATTGATCAGATCGGTCGGGGCGTACACCTCGCCGCAGACTTCACAGTTGTCGCCGTTTTGCTCCTTGCTGTGGCAGTTCGGACACTCGCCCTTGATGTAGCGATCCGGCAGGAACATCTGTTTGACCGGATCGAAGAACTGCTCGATGGTCCGTACATCGATCAGTTCCTCTGCGCGCAGCGCGCGATAGATCGATTGCGAGAGCTCGACGTTCTCCGGAGAATCACTCGAGTGCCAGTGATCAAAAGCTACATGAAAGCCGGTCAGGTAGCGCGGGCGTTCGGCAGCTACGCGTTCAACCAGCGCGCGCGGGGTGATGCCTTCCGCTTCGGCCTTGAGCATGATTGGCGCCCCGTGGGCGTCGTCGGCACCGACAAAGTGCACCGTGTGTCCGCACAGGCGCATGAAGCGCACCCAAATGTCTGCCTGGATGTACTCCATCATGTGGCCAACGTGGAAAGGCGCGTTGGCATAGGGCAGGGCGGTCGTGACGAACAGCGTGCGCAGCATGGCTAGCAGCTTTGGGCGGGTGGGGGAGGCTGATTTTAGCAAAGGACGTGCACTTGCCGGTCGCTGTCTCTCGGGCGGCTTGTAATTTGACCCATTCGCGCCGACAATTCGCACTCTTTGCCAACGGCCATACCGGCCGCACCTTTCCCGCACCGCCGATGAGCATCAAATCAGACAAGTGGATCCGGCGCATGGCTGCCGAGCAGCGCATGATCGAGCCCTTCGAGGCCCAGCAGGTGCGCTTTGCCGACGGTCACAAGATCGTCAGCTATGGCACCTCAAGCTACGGCTACGACATCCGTTGTGCTGATGAATTCAAGATCTTCACCAACATCAACAGCACAATCGTCGATCCGAAGAACTTCGACGAAAAATCCTTTGTCGATTTCCGCGGCGAGGTGTGCATTATCCCGCCCAATTCCTTCGCGCTGGCGCGCACCGTCGAGTACTTCCGGATTCCGCGCAGCGTGCTCACGGTGTGCCTTGGCAAGAGCACCTATGCGCGCTGCGGCATCATCGTCAATGTCACGCCCTTCGAGCCCGAATGGGAAGGCTACGTGACTCTGGAGTTCTCCAATACGACGCCGCTGCCGGCGAAAATCTACGCCAACGAAGGCGTAGCCCAGGTGCTGTTCTTCGAGAGCGACGAGGTCTGCGAGACTTCTTACAAGGACCGCGGTGGCAAGTATCAGGGGCAGCGTGGCGTGACGCTGCCCAAAGCCTGAGTTTTTGTTCGAGCATCACCCCGAGCGCTCGCCTCGCCTTTGACCTGATCGACTTGTGCGCTACCAGCCGAAAGTGAGTGGCCGATGAAATTCCGTTTTCCGATCGTCATCATTGACGAGGACTTTCGCTCCGAGAATGCATCCGGTCTTGGCATCCGCGCGCTCGCCGAAGCGATCGAGAGCGAAGGCATGGAGGTGCTGGGCGTGACGAGCTATGGAGACCTGTCCCAATTTGCCCAGCAACAATCGCGCGCCTCGGCCTTCATCCTGTCGATCGATGACGAGGAATTCGGGGGCGGCAGTCCCGAAGAAATGGAGGTGGCCCTGCGTGCCGTGCGCGCCTTCATTCACGAGATCCGCTTCAAGAACGCCGATATCCCGATTTTCGTCTACGGCGAGACGCGAACCTCACGGCATATCCCCAACGATGTGTTGCGCGAACTGCATGGCTTCATTCACATGTTCGAGGACACACCCGAGTTCGTCGCGCGTCACATTATTCGCGAGGCACGCGTTTACCTCGATGGCCTCGCGCCGCCCTTCTTTCGCGCGCTGGTGCACTACGCCCAGGATGGTTCCTACTCTTGGCACTGCCCGGGACACTCGGGCGGAGTAGCCTTTCTCAAGAGCCCAGTCGGCCAGATGTTCCACCAGTTCTTCGGCGAAAACATGCTGCGCGCCGATGTCTGCAATGCCGTCGATGAGCTTGGGCAGCTGCTTGATCACACGGGTCCGGTCGCCGCATCCGAGCGCAATGCGGCGCGCATCTTCGCTGCAGACCACTGTTTTTTTGTAACCAACGGGACCTCGACTTCGAACAAGATGGTCTGGCACGCCAATGTCGCCCCCAACGATATCGTGGTGGTCGATCGCAATTGCCACAAGTCGATCCTGCACGCCATAACGATGACCGGCGCCATTCCGGTATTTCTCACGCCAAGACGCAATCACCTGGGCATCATCGGGCCGATCCCAATCGAGGAATTCGACGCCGCGACCATCGAGCGCAAGATCGCGGCCAACCCGATCGCACGCGAGGTCATGGAACGCGGCGGATCCGCTCGGCCCCGTATTCTCACGCTGACGCAGTCGACCTACGACGGCATCATCTATAACGTCGAGACGCTCAAGACCCTCCTCGATGGCAAGATCGACAATCTGCATTTCGACGAGGCGTGGCTGCCGCATGCAACCTTTCATACCTTCTACAAGGACATGCACGCCATCTCGCGCTACGGCCCGCGCTGTCGCGAATCGATGATCTTCTCGACCCAATCAACCCACAAGCTTCTGGCCGGGATTTCACAGGCTTCGCAGATTCTGGTGCGCGAGCCCGAGGGCCACAAGCTCGATACCAACGTCTTTAACGAGGCCTACCTGATGCATACCTCGACTTCACCGCAATACGCGATCATCGCCTCGTGCGACATCGCTGCTGCGATGATGGAGCCCCCCGGTGGACCGGCGCTGGTCGAGGAGAGCATCCTCGAGGCGCTGGACTTCCGGCGCGCCATGCGCAAGGTCGATGCGGAATTTGGCCGGGACTGGTGGTTCAAGGTGTGGGGTCCTGACAAGCTGGTTACCGAGGGCATCGGTTCGCGCGAGGACTGGGTACTCAAGGCCAACGACAAATGGCACGGGTTTGGCGATCTGGCCGCGGGCTTTAATATGCTCGACCCGATCAAGGCGACCATCATCACCCCGGGGCTCGACGTGTCCGGCAAATTCGCCAAGACCGGAATTCCGGCCGCGATCGTCACCAAGTACCTGGCTGAACACGGCGTGATCATCGAGAAGACCGGGCTCTATTCGTTTTTCATCATGTTTACCATCGGCATTACCAAGGGCCGCTGGAACAGTCTGTTGACTGCGCTGCAGCAGTTCAAGGACGACTACGACAAGAACCAGCCGATGTGGCGCATCCTGCCGGAGTTCGTCGCCGCGCACCCCCGGTACGAGAAGGTCGGCCTGCGCGAACTCTGCCAGGAGATCCACGACATGTATCGCACCCACGACGTGGCGCGGGTGACGACCGAGATGTATCTCTCTGACATGCAGCCGGCGATGAAGCCCTCGGACGCCTATGCCTGCATGGCGCACCGCGAAATGGAGCGCGTGCCGATCGATGAGCTCGAAGGGCGGATTACCACCGTGCTCCTGACACCCTATCCACCGGGTATTCCGCTGCTCATCCCTGGGGAGCGCTTTAACCGTGCGATCGTCAAGTACCTGCAGTTCGCGCGCATGTTCAATGCGACCTTCCCGGGCTTTGACACCGACATCCATGGTCTGGTCGAGAAGGATGTGGACGGCACGACCGGGTATTTCGTCGATTGCGTGCGCAAGAAGGCCTAGGACTCGCCCGACACCTACACCGCAAGCGCCGCCATTGCACCCAGGCCCATGCCGGCGGCAGCGAATGCGTAGATAACGATCTGCAGCCATGAGCGGCGCGTCAGGAGCGCGATGGCCGACATGGCGATGGCGATCTGAAGCAGAGTCATCGCCTGTGCCCAGCGATGATGGCGATGCATCTGTTCGCCAGCGCTGTCATCGGCTTCATGCGCCTGCTTCTCGAAGCCCTCGGCCTTGCTGCGAATTTCTTCCTTGTCGCGACCGTAGCGCTCTACATCAGCGGCGAACTTGTCCTGTCCTGGCGGCGGCACCAGCGCGCGCCCGAGCTCGGCCAGGTTCTGCTTGTTACTTTTGGCCTGGTAGAAGGCCCACTGATCGGATGCCCTGACCGTGTTGATGGTCGCTTCGTTCTTGAACAGCGCGGCGTTGGCTTCCGTGGACCCGGCCATGTAGGCAAACATAGCGCCGACCGTGGCGAGCACCGCCGTGGTGATCGCGATGCGCCCGGTAAAGGGGTCGCGTGTGGTTTGCTCGGACACCTCTTCGAGCGCGCGATCGTGCGCTCCCTGTACTTCAAATTCCTCACCCATGTTCGTGCTCTCCAGTGATCAGTCCGGTGTGCTGTGTTCGGCCCGCATCCGGTCCAGAATAACGAAATCAAATTGCAGTAGGGGATCGGCGCTTGAGCGATGCGCTTGTCTGGCGACTTCGCGGAATTGCCCTGGCACCGACGGAAAGCGGGCGTCCCCGACATAGCTGCGGTGCACCTCGGTCAGGTAGAGGCGCTGCGCCACGCCAAGGCCTTCGGCGTACAGCGACTCACCACCGATGATGAACGCCTCGGGCTCTGTCGAGCACAGCGCGAGAGCGGCATCGAGCGAGGCGGCGGCCTCGACGCCCGCGGCCTGCCAGTCTCGATTGCGCGTCACGACGATATTCCGGCGGCCCGGCAGGGCGCGACCGATCGACTCAAAGGTCTTGCGACCCATAATGATCGGATGGCCCATGGTGGTGCGCTTGAAGTGGGCGAGATCCTCGGCAAGCCGCCAGGGCAGGGCGTTGTTGACACCGATGACACCGTTCTGGGCCACCGCGACGATGATGGACACTCTGGTCATTGCTCATTTCCGCGCGGCGCGCCTCAAACAGCGATCGGAGCCTTGATCGATGCGTGCGCCTGGTAGTCGAGAAACTCGAAGTCTTCGTATCGGTAGTCGAAGATCGAGGCGGGGCGCCGCGTGATGTGTAGCCTGGGCAGCGCGTGCGGCGCGCGACCGAGCTGCAGGCGCACCTGATCGAAGTGATTGCTGTAGATATGGCAATCGCCCCCGGTCCAGATGAACTCGCCCGGCTCGAGCCCGCACTGCTGGGCTACCATGTGCACGAGCAGCGCATAGGAGGCGATGTTGAAGGGGACTCCAAGAAAGATATCGGCGCTGCGCTGATAGAGCTGGCAACTAAGGCGATTGCCTGCGACGTAGAACTGGAACATCGCGTGGCAGGGCGGCAGCGCCATCCGGGGGATTTCACCCACGTTCCAGGCCGACACGATCAGGCGCCGTGAATCCGGGTTGCTCTTGATCTGCTCAATCAGATTGGTGATCTGGTCAATCTTGCCGCCATCGACGGTCGGCCAGGAGCGCCACTGCGAGCCGTACACGGGACCGAGCTCGCCGTTGGCGTCAGCCCACTCATCCCAGATCGAGACCCCGTGCTCCTTAAGCCAGGCGATATTGGTCGAGCCAGAGAGAAACCACAGCAATTCGTGGATGATCGAGCGCAGGTGCAGCTTCTTGGTCGTCACCAGCGGAAAGCCCGCGGACAGCTCAAAGCGCATCTGGTAGCCAAATACCGAGCGCGTTCCAGTACCGGTTCGGTCGGTCTTCTCGGCGCCATGATCAAGGACATGGCGCATGAACTCTAGGTATTGGCGCATGGCTTGGCTATTGTACTGGTCTAGACGGTCAGTTGCAGCGCCGCGAGGTGAGCGTAGAGGCCCCCCGCCGATACCAGCTCTGCATGCGCGCCAAGCTCGACGATCAGCCCGCCGTCCATGACAGCGATGCGATCGGCTTTTTTTACGGTTGCCAAGCGATGGGCGATGATGATGGTCGTGCGGTTGCGCATGGCTGCCTCGAGCGCCCTTTGCACCAGGTGCTCACTTTGGGCGTCCAGCGCGCTGGTCGCCTCATCGAGCAGCAGCACCGGTGGGTTTTTCAGGATGGCGCGCGCGATGGCGATGCGCTGACGCTGACCGCCAGACAGGCGCACACCTCGTTCACCCAGAAAGGTCTGGTAAGCCATTGGCAGGCGCTCAATGAATTCGTGGGCCTGCGCTGCCTCGGCCGCTGCCAACACCTCGGCTTCGCTTGCTTCCGGGCGTCCATAACGGATGTTTTCGAGCGCGTTGCCCGAAAATATCACGGTGTCCTGGGGAACGATGCCGATCTGGGAGCGTAGTGCGGCAAGATCGAGCGCGCCGATGGCCACGCCGTTCAAAAGAATCCTGCCCGCCTGAGGATCGTAAAAGCGCAGCAGCAGCTGAAAAACCGTCGACTTGCCGGCTCCCGAGGGCCCGACGAGGGCAATCGTCTCGCCGGCTTTGATAGCCAGCGAATATTCGGACAGAGCTAGGGTATCGGGCCGTGAAGGATAGTGAAAACCGACGGAGTCGAATACGATCGTCGCCCCGCGCGAATCCGCGGGGCCCAGGGCCTGCGTGCTGGCGGGCGAAACGATGAAAGGAGGGGCGTCGATCAGCTCGGTAAGCCGTTCGGTGGCGCCTGCCGCCCGCAGCACGTCGCCCCAGGATTCGCTCAGCGCCGCCACCGACCCGGCCACGAGCGCAGCGTAGAAGACAAATGCCAGCAGGTCACCGCCACTCATTGCACCCGAGCGCACGTCGTTGGCTCCAAGCCAGAGCACGAATACGATGACGCCAAACACCAGCGCGATGGCAATCGAGGTCAGCCAGGCGCGCGTGCTGGTACGGCGCAGCGCCGTGATGAAGCCGGCCTCAACGATTGCACGAAAACGCGCCGCTTCATGGGCTTCCTGCGTGAACGCCTGGACCGTTGCCATGGCGTTGAGGACCTCGCCGGCGAGCGCCGAGGAGTCGGCGATGCGATCCTGGGAGGCGCGCGAAAGCCGCCGCACGCGTCGACCGAGCAGCATGATCGGCATGATCACCGCGATCAGCATGCCGATAGTGATGCCAAACAGCTTGGCGCTGGTGGCTGCCAGCATCGCAATTCCGCCAAGAAACAGGAAAAAACTACGCAAGCCCATCGACAGGCTCGAACCCACCACCGTCTGTACCAGGGTGGTGTCGGCCGTCAACCGGCTCAGCACCTCTCCGGTGCGCGTGACTTCAAAGAATTCCGGGGATTGCAAGAGCATGCGAGCGTACACCGCGCCGCGGATGTCGGCTACCACGCGCTCGCCCAACCAGCTGACCGAATAAAAACGCGACGCGGTCGTCGCCGCCAGCACGATCGCGACAAGGCCCAGTTCGAGGAAATGGTGGTTAATCGAACTACTGGAATCACCGGCTGCAAATCCGTGGTCGAGGATCTGCTTGAACTCGTAGGGGATTACCAGCGTGGCTGCGGCCGAAGCACACAGAAATACGAACGCCAGGATGAGGCGCATCCAATAGGGTGCGATGAAGGCGAAGAGGCGGCGCAGTGCCGCCATGCGCGGTTTGGAATCAGCAAGGGTGGCCATGAGAGCTCTCGCGCCGGATCTACAGCGAGCCTGCAAAGCCCGCGATGATACTCTCTACCAGCGTCTCGGGCTGCGCGCCTAGAGCGTGAAGCGCATCTGGTCGATCAATGCACCCGGCAGCCGCTGGCTCACGGTCTGGCGCTGCTGATAGGTGGCACCGTCTGGTAGGAAATCGCGCTGGCGAGTCAGGCCGACGAGCTCTGAGCCGAGCAGCCGGTAGATGTCGTCATCAAATCGCATCACCGCGCAGGGTGCGACGATTCGCCCATGCTCAACCCAGAAGGTCGCAAAGCGCGTCATGCCGGTGATGCGGCAATTGACCCGATCCGAGAAGTTCAGGTACCACAGGTTGTTGACGTAAAGGCCGGTATCAAGCGCTGCGAGGACGCTCGCCTGATCGATGTCTCCGCCTGCCATATCAATCGATAACGCGGCCTCGTACCCGGTGTCCGCGCCGTTGTGCTCGATGCCGTACTCGCGCGCCGAGCGCGGTGACACGAGAGCACTGACGTTGCTGCCGTTCTCGATGAGTCTGACCTCGCCCGGTCGCGCAAACCCGTCCGATTGAAACGCCGGTGCGATCCCCTCGGCCGTGTTCTCCGAGAGCGTGACCAGCGCCGACAGATGTTCCTTGCCTTCGACGAGCCGTTGCAAGGGACTTTGATGGGTGCGCCGCGCCTTTTCGGAAAAGCCGCCCCAGTTGAGCAAACCCACCAGTTCGCCAAGCGCTGCTGGCGCGAGATAGACGCGGTAGCTGCCGGGCTCGAGCACTTTGGGTGCGCGCGCGAGCAGTGCAAGCTCGTCGTGTGCGCGCGCCATGCGTGCGGCAAGCGTGCGTGGCTCGAATTCGAATCCGGCATAGGCGTGCTTGGTCGCCTTATCGGCGGTGTGGTAGAGGCTCCATTCGAAGTTGAAATTGGCGACCTCATGCCAATTGGACTGGCCCAGCGAATTGCCGAATCCGCGCTGCAGGGGACCGCTGGCAAGAAAACCGACGAGATCGCTATCGGCCGCGCAGCCTACGATCGATTCGACCATCGACTCGCAAGACGGTAGCTCCGATGCGCGCTCAATCAGAGAATCGCTGCGCTCGTGATTAATGAGCAAGAGCGGATCATCGGGCAAGCCCGCGAGAGTCTCGCGCAATTCGCCAATCAGACGTGCGCCGGCAGCAGTGTCCTGCGAGATCTCGCCGGACAACGCGTATTGGGCTGTCGCGTGACGCTGGCCCTGCACCAGATGCAGGCTCAGGTAGCCCTGCTCGACGTGTCCGGCCTGGCGCACGCGGGCATGGTTAAAGCGCACAAAGTCCGATTGCTCGCCCTCGTAGGTGCAGGTGCAGATCTCGGCGCCCCTCAGTCCGGCAAATAGTGCGCCCTGCAAATCATGGAAATACTGTTGCCGATCGCTCAAGTGCTGCCCCCGAACACATCCACCGCACCGAACAGGCAAGCCGGACTGGCGTGGCCGACCCGAACCACCTGGGAAGGTTCGCCCTTGCCGCAATAGGGAGTGCCCATCACGTCGAAGGTACTGGCATTGCCAACTGCGCGCAGGCTGCGCCAGAAATTGGCCGAGATGCCCCGATAGTTGGGATTCTTGACGCGTTCGGCAAGCTGCCCATTGCGGATCATGCGCGCGCTCTCGCAACCGAACTGGAATTTGTTGCGCGAGTCGTCTATCGACCAGGACTGGTTGGTTTCCATGACGATGCCAAGCTCGACGCTCGCAATCATCTCCTCGAGGGGACTCGCGCCTGGTTCGATATTGATATTGGCCATGCGGTCGATTGGCGCGCGGTTCCAGTTCGAGGCGCGCGAATTGGCGAGCATGGTAAACGAGCGACCAAATTCGTGAGCGGCGCGCGCGGCCGACAGTGCACCTCCCAGCGGTTGCACCAGTACCCCGTCTCTGATGAGGAACTCCTTGCGTGCCGTCGTGCCTTCGTCATCGAACGCATAGCTTGCGAATTGCTCGCCGCGAGTCGGATCGAAGGTGACGTTGAGCAGCTCGGATCCGTATTGGTAGCTGCCGAACATATCCATGGAGACAAAGCTGGTCCCGGCAAAATTGCGTTCATCCCCCAGGATCCGATCGAGCTCGAGCGGATGACCGATCGACTCATGGATCTGCAGCATCATCTGATCGGGCATGAGCAGCAAGTCCATGCGCGCGCTCGGACAATTGGGTGACCCAAGAAGCTCGAGCGCCTCGCGCGCGACCTGCGCGCCGCCGCCCACGAGGCCGGAGCGCTCGATGACATTGGCGTCGCCCTGCTGGCATACCCCGCGTGACAGGCTGCGCGACTGGGTGTCCGAGTCGTCGCTTGCGGTCACGCGCAGATTGGGTACGACAAAACAGAATTCCTGGGTGACCGAACCGCCGTGACTGGTCAGATAGTGGTGGCGCGAACGGGTGATTTCCACCGAGGCGATACTGTCGACAATACGCGCGTCGATCTGGGCGGCCGCGTCTTCGCGGGTGAGCAGATCCACCAGTTCGCGCCGGGGTGGCAGGGGTACCGATCGCGGCGACTGGTGAGTCCCATGCGGAGCCGCGTCCTGCGGTACCGCAAAACGCATCATGCCAAGCCGAGCGGTAAGTGCGGCCCAACGTTCGGCGTTCGCCAAAGCCCGCGCCAGCCCTGAGGGCGATAGATCGCTGGTCGCCGCGTAGCCATAACCGCCCTTGTCGATGACCGTAATCATGGCCCCGCGATCAAGGTGCTTTTCGGCGGGCTCGTTGCTTGCGCGCCGCACCGCGATGGATTCGGCTTCTTCCTCGACGATGCGCAAGGCGAAGAATTCGGCTTTGCTGGACAGGCCGCTAAACAGGTTTGCTGGACTCATCTCGGAAAACGGCTCCTTCTGATCGCCCGTGCCGCAAGCACGGACACACCGGATATCAAATCGGCTTAGTCGGGACTATCCTGCTCAATGCCGGCCAGACCGCTGACCATGGCATTAAAACCGGCGTCGACGTAGGTAATCTCGGCACTCACGCCAGCGGCCAGGTCCGAGAGCAGGAAAGCAGCGACATTGCCGACGTCGTCGATCGTGACATTGCGCGCCAGCGGCGAATTGCGCGCGACGAACTGCAGCACCTTGCCGAAGTCCTTGATGCCCGAGGCGGCGAGCGTCTTGATCGGGCCCGCCGAGATGCCGTTCACGCGCACTCCCTGAGGGCCCAGCGAGGCCGCCAGGTAGCGCACGCTCGCCTCGAGGGAGGCCTTGGCCAGACCCATCGTGTTGTAGTTCGGAAGGACCCGTTCGGCGCCCAGATAGGTGAGCGTGAGTAGCGCGCTGCCGGGTCTTAACAGGGGCCGCGCGGCCTTGGCAAGCGCAGCGAAACTGTAGGCCGAGATATCGTGGGCAACGCGAAATCCCTCGCGCGAAAAGCCGTCCAGAAAATCACCCGCGATCGCTTCGCGCGGCGCAAAGCCGATGGCGTGTACCAAGCCGTCGAGCTGCTCCCAGCTGCGGCCAAGGTCGGTAAACAGCGCGTCGATTTCGGCGTCGATGCCGACGTCGCATGGAAATACGAGGCTACTGCCGAACTCGGCAGCGAATTCGCCTACGCGCTCGCGAAAGCGTTCGCCAACGTAGGTAAAGGCGAGCTCCGCACCCTCACGGCGACAGGCGCGCGCGATGCCATAGGCAATCGAGCGGTTCGACAGGACACCGGTAACCAGGATTCGCTTACCTGCGAGAAATCCCATGAGATGCTCCTCACTTCGCAAAGGCCTGTGGGGAGCGGGCCCCCCACGATCGGACGGCGCAGTATAGACGCAAATGGCCCGGCAATTAAATCAGCCCCGTGGATGAATACGCGGTTGGCAAATGCCAGTCGATGCCGCAAAATACGCGCGCTTTGCCGGAGCCGGCGGTGCACGCCCCGAATCGGCGGGATGAGGGAGTCAGCTTGGCAAGTCAGTTACCAAGGACCGCGCGCCAGCGCTCGCTGAGAGCCAGAGCGCGGCTTACCGGTGCGCTCGTGCTCGCCTTAAGCGCCTGCTCGGTGCCGTCGGACCCCAATCCGCCGGGCGCCGAGGCGAGCAACACCTACTTTGTCGAT
>CAJCHO010000102.1 GCA_903970145.1 Mycobacteriaceae bacterium | reverse complement strand
GAGAAGCCCGGTCGTCCGGCGATGGCAAGGTTCGCAAGATCGAACAGCTCCCGCCAGCGATGCCAGGTCTGCAGATGGACCAGCTGATCGCTGCCCATGAGCAGCACCAGGACGGCCTGTTCACCCAACTCGGCGCGCAATTGGCCAAGCGTGTCGACGCTGTAGGTTGGCCCGGATCGATGCAGTTCGCGCTCATCGATCTCGATTTCGGCGGGCGCCCCTGTGAAGGCGAGACGAAGCATGTGCGCGCGCGCCCTCGGGCTCGCCACCACGCCATCCTTTTGCCAGGGACTGCCGGCCGGCATGACCAGCAATCTGTCGAGCGCAAGACGCTCGACGAATAGATGGGCAAGCGCCACGTGGGCACGATGGACTGGATCAAAAGTGCCGCCAAGAATCCCCACGCGCGGGGCCAGCCTATTCAACTGAGCCACTCTCGCGCCGGCAGAAAATTCAGGAGCAGGTCCGCCTCCGGCGATTGCGCTTCAGGATGGTATTCGTAACGCCAGCGGGCAAGGGGCGGCATGGACATCAGAATCGACTCGGTACGCCCGCCCGACTGCAGGCCGAAATGCGTTCCGCGGTCCAATACCAGGTTGAACTCCACGTAACGGCCGCGCCGATAGGACTGCCAGTCACGCTCGCGCCCTCCATAGGGTAGCTCGCGCCGGGCTTCGACGATCGGCAGGTAGGCCGCGAGGAAGCGATCCCCGACGCTGCGCAGCAGTGCGAAACTGTCCGCAAAGGCCAACTCATTGAAGTCGTCAAAGAAGATCCCACCGATACCGCGCGCTTCCTGACGGTGCTTAAGATAGAAGTATTCGTCGCAGGCCTTCTTGAAACGCCCGTACAGGTCGCTGCCAAACGGCTCGAGCGCCGCTTTGCAGTTGGCATGAAAATGGCGTGCGTCCTCGGTGAACCCATAGTAGGGAGTAAGGTCCATGCCACCGCCCACCCACCATACATCGGACTCATTGCTGGCACGCGCCACCAGACAGCGCACATTCATGTGCGCGGTAGGGATGTAAGGGTTGCGCGGATGCACGACCACCGATACCCCGAGGGCCTCGAAGGCTCGGCCAGCCAGTTCTGCTCGACGGGCCGTCGCCGATGCTGGCAGCTGGCCGCCACGGACATGTGAGAACCCGACTCCGCCGCGCTCGATCAGGGCGCCATCTTCGAGCATGCAGGAAATGCCGTGGCCCGAGAGTGTCGCAGCGGATTCCTTGTCCCAGCGATCAATCCGGAAGCTGCCACCGTCGCGCGCTTCCAATGCACTGACGATGCTTTGTTGCAGTCCCGTCAGGTAGCCACGCAATGCCGCGATGTCGATCGATTGCGATTCCATGCCAGGCCTTATGGACCCCAAGTCTTAGTGGCGTCGTGCGATGGCGCGCCAGCCGATGTCATGGCGGTACTGGGCGCCAGAAAAGCCGATTTGAGCGACCAGCTCGTAGGCACGCTTTTGTGCCATGCGCGGACTGTCGCCAAGTGCCGTAACTCCGAGCACCCGACCACCGGCGGTGAGCAGCTGACCGTCCTTGTCAGTAGTGCCTGCGTGAAACACCATGGCGTCATCCTGGGCAGGTGGGATTCCCGTGATCACGTCACCTTTACGCGGCGCGTCGGGGTAACCGTGCGCGGCCATGACGACGCACAAGGCCGTGCGCCGATCCCAGTCGAGCTCGACCTGGTCGAGTGTGCCGTCGGTAGCATGGTCGCACACGGCAATGAAGTCGCTCTTGAGACGCGCCATGATCGGTTGGGTCTCGGGGTCGCCAAGACGGCAATTGAATTCCAGGGTGCGCGGATTGCCCTGCGCATCGATCATCAGTCCGGCATAGAGAAAGCCGGTGAACACGATGCCATCCTTGGCCATACCGTGCACCGTTGGCAAAATGATCTCGCGCAGCACCCGGGCGTGCAATTCAGGAGTAATCAGGGGCGCCGGTGAATAGGCACCCATCCCGCCGGTATTGGGACCCTGATCCTGATCGAGCAGGCGCTTGTGGTCCTGGCTGGTGGCCAGCGGAAGCACATGCTGGCCGTCGCACATGACAATAAAGCTCGCTTCTTCGCCCTCGAGAAAATCCTCGATGACGACCCGTGCTCCGCCAGCGCCCCGGGCCTTGCTACCCAGCATGGCGTCGATTGCGGCGTGCGCCTCATCGAGCGTGTGCGCCACCACGACACCCTTGCCGGCTGCCAGCCCGTCGGCCTTGACGACAATCGGAACGCCACGCCGCTCGATCGCGGCATGCGCTGCCTTGGCGTCGCTAAAGGTTTCATAGTCGGCTGTCGGGATGCCGTGGCGTTTCATGAACGACTTGGCAAAGTCCTTGGAACTCTCCAGCTGGGCCGCCGCCCGGCTCGGTCCGAAGATCCGCAAGCCTTCCGCGCGAAACAGATCGACAATGCCGTCAGCAAGCGGCGTCTCGGGGCCGACCACAGTAAGGTGGATACCTTCGCGTTTGGCAAATGCTGCGAGCACCTTGATGTCGGTGATCGGCAGATTCTTCAGGTTGGCGTCGCTCTGTGTGCCTCCGTTGCCTGGAGCGACATAGACAAATTGCGCCCGTGGCGATTGCGCCAGGCGCCAGGCGAGCGCATGCTCGCGACCACCGGAACCGACGACGAGAATCTTCATTCGCCGATCAACGCCGAGGTATAGACCTCCTGCACATCGTCGAGGTTTTCCAGGGCATCCAGCAGTTTTTGCATGCGCACGCCGTCGTCTCCGGTGAGGAGCACTTCAACGGAAGGTTTCATCACGACTTCGGCGACGTCCGGCTTCAGGCCGGCCTTGCCGAGATACTCCTTTACCGCAGCGAAGTCCGCAACGGCGCAGATCACTTCGATGCCCCCTTCGTCGTCGTTGATCACGTCCTCGGCGCCCGCTTCGAGTGCCGCCTCCATGACCTTGTCCTCCGAAGTTCCCGGCGCAAAGAGGAATTGCCCGCAATGCTTGAACAGATAGGCGACCGAGCCGTCGGTGCCCAGATTGCCGCCGAACTTGGCGAAGGCATGGCGTACGTCGGCGACCGTGCGCGTACGATTGTCGGTCATGCAGTCGACAAGGACCGCCGCCCCGTTGATGCCATAACCTTCATAGCGGATTTCCTCGTAATCCACGCCATCCAGATTGCCACTGCCGCGATCGACCGCCCGCTTGATGTTGTCGGCAGGCATGTTCTGATCCTTGGCCTTGTCGATAGCCAGACGCAGCCGCGGATTGGTGCTGACATCGCCGCCGCCCAGACGGGCCGCCACCGCGATCTCCTTGATCAGACGCGTCCAGATGCGCCCGCGCTTTTCATCCTGGCGCCCCTTGCGGTGCTGGATGTTGGCCCATTTCGAGTGACCTGCCATGGCCTTTCCTTGGCTCTAGAAGAGCTTCTTTTGAGAGGGCAATTCTAACATGGGGCCCCTGCGGCACGGACGCTACCCTGGCCCTGCACGCGGCGGCTCTTAGCGCCCGAAAACGATACGTTCGTGGCTAAGCAGCCGCGTGAGACCAATCAGGCAGGATGTCGTGACGAGGGCCGCAATGGCGAGCGGGACCAGGAAGTCGATTGGAGATACCGCATCGCCCCGCAAGACTCGCGCCAGCATCATCTGCTGCGCCAGTGCAGGAACAAACAGCTGCCAGGTTGCGTAGCGTACCGTCGTAAATACCGTAATGAGCGGCACGAAATTGACGATCAGCGCGACGTACCCGGCATAGGTCTGTGCTTCCTTGTAAGTGCGCCCGAAGGTTGCTATCAGCATGAGCACCGAGGCGATCATCGCGGCGAACGGTAGAACCAGCAGTGCGAAACGCGCCACCTCGGAAGGGCCGAACTGAAACAGCGTTGCCAGTCGCTGGTTTGGAATCAGGGCGGCCGCGATTGCGAATGATGTCAACGTTGCCAGTACCACCACACAGGCCTGCAGAGCGACCGCCAACCATTTGCCAACAACCAGCGAGGGTAGGGTGACCGGATTGGTAAGCAGTGGCTCGAGTGATCCGCGTTCGCGCTCGCCCGCGGTGGTATCAATGGCCGCGCTCATCGATCCGACGATCGCACCCAGAAGTGCAAACATCGGTATCAGGAACAGCAGCGACGCGCCCTGCTGTTTGGGTGTGGCAGTATTGCGGCGCTCAATACTCACCGGGCTAAGCAACTGGGGCGTGATGCCACGCGCGGCCACGCGTAGCAGCGTAAGTTCGCGGCCGTAGCCTTGAAGCAGCGCCTCTGCGCGGCGGATCGACGGTTGGGCATCGCTGCGCGAGTCGTCGAACAGCAGGCGCACCGTGGCCATCTCACCATGGGCCAGTTTGTCGGCAAATTCGGCGTCGATGACGATTACGGCTTCCTGGAAGGTGCCGCTGCGGATTTCCTTCTCATATTCGCCGGGCGGAGTCAGGACACGCACGTCGTTGCGGGCGAGGAAGTTGGCAAACGCGGGGGCGTGCTCGATGCCGTCCACATAGACCTGGCGCATGGTGCTCTTTTCTTCCATGCTGGCGAGGAAGTTTGCAAGAAGCACCATCGTCAAGGGTCCCATCAGCAAAGCGCTCACGACGATAGTGATCAAGGTTCGCCGGTCGCGGATTGCATCGGTCAACTCCTTGGCAAATACCAGGCGGGCCATTCTCATGAACTAACTCCGTGGGTCCCGGTAAGTTTGACGAAGGCATCCTCAAGCGTTGCGGTTCCGGCGCGCTCAATGAGCTCGCCGGAAGTGCCCTCAGCGAGCACACGCCCTTCAGCGATGATGACGATCCGGTCGGTAAGCGCCACTACTTCCTGCATGATGTGGGATGACAGGAGAACGCATTTGCCGAGCTCGCGCAAATGGCGCAGCAGCTCGCGCAATGCGCGCGTGGACATGATGTCAAGACCATTGGTCGGCTCATCGAGGACGACATTCTGCGGATCGTTGATCAATACCCGGGCAATCGCGACTTTCATGCGCTCACCCTGAGAGAATCCTTCGGTACGGCGGCCTAGCAGATCCTCCATCTCGATCAGTTTGGCGATGCGTTCGATGCGTTCATCGATCGCGCCATCTTCCATGCCGCGCAGGCGACCGTAGTAGCGAATATTTTCGCGCGCTGTCAGACGGGCATACAGACCGCGCGCGTCCGACAGTACGCCGAGCGAGCGGCGTACTGCCAGCGACTGCGTGACGGTGTCCTGGTCATCCACGCGTGCCTGTCCGGCATCCGGCTTGACGAGCGTTGCGATCACACGCAGGGTCGTGGTCTTGCCAGCGCCGTTGGGTCCGACCAGACCCGTAATACTGCCGTTCGGGGCGGTGAGCGAGACATCGCGCACGGCCGCCACCTCGCGTCGCTGCGAGCCCGTACCCGAGACGAAGGACTTTTGCAGGCCGCGAACCTCGATCATTGGGCGCCTGCTGCGATGGGCTCGAAAAAGAGCGGTCGCGGGATGCGCGCGAGGCAGCTGGTGTCGCCCAGCGGTTTCTGCGGATCGCGAATGAAGCGCTCGACAAGCTCGGGCGCGCAGCCCTGCAAACTGACTCCGTGCCCGACATAGGGTGCCACGAGGGACTGAACATTGCTCAGGTGTTGCGCACTGCGCTCGGCGTGGCGTGCCGGCGTCGCGGGATCTGCCCCGCCCGTTAGCATAAGCACAGGAAGCGCACTCTGCGGCGCGGCATAAAATTCCGGCGGCGCGGCTCGCGAGGGCCAGCGACTGCACATGCGCTGGTACTGATCGTAGAAGGCGCGGCCAAAGCGGCTTGCTTCGAGGGGGGCGAGATCGGCCGGATGAATGATCGGCAGGTCTTCACCGCACACCACGGAGAGATGCATGCCCAGAGCAATTGAGTTGTCCAGATCCCCACCCGCCTGATAGTTGATCGCTAACAAGGGGTCGAGATTTCCCTCTGCCGCCTGACCCACGGCGAAGGGCACGATGCTCGCGCTCATCGAGCTATAGAGAGGCATGCGCACCAGTGTCGCAAGCGTTTCGCGATCGAGCGTGAATTGCTCGTGACGACCGGTCAGAGGATTGGTGGCGCTGGGATGCAATGCCGACGCAGCAATCGAGCTAAAGAAATGCGCGAGGTCCGCACCCAGATGCGGATAGTGTGCCTGGCAGGCTTCGTTAGCCGCGCAATCGCCGACGAGCCGATCAAGCGCTGCATCAGCATCGATTGAAAAAGAAACTGGCAGGCGCATATCAGCTGGCGCCACGCCGTCAAGCACGATACTTCTCAGGGAACCCGGGAATTGACGCAGGTACTCGAGCGCGACACGGGTGCCGTAGGAGCCACCCCAGAGATTGACCGATTGGTAGCCGAGGGCGCGGCGTACGTCCTCGTAATCCTTGATCGCATCCACGGTGAGATACTGGGTGAGGTCATTTCCTGCGGTGCTGAGTTTCTCGGCGCATGCACCAACCAGTGCCATAGTTGCCGCACTATCGAAGCCGCTGACAAGCTGGTCACGCGATGGCTCGGGACATTTCAGGGGATTCGAGCCGCCCGTTCCGCGCTGGTCGATGAACACGATGTCGCGATCGCGATTCAGTTTTGCGAACAGCGGGGAGAGCGCCCCGGCAATCGAGCTCGCGGCCTGTCCGGGTCCACCGGCGAGCACGAATATGGCGTCGTCGCGGCGCTTGCGTGACTGGGCTGGTATCAGCGCAAAATGAATCGGAATCGAATGCGCACCGGGATGATCGCGATTCTCAGGAACCTGGATCGATCCGCACTGAATCGCGGTTTCGATTCCCTTGACGCGGCACTCGCGAAGCTCGACCGTAGTCGCTGGCTCGTGGGCAGCCTTGTCGCACCCCCATAAGCATAGAGGCAGCAGCAATGCGGCGACGATGCGCCGCACCCTAGCTTCCCATGAAGGCAAAGTCGACATCCGGTTTGCGCTGGCTCATCAGATCTGCGAGCGCGCGTCCGGAGCCGGCCCCATGGGTCCAGCCGAGCGTCCCGTGACCGGTATTGAGCCACAGTCTACCGAGGCGACTCTTGCCGATATAGGGTAGGTTGGATGGCGTGGCCGGACGCAGGCCGCTCCAATACTGGGCGCGGGCATTGTCGAGAACCCCTGGAAACAGCTCTTCGGCACGGCGCGTCAAGGCCTGGCAGCGCAGCATATTCAACTTGAGATCGTAACCCGACAGCTCGGCGGTCCCGGCGATGCGCACACTATCTCCGAGGCGCGAGAAAACTATCTTCATCTGGTGATCGGTGATGCTCACGGTGTTGGCATTTTGCCCGGGCTTGATTGGCACAGTCGCCGAGTAGCCCTTCGCCGGATAGATCGCCGGGCTCATTCCGACCGCGCGCAGCAGATGAGCCGACCAGCATCCGAGGGCAACCACGTAGGCGTCAGCGCTGAGCACCTGGGTCTGGCCGGCGTGTTCGATCTCGACACCGTCGATATCGCCGCCGTTCTTGACGAGGCGCTTGATGGTCGTGTCATAGCGGAACGTCACGCCGGCACGGGCGCAGCGCAGGGCCAATTGCTGGGTGAACTTGAAGGCGTCGCCACTCTCGTCTTCGGGCGCATGTGCGGCCCCGGCGATTTGTCCGGAAAACGCGTTCAAGGCCGGCTCCAGCGCGACCGTCTGCGCACGATCGAGAAAATTCATGGTGCAACCGAATTCGCGCATCAATTCGAGTCCCGGTCGCGAAGCTTCGAGTTCCTTGTCACTGGTGAAGACATGCAGGATGCCGCGTTCGAGCTGGTCGTACTCCAGTGCGAGCTTTGCGCGCAGATCGATCAGCGCCGCGCGGCTGTAGAGTCCGAGGTTGGTCAGCTGAATGGTGTTAAAGCGCGTTCGTGCCGGCAGACACTCGCGGGCAAATTGCAGGCCCCAGAGCCATTGGTGCCAGTCGGCACGCCAGCGGAACAACAGCGGCGAATCGTCGCGCAGGAGCCACTTGGCCAGTTTGAGCGGCGCCCCGGGATTGGCCCACGGTTCGGCGTAGGAAACCGAGATCTGGGCCCCGTTGGCAAAGCTCGTTTCAAGCGCGCAGCCATCCTGGCGGTCGATGACCGTGACCTCGTGGCCGTCCTGACTGAGATACCAAGCTGAGCTGACGCCGAGAATTCCGGCTCCAAGAACGATGATTTTCATGGGGATTTCGCTTGAACAGGCGCGGCGCCACAATTCTGAGCGGCAATTATACGCTTGGGACGTGCTACATCCGCCAAGCGCGGAGCCGACGCACCGCGTCCACTTTGGGTATATTGTGAGTCGCTGGATTCGCCATCAGCGGTGCCCCTCGCACCGCCTTCGGGCCCTTCGCTTGCAAACGACTCTACCCCTGCCTGCGTCCCGCGCCTCGTCCAACGCGACTGGGGTGGTATTGGCCGCGCTCGGCGCGGTGGCCTTCTCGGGTAAGGCGATCATCGTCAAGCTCGGGTATCGCTATGGAGTGGATGCCATTACGCTGTTGGCGCTGCGCATGTTCTTCGCACTGCCCTTTTTTCTGGCGGTCGCGCTGTGGATGCGCTATCGGGGCGATGGCGCGGCGCTTTCGCGCAGCGATATGCTGAAGATAGTTGGCCTTGGCTTTTGCGGCTACTACCTCGCCAGTTACCTCGATTTTCTCGGCCTGTCCTATGTTTCGCCAACTCTCGAGCGCCTGATCCTGTACTTGAATCCGACGATCGTGTTGCTGATCAATGTCTTCATATTCGGGCGCACCGCACATTTGCGTCAAGTCATTGCCCTAGTCGTGAGCTACCTCGGCGTAGCGATTGCGCTCGGCGCGGACTGGCATGGTGGCGGTTCGCACATCGTGTTGGGCAGCATCCTGGTCTTGGCGAGCGCCGTGTCCTATGCGCTCTATCTCGTCGGGAGTGGTGAACTTGTCAAACGCATCGGTTCGGTGCGCCTGACGTCATACGCCAGTTGCGTAGCGTGTGCCTTTTGCCTCCTGCAATTTCTTATCGAACGGCCACTCGGTAGCCTTGAGCTACCCGCTGGGGTGTACTGGCTGTCCATCCTCAACGGCTCGCTGTGCACGGTACTGCCGGTATTTGCCGTCATGTTCGCCATAGCGCGGATCGGCGCGACCAGCGCAGCGCAGGTGGGGCTGCTTGGACCGGTAGCCACGATTGCACTGTCCACACTGATCCTCGGTGAGCATCTTGGGGTGGCACAGATTCTTGGCACGGTCCTCGTGATGGGTGGCGTGCTGCTTGTTTCACAGCGAATTCCGAAAGGAGACTGACGATGACTCAGAAAACCCACGCGGTGCGCCTGCACCGCTTTGGCGGACCCGAAGTGCTCAGCTACGAGGAAGTGGATGTACCGCCGCCAGGACCAGGCGAGGCGATCGTTAGAAATCACGCGGTGGGCGTCAATTTCATCGATATCTACGTGCGCACCGGCCTGTATCCGAGTCCCTTGCCGGGCGGAATCGGCTACGAGGGCAGCGGCGTGGTCGAGGCGGTCGGGGCAGGCGTGACCCATGTGCGACCCGGCGACCGCGTGGCCTACTGCCAGGGCATTCTGGGTGCGTACGCAGCCCTGCGTACCATGCCCGCTGCCCAGCTTATCAAGCTACCCCGCGGCATCGCCTTTGATGTCGCGGCAGCGATGATGCTAAAGGGCCTGACGGTGCAGTACCTGTTTCGCCAGACCTATCGATTACAGGGCAATGAGACGATCCTGTTTCACGCAGCCGCCGGAGGAGTGGGCCTGATCGCCTGTCAGTGGGCGCGTGCACTGGGCGTCAAGCTGATCGGTACGGTGAGCTCACCGGACAAAGCTGCGCGTGCCAAGGCGGCGGGCGCCTGGGCGATCATCGATTCGACGCGCGAAAACATCCCGGCGCGGGTCGCCGAGCTGACCGGCGGCGCCAAAGTGCCGGTAGTCTATGACGGCGTTGGCAAGGACACCTGGGAGGCGTCGCTGGACTGTCTGCAGCCGCGCGGCCTTATGGTCAGCTTCGGAAATTCCTCGGGCGCGGTCACCAACGTATCCCTGGGCATCCTGGCACAAAAGGGTTCGCTGTTCGTGACCCGGCCGACACTTGCGACGCATGTCCTGCCGCGCAGCCGATTTGAGGAGTCGAGCGCCGAGCTGTTTGATCTGGTCGACAAGAAGAAGCTCAAGATCGACATCGGGTCGAGCTATCCACTCGCCGAGGCGGCACGCGCGCACACGGAGCTAGCGGCGCGCAAGACAACCGGCTCCCTGATTCTGCTGCCCTAGTCCGAGCCGGTCGTGCTGGCTACGTTGATCTGACCCGAGGCGGCTGCGCGCTTGAGCGCCTCGTGGTCCTTTTCGGTTTGATCGGCGTAGCTGCGTGCAAAGCGCACCAGTGCCTGGTCTGCCTCGTCACCGCGTCCGAGGTAGCCGGAAATGACCGCCGGGTCGGCGCTCTTGGCATGCGCGCTGGCAAGGGTCCAGGCACAGGCGTCGGCATAGTCAAGGAAATCGGCTGTCTTCATGGCTTCGAAAAAGAACGATACCTTGCGGTCGCGCAATTGGCGCACATAGAAGTCCGCGGACACGTGTGTGGCACGCGAGAATCCCAGAAAGATGTCGCTGGCCGCCTGCATGATGCGCTGACCGATTACCACGCGCTGCCCCTGATTCTCGTAAGCGCTGGCGCCCGCAAAGGGCGCGTACACCGAAGTACTGGCCTCTTTGAACTGCAGGAACAGCGGATCGCATCCGGCGCTCATCAACAGTGCGACGGCGCAGCGGGTGCCAACGCTGCCCACGCCAACAACCTTCATCGCAACATCGACCACCTCGTAGCGCTGCGCGAGCGCGCGTCGCTCCTCGGGCAGGGACTCGACGTAGTGCTCCCAGAAGCGGCGCACGTCGCGCTGAAAGTCGGGCATCTCATGCGGATGATAGATCAGCGGCGGGTGGTCGCAGATGTGCAATCCCGTTTCCGAGAGCTCGGTCATTTTCGGGAAGGCGTGCCATGAGTCGCTGCGCGTGGCCAGACGGCCGAGTTCATCGCGCTTGGCGCGCGATTGCTTGGAACGGGCAGAGTTGACCAGCTTTTCAAGATCGTAACGCTCGTACCAGACATCGAGCGCGCTCATCTGCGCGCATTGCTCAATGCGCTCGCGATAGACCTCGCCGACCCGGGCAACAATGTCGGCGCAACGGGTCTCGCTGATCCCTTCGCAGCGTGCCGCGACAAAAAAGCTTGCGACCAGGCGCTTGATGTCCCATTCGAAGGCACCGGGGAGGGTCTCGTCGAAGTCGTTGATGCCAAATATCAGCTTGCGCTCGGGGCTGGCAAACCCGCCAAAATTGCCGAGGTGACAGTCACCGCAGATCTGTGCGTGGATTCCTGGGGACGGGGCTCGGCTGATGTCGCGCGCCATCAATGCGGCCGCGCCGCGCAAAAAGGTAAAGGGCGTGACCAGCATGCGGGCGTAGCGGATCGGCACCAGTCGAGCCAGGCGATGCTGGTTGGATTGGCGTAAGGTGGCAACGGGGTCGCGCTTGACTACGCCGCTGATCGCCAAGGCGTCGCGCGGACATTCCTTGCGCAGCACCTTGCCCGCGGTGCGTCGCACATCACGGGCGGCACTCGCCGTCGGCAGCGCGGCCCTACGACGCATGGTAGCCAGTCACCCGCTCAACCTCGTGCCGGGAACCGAGGAACACGGCGACCCGTTCATGCAATTGCGCCGGTTCAATGTCGAGGATGCGCTGGTGGCCATTGGTGGCGGCACCTCCCGCCTGTTCGACCAGAAAACTCATCGGATTGGCTTCATACATCAGGCGCAGCTTGCCGGCCTTGCCGGGTTCGCGCGCATCGCGTGGGTACATGAAAATTCCGCCGCGCGTCAGGATGCGATGAACGTCAGCGACCATCGACGCGATCCAGCGCATGTTGAAATCTGTACCGCGCGACCCGCTCTTGCCGGCCAGCAATTCAGCCACGTAACGCTGCACCGGTTCCTCCCAGTGGCGCTGGTTCGACATATTGATAGCAAATTCGCGCGTCTGTTCGGGGATGTGCATGCTGGCTTGGGTGAGGGTCCAGGTTCCGGTATTGCGATCAAGCGTGAAGCCCACGACACCATGGCCAAGCGATAGAACCAGCATGGTCTGCGGTCCGTACAGGGCGTAGCCCGCTGCGACCTGGCGGGTACCGGCTTGCAGGAACGCGGCTTCGCTGGCAGGGCTCCCCGCGGCGATGCGCAGCACCGAGAAGATCGTGCCAACGGTAACGTTTACGTCGATATTGGAAGATCCGTCCAGGGGGTCGAACAAGAGCAGGTACTCGCCGTGCGTCGCGCCAGCATCGATCGCCTGCACCTGCTCCATCTCCTCGGAGGCGAGCCCGCTCAGATAGCCACCCCAGCGGTGCGCTTCGAGCATGATGTCGTTGGCGATGACGTCGAGTTTCTTTTGGACTTCGCCCTGGACGTTCTCGGTCTGGTTGCTACCCAGCGCACCACCGAGTTCCCCCTGGTTGACGAGGTGTCCGATACGCTTGCAGGCGTCGGCTACGGTTTCGAGCAACAGGCGCAGCGCCGGCGTGGACAGCAGGCCCTGTTGTTCCTGCTCGACCAGATAGCGCGTCAGGTGTATGCCCGTCATGCCCGACTCCTTTGCAAGGCGGTGGTCAGGCACGCAGAGCCTTGTCGACAATCTCGCCGACGTCGCGCGACAGCCCGCTGGTGGCGCGGATCTGCCGCAACGCGCCCAAGGCCTTCTCCTGAAGATCAGGGGGTAATTTTCTCCATCGATCAAGCGAGCGCGCAAGGCGTCCTGCCACCGTGGGGTTGATCTTGTCGAGTGCCAGGACCTGCTCAACCCAGAATTGATAGGGCGCGCCGTCGGCACGATGGAACTGCGCGGGATTGCCGTTGCAGAAGGCGCCGAGCAGGGCATACACCTTGTTGGGATTGCGCAACGAGAAGGCACGATGCTGCATGAGCGCGCGCACCGTATCGAGCACTGGCTGATCGAGTCCCGGGGCGAGCGCCTGCACACGCAGCCACTTGTCGAGCACCAGCGCGTCGTCGCGATACTTCTTGTAAAAGCGGGCGATCGCCTTGGCGCGCTTTTTCGAGCTGCTTCCAACCAGCGCCGCCAGTGCCTCGAGCGTATCGGTCATGTTGTCGGCAAGCTTGAACTGCTGCCACGCCAACTCGTCGAGCTTGCCGTCACCCAACTGCATCAAATAGCTCAGCGCAATGTTCTTGAGCGCGCGTCGGGCCGCCGATTGCGCGTCCGGTGAGTATTCGCCGACGCGCTGATTGGCACGATAGGTGGCCAGCCACTCCCTTGCCAGGGCACGCGCCAGACTCTGGCGCATGAGGGTGCGGGCGCGATGTACCGCCGCCGGGTTGTAGACCGGCAGCTGCTCGCCGATCATGTTTTCCGAAGGCAGGGTGAGAGCGAGTTCCTTCAGGGCAGGGTCCAGCGTGCTGTCTTCGAGAATCGCGCGAAATACCGCGATCACATTGGGCGAGACGCGCAGCGTCGCTTTGGTCTCGGCCAGGCGCGCTAAGCGTGCCAGCTCGCGCGTAACCAGGCGCTGGACGGCCTCCCAGCGATTGAACGCGTCGCTATCCGTTGCCGCCAGATGCGCCAGTTCGGCGTCGCTGTACTCGAAATCGACGATGACCGGCGCAGAGAAATCACGCAGCAGGGACAGCACCGGTTTCTCCGCGACATCGACGAACTCGAAGGTCTGACTGGATTGCGTCAGGTCGAGCACGCGCGTCACAAGCGGCTTGGCGCGCGGCTTCTCGCCGGCCAGACGCAAGGGCAGGTCGTGACCGGCACGGCCAACCAGGCCCAGCGCAAACGGGATGTGAAAGGGCAGCTTGTCGCCCTTGGTTTCACGCTCGACTCCCACGCGCGGACAGGCTTGCGTGAGCGTGAGCGTCAAGCGCTTGGCGCGTGCGTCATAGTGGGACTGGACCTGCACCCGGGGCGTGCCGGCCTGACTGTACCAGTGACGGAAAACCTCGAGAGTCTTGCCAGGGTGCTGATCCGTATAGACGCTTTGCATGGCGTCCAGAAACGCGTCGCAGGTTACCGCCTGGCCGTCGTGGCGCCGGAAATATTCTTCGAGCCCGAGGCGAAAGCCGTCGCGTCCGAGGAGGGTCTGGAGCATGCGGATGACTTCGGCACCCTTCTGGTAGACGGTTGCCGTGTAGAAGTTGCCGATCTCCTGGTAGCTGTCCGGTCGCACCGGATGCGCCATGGGGCCGGCATCTTCCGGGAATTGCTGGGCGCGCAGGGCGCGCACGTTTTGGATCCGGCTGACCGCGCGCGCGGTGTTTGGATCAACGCCCTCTGCGGGCTTACCCAGATAGCCCGCGGCGACATCGGCCGAGAACTCCTGATCCCGAAACACCGTCAGGCCCTCTTTCAAGGTCAGCTGGAACCAGTCCTGGCAGGTCACCCGATTGCCGGTCCAGTTATGGAAGTATTCGTGGCCGACCACCGACTCGATGTTGGCAAAGTCGCGATCGGTGGCGGTTTTCGGGCTGGCGAGGACGTATTGGGTGTTGAAGATATTCAGACCCTTGTTCTCCATCGCCCCCATGTTGAAGTCGCCTACCGCAACAATCATGAAGCGCTCGAGATCCAGCTCCAGGCCAAAGCGCTTCTCGTCCCAGCGAACAGAATGCACGAGCGCATCCATGGCATACGCTGTCTTGTCGAGGTCGCGCTTGTCCGTATAGATCTGCAATAGCGCGTCACGCCCGCTTTGCGTGCGGATGGAGCGCTCGATGTGCGCCAGCTTTCCAGCGACGAGGGCAAAGAGATAGGAGGGCTTCGGGAAGGGATCGTGCCACTTGGCGTAGTGGCGCCCGTGCGGCAGCCGCCCCGATTCGATCAGGTTGCCGTTTGACAGCAGCACCGGACAGAGCTTGCGATCGGCGCGCAGCATGACCGTAAAGCGCGCCATCGTGTCAGGACGGTCGGGGAAGTAGGTGATCTTGCGAAAACCTTCCGCTTCGCACTGGGTGAAATAGTTGCCGCCCGAGGTGTAGAGGCCCATCAGGGTCGTGTTGCTGGCCGGTCGAATTCGCACCCCGATGTCGAGTGTGCAACGCGCCGGCAACTTCTCGATGGTCAGGCTGTCAGCGGTGCGTGTATAGCGGGCGCCTGCCAGCGCCCGTCCGTCAACGGCAATCGACAGCAGATCGAGGTCATCGCCATCAAGAACGAGTGCACCGGCGCGGTTGCGCACCAATTGCATGCGGGTCGCTACGACCGTTTCGACCGGATCGAGATCGATGCCCATCTCCACGGATTCAACATGGAATATCGGCGCACTGTAGTCTCTTCGGTAAACGGTAAATTTCTGGTTGGTTCGCATTAGGCTTCCGAACTGATAGGTGCTCTGGTGCTCGAGGACAGGCCGGCTGCAGGGAGGCCCCCACGGCACAGCTTGTCCGGACAGGCGGCGCAAGAGGGCCCCATTTTACCCATAAGCTGCCCGGGGATCAGCACTCTATGATGTTGACGGGAACGAAGGCGACATTGGTAGCCAGGCCACCGCGCGAGGTCTCCTTGTACTTCAACTTCATGTCGGCCCCGGTCTCGCGCATGGTCTTGATCACCCGGTCGAGAGAGACGAAATGCGTACCATCGCCCTTGAGGGCCATGCGTGCCGCATTGATCGCCTTGACCGAACCCATCGCATTGCGCTCGATGCAGGGTATCTGGACGAGACCTCCGACCGGGTCACAGGTCAAGCCGAGGTTGTGTTCCATGCCGATCTCCGCGGCATTTTCAACCTGTGAGGGCGAGCCTCCGAGAACCTCGGCAAGCGCTCCGGCGGCCATCGAGCACGCCACCCCGACTTCACCCTGGCAGCCCACTTCAGCACCCGATATCGACGCATTTTCCTTATAGAGCATACCGATCGCGCCGGCCGTGAGCAGAAAGCGCACGACCCCGTCAGCGCTGGCACCGTTCGTGAAGCGCATGTAATAGTGCAGCACGGCCGGAATGATCCCCGCGGCACCGTTGGTTGGGGCGGTGACGACCCGTCCACCAGCCGCGTTCTCCTCATTGACTGCCAGCGCGTAGAGGTTGACCCAGTCCAGTACTGCAAGCGGATCGCGCAGTCCGGCTTCGGGCTGTGCGATGAGGGAGCGATGCAGCTCGGGTGCGCGACGCCTGACGTGAAGCCCACCGGGCATGACACCCTCATTGCGGCAGCCTGCGCGAACACATTCCTGCATCACGTCCCAGATCTTGTGAAGCCGGCTGTGGATCTCGGCCTCGCTGCGCCAGACCTTCTCATTGGCCAAAACGAGCGCGCTGATGGGCAGCTCGCTTGCCTTGCACATCTCAAGCAGGTCGGCACCACTGTGAAACGGGTAAGGAAGGTCGCTGCCTTCATCACCGCCGATGGCCTTGCTAGCCTCGGCCTCTTCCACCACGAAACCGCCGCCCACCGAGTAGTAGACGCGCTCGAAGAGTTCAGCGCCGGCCGCATCGAGCGCACAAAAGCGCATGCCATTGGGATGAAATGGCAGGGCGCGCCGAAAGAACTGCAATGCGTCGCGCTCATCGAAGGCCAGTACGCCGACTCCCGCGATGGTGATGGCACGCGCCTCGCGCAACCCGGCCAGTATCGCCGGTATCCGGGCGGGATCGACGGTTTCGGGAGATTCTCCAATGAGCCCCAGAAGGACGGCCTTGTCGGTTCCGTGGCCCTTGCCGGTGGCACCCAGCGAGCCATAGAGCTCAACGCGCAGTGCGCGCGCGGTAGTTGTGTAGGGACTCTCGGCCAGTGCAGTAGCAAAGCGCGCTGCGGCACGCATCGGTCCAACCGTATGCGAGCTCGAGGGTCCGATACCGATCTTGAACAGATCAAAGACACTTACCGCCACAGCTGCACTCCCGAAGAGCCTACGCGATGAAGCCAGCGCCCAGGCGGCGCTGCGCCAGAGCCTACTCGTAATCGGACATGGGTGGGCAGATGCACATCAGATTACGGTCGCCATAGACGTTGTCGGCGCGCCCGACCGGGGGCCAGTACTTGTTGTCAACCAGCCGTGCCACGGGATAGGCTGCCTCGCGCCGCGTATAGGGGTGCGACCACGCATCATCCATGACCACGCGCGCGGTGTGCGGCGCGTTCTTGAGCGGATTGTCCTCCCGGTCCATTCGACCCTCCTCGACCGCCCGGATTTCCTCGCGGATGGCGATCATGGCTTCGACGAATCGGTCGATCTCGGCAAGTGACTCCGACTCGGTCGGCTCTATCATCAGGGTGCCGGGAACCGGGAAGCTCATCGTGGGGGCATGGAATCCGTAATCGATCAGGCGCTTGGCGACATCGTCGACGGTGACTCCACTACTGTCCTTTAGCGGACGCAGGTCGAGAATGCACTCGTGTGCCACCAGTCCCTGGGCACCGGTATACAGAATCGGGTAGTGCGGCGAGAGCCGGTAGGCAAGGTAGTTGGCAGCGAGGATGGCGCACTCGGTTGCCTCGGTAAGGCCGCTGCCGCCCATCATCGCGATGTACATCCAAGAGATCGGCAGAATCGAGGCCGATCCGTGGGGGGCTGCGCAGACCGCGGAAATGCCGCTCGCAGCGCGCCGCAGGCCGGCAGTCCCGTGGTTAGGCAGAAAGTGCGCCAGATGTGCTGCCACTGCGACCGGTCCGACTCCGGGCCCGCCACCCCCATGCGGGATGCAGAAGGTCTTGTGCAGGTTCAGGTGCGAGACATCGCCGCCGAACTGCCCGGGCGCTGCGGCGCCGACCAGCGCATTCAGGTTTGCGCCATCGATATAGACCTGGCCACCGTGCTCATGAACGATTGCGCAGATTTCCTTGATTCCCTCCTCGAACACGCCGTGGGTGGAGGGGTAGGTCACCATCAGCGCCGCGAGGTGGCTGCCGTGTTCCTGCGCCTTGCTACGCAAATCGGCCATGTCGACGTTGCCCTGCGAGTCGCAGGCCACTACAACCACGCGCAAGCCGGCCATGTGGGCCGAGGCGGGGTTGGTACCATGCGCCGACGACGGAATCAGGCAGACATCGCGGTGGCCCTGCCCGCGTTCGGCGTGATAGGCGTGAATGATCAAAAGACCTGCGTATTCGCCCTGTGAGCCCGCGTTCGGTTGCAGGGATACTGCCGCGTAGCCGGTTGCCTCGCACAGCATTTGCTCGAGCTCATCGATCATTTGCGCGTAGCCGCTGGTCTGCTCGTGCGGCGCGAAGGGATGAATGCTCGAAAACTCGGGCCAGCTTACCGGGATCATTTCCGAGGTCGCATTTAGCTTCATCGTGCACGAACCCAGCGGAATCATCGCGCGATCCAGCGCGATGTCCTTGTCGGCAAGCCGGCGCAGATAACGCAGCATTTCGGTTTCACTGTGGTGACTCGAGAACACCGGATGAGTCAGAAACGCAGAACGGCGCGCGAGCTCTTGGGGGATTCCATCTGTGGCCTCTTGTTCCATCCGGCTGAACTCGGGAGTCTGGCGCTCTGACGCGCAGATGCGCCAAAGGAGCTCGACGTCGCTGCGCGTGGTGGTCTCGTCGAGCGAAATACCAAGTCTGGCGTCGTCTATGCTGCGCAAGTTCACCGAAGCCGCACGCGCACGCGCATGAATCGCCGCAGTAGCAGCTCCGGTCGCAAGCGTGAGCGTATCGAAGAAGCCCTGGTTGAGGATTTCTATCCCGATCTCGC
>CAJCHO010000101.1 GCA_903970145.1 Mycobacteriaceae bacterium | reverse complement strand
AAGCCGGTCAATTCGTCGCCGGGCGAGGAATCTTCAGCGATTTTTGACAGCGCGGTCGGGGTGGCGGGATCGAGGGCGACCGAGTTGGGCCGGTCGACGTTCGTTGGCAGACTCGCGCAGCCGGCGCACGCAGCGATGGCGCCAAGGGCAGCCAGGCGCAGTAAACGCTTGCCCCAATCAGGCAAAATTTGTCGGAGGGGACTATGATTAATCAATTAGCGACCTCGAGGGAGCGGGAACGGCACTGTTCGAAGATACGCGACAGGCACGTTTTTATCACCGATTAAGGATAAACCCATCATGCTGCGATATCGCCTGTCCATGCTTTTCTGTGCCCTTTCTCTCGCGTTCGCCTCGCAAACTGCGATGGCGGCACTCGATGTCGGAACAACGGCCCCGAACTTTACAACCAAAGCTTCGCTCGGCGGCCAGGTGTTCACTTTCTCGCTGGCCGACGCCCTAAAAAAAGGACCGGTCGTTCTCTATTTCTATCCGGCCGCGTTTTCTTACGGCTGTACCATCGAAGCGCATGATTTCGCCGAAGCGGTCGATCAATACAAGGCCTTAGGCGCGACGGTGATCGGTGTCTCGCACGACGATATCGATACCTTGAACAAATTCTCCTTGAGCGAATGCCGCAGCAAGTTTGCGGTCGCGGCTGACGAGGATCAAAGCATCATGAAGGCCTACGATGCAACTCTATGGCTCAAGCCCGACTACGCCAACCGGGTGTCCTACGTGATCGCGCCAGATGGCAAGGTGATCTACGAGTACACCAGCTTAAATCCGGACAAGCATGTGTCGAACACTCTTGATGCGCTCAAGAAATTCGAGACCAAGGCGCCCGCTGCCGGCGGCTAACCGCGTGTTGGCCGTCTTCCTTCGGCCCGTATCTTTGTCCTTGGCACAGAGAGAGCCCAACGGTGCGGTCGGATATTAGTTGCCGGCCGCGCTCTTTCCGATGCCACTATGAAATAGCGCCACCAGCGCGGGATATGGCACGGCGCGGCTGTAAAGAAATCCTTGATACTCGTCGCAGCCCAAGCGCTTTAAGCTTTCCATCTGGTCGATACTTTCAACGCCCTCGGCGACCACGCGCAGACCTAGGGCGTGTGCCATGGCGATAATGGCTTCGGCGATCGCCAGATCGTTGACGTCGCTTGGCAGTTCCGTGATGAACGAGCGGTCGATCTTGACGGCTTCAAGCGGAAAGCGCTTCAAGTAGGTCAGCGACGAGTAGCCGGTGCCAAAGTCGTCAATCGAGATACCGATGCCCATCTGGTGCAGTTCGGCAATCACCCGTTCTGCGTGATCCGGGTGGTGGATCAGCATCGTCTCGGTAATTTCAAGCTCGATATCCGTTGCATCGAGCGCGTGCTCGGCAAGAAGACTCGAAATGTCGCGTACCAAGCCGGGATCATCCAGTTGCCGGGCAGACAGGTTGACGGCGATGCGGATTGGCGTTGCGACGTCGGCTTTCAGGCGCTTTGCATCGGCTAAGGCCATGCTCAAGACCTGATGGCCGAGCGCCACAATCAGGCCGGTCTCTTCGGCAATCGGGATGAATTCAAGCGGCGAGACAAGACCGCGCTCCGGATGATTCCAGCGCACCAGTGCCTCGACACCGGTCACGAGGCCGTCGGCCAGTCGCACGCGCGGCTGGTAGTGCAGGGTGAATTCGTGGTTCTCGATGGCACGCCGCAGGCGCGACTCCAGCGCCAGTCGAGCCACCGTATGAATATTCTTCGTCGCTGAATAAAACTGGAAGTTGTTCTTGCCAAGCGCCTTGGCGCGATACATGGCGATGTCGGAGTTTTTAAGGAGCGTCGCTGCATCTTCGCCGTCGTCGGGATACAGGGAGACGCCGATGCTCGCTGAGAGCTGGCACTCCTCTGAGTCGACGAAAAAAGGCCGCGCGGCCTCGGCCAGAACCCTTCGTGTCACGTCAGTGACGGCATGCGGTCCGTTGATCTCATCGATCAGAAAGAAGAATTCATCGCCGCCCATGCGCGCAATCTGGTCGGTGTTGCGGATCGCGGACCGAAAGCGTCCCGCGATTTCGTGCAGCACCTGATCGCCCACCGCATGCCCGAAGGTGTCATTGATGTTCTTAAAGCGATCCAGATCGAGAAAGAGGGCCGCCAGCTTGTGCCCCTTGCGCTTGGCACGCAGCAGTGCGGCCTCAAGAAGCTGGTTGAACAAAAAGCGGTTCGGCAGCCCGGTCAGCTCGTCGTAGTGGGCGAGAAAACGAATGCGGTCTTCGGCCAGGCGACTTTCGATCGCGATGCCGGCCAAGTCGGAGCAGATGGCGACCATCCCCAGTTCATCGCTATTGGGCGAACTGGGCTGCGGATAGTAAAGCGCAATGGTGCCAAGTAGCTGGCCTTTTCTGCCCATCACCGGCCACGCGGCGATAGCGCCGATGCCTTCCTGGCGGGCGAAGTCCCGATATCCCGTGGTCAGGGGATCGTGAAACACGTCGCGCACGATCACAGGCTCGCAGCGAAACGCCGCCACGCCACAGACGCCATCGTCAGCGCTCAGCAGCACGCCGTCGACACGCGCCCGAAACGCCTCGCTGAAACTGGGTGCCGTCAATTGCGACAAGCGCGAGCCACTTGGATCCAGCAGGTTGAGCGTGCAACGCGTACGCGGCGCATGGGCCTCGACGTAGTCGGTCAGGGTCTCCATGATGAGCTGCAACTCGGCCCCCTGCGCAATCAGGTTCAGAACGTAGTTCTGGGCGGCTTGTAAGGCCTCGCTGCGCTTTCTGTCGGTGATGTCGCGTAGCACCACCTGGACCGCGGGCTTGCCGGCATAATCAAGCACGCTGCCTGCCACTTCGACAATCCGCTCTGTGCCATCGAGCGCGATCCACACCTGCTCGGAAAATGCGGCCTGGGCGCTGGTCATGCGATCGGCGCTCTGGCCGACGTGGTTGAAGGCCGCCAGGTGATCGGGTCGGACCAGATCAGAAATCCGGCGCGTTAGCAGCTGCTCTTCTTCGGTCGCTGCAAAAAGGCGCAGGCACGCAGCGTTGGCCAAGAGCAGTACGCCCCCGCGATGCACCAGAGCAGGCTCGGGCGAGCGCTCGACCAGTTCCCGGTAGCGCAGGGCATTTTCCTGCAGCAGCTGCTCGTTGCGCTCGAGCTCGGAAACATCGCGGATGTGCAAGGTCGACACGGTCCCCAGCGCAGCGCCAATCGAGGTGAGCGCAATCTCGGCGCGAAACTCGCTGTTCTCGGTGCGCAGCAGCAGGGCGCGCGTGCGGTGACTGGCGCGGCCCGGTGCACGGCTGACGGATTCGATTTTTTCCGCGAAGTCGCGACGCGTGCGTGCGGGCACCAAAAGATCGACAAAGCGCGCGCCGATGGCGTTGGCAGCGGCGATGCCAAAGGTCGACTCCGCCGCAGGATTGAAGCCCAAAATGATGCCGTCTTCGTCGAGCGAGACAATGCAATCGAGCGCGGCATCGGTCACAGCGCGCTGCAGGGCTTCGCTTTGCGCGAGGGCCGCTTCCATCTGGCGGCGCTGGCGGTCATGACTGAAGTTGGCGATGGCAAAGGAAATGTCGCTGGCCATCTCCTGCAGCAACGCGACGTAGGCCGAATCGAAATAATCAGGCTCAGAGGACCACAGACCAAGAATGCCGAAGGGTTCCTCGTCCTTGAAGATCGGAAACGAAGCGACCGAATGAAAACCGCTCTGGATCGCCGCCCTGACCCAGGGTAGATTGGCATCGAGGGTGCGCACGCGGTTGATGATGCAGGGCTGCTTTTCGCGCAGGGCCGTGCCAGCAGGTCCATAACTGGCACTGGAGTCCGGATCGACCGAGGCAATCACGGCGCCAAGAAACTCGGTCGGGCCGCCATGGGTTGCAACGGGGATGATGTTGCGTGCTGCATCGACCGTGCCGATCCACGCCAAGCGAAATCCCCCCCATTGCACGGCGATTCGACAGATCTCGGCGAACAGCTGGGCTTCGTCGGTGCTGCGCACAATCGCTTGACTGGTCGCACTGAGCGCCGAGTAAAGATCGCGCAGATGTTCGACTTGACGCTGTGCTTGCTTGCGCGCAGAAATATCTGCCAGCGTACCCACGAGGCGTCTTGCGCGATGATTGGGCGTTCTGTCGACCACGCGCGCTAGGAGCTCGACGTCGATCCATTGCCCGGCAGGATCAAGCAGACGCAGTTCGATTTGTTGCAGCTCGCCTGCTTCCGGTCCTTGGCCTTTCAAGGCTGCGATGAGGCGCTCGCGCAACATCGGCGCGTCGTCGGCATGGACCAAGCGGCGCAGGGCTTTGGACGACGTCAGTTCATCGCGGAACATGCGCCGCGAAGGACCCAATCCCTCACCGTGCATGCGCACCACATCGTCCTCGATGACCCACTCAAAGACGACCATCTGC